>JAIPCF010000004.1 GCA_021738385.1 Sulfuritalea sp. | reverse complement strand
AGGGGGTGACTGTTTTGGCTCGCTACGCTCGGAGTTGGCGGTGGGGTTTCAGTTGCCACGAGCGTCGCGCATCAGCGCCTCGATGTCTTCAATTTTCTTTGGCGCGGCGGCAGTGATGATTTCGCAACCCATTGACGTCACAACGGCATCGTCCTCGATACGCACACCAATATTCCAGAATACCTCGGGCACATCGTCCGCAGGACGAATGTAACAACCGGGCTCAATCGTCAACACCATGCCAGGTGTCAATGGCGCCCAGTTCTCACCTTCCTTGTATTCGCCAGCATCGTGCACATCCTTGCCCAGCCAATGACTGGTGCGATGCATATAGAAGCGCTTGTAGCTCTCTTCTTCCATCGCCTGATTCAACGACCCTTGCAACAGCTTGAGATCAATCATGCCTTGCACCAGAACACTCAGGGCCGCATCGTGTGGATCGGCAAAGGTTGCGCTGGGACGTACTGCAGCAATCGCCGCAACTTGCGCTTCCAGCACCAGTTGATAGACATCGGCTTGCGCTCCACTGAAACGGCCATTGACCGGAAAGCTTCGCGTAATGTCCGAGGCATAACCGTTGAGTTCGCCACCGGCATCGATCAGTAGCAGATCGCCGTCACGCAGAACCTGATCGTTGCCTACGTAATGCAGGACGCAGGCATTCGCACCACCGGCGACGATGGACGTATAGGCGGGAAATTCACAGCCACGACGGCGAAATTCGTGCAGCAACTCGGCCTCGACCTCGTACTCGAAACGCCCCGGTGCAGTAAAGCGCATGGCGCGGATGTGTGCGTCGGTGGAAATCGCCGCGACGCGACGCATGGTTGCAAGTTCGGCCGCATCCTTGACCAGACGCATGCTATCAAGCTCGGCGCGCACATCGCGTATCGTGGCCGGTGCGCGCTTGCCGGTGCGGCTGGCACCACGCACCGTATTTAAAGCCGCGGAAATTCGCTGATCCCAGCCAGTGTCGTGGCCGATGGAAAACCACAACACCGGCTGATCGGGAAGCATTTCGGCGAGTTTGTCGTCAAACTCGCTTACGGTATGCGCTTCGTCGAAACCGAAAATTTCACGGGCGCCCTCCGGTCCGTGACGAAAGCCGTCCCAGATCTCTCGCTCAAGGTTTTTCTCGCGACAGAACAATATGGATTGAGACGATACACCGGCTTTTCCGACAACAACTACCAGCACGGCTTCGGGCTCGGTGAAGCCGGTCAGATACTGAAAATAGCTGTCAGCTCGATACGGAAAATGTGTATCCCGGTTACGTGCCTTTTCGGCAGAAGTCGGAATGACTGCGATTCCACCACCGCCATTCACCATGCGCTCGATCAACAAATGTCGGCGCTGGCGATACGGCTCGAACGAGGTTTCAAGTGGCAATTGCGATGTATCCATTGATCGATTATAGCGAGCGTAGCCGGGCATCCAGATCGGCCAGACGCTGCGGTGTGCCGACATCCACCCAGCGACCGGAATGCAACTCTCCGGATACTCGCCGAGCCGTCATCGCCTCACGTAGCAAAGGCGCAAGTTTTGCGGGTCTGCCACGCTCTATACCTGCGAACAACTGCGGTCGATAGATGCCGATGCCGCAGAAGGTATTCAGCCCCGAATTGGCTCCAGAACTTGCCTCTGCATCCGTTTCCGCAGCGACCCGATTCGCCGTCAGAAAAAAGTCACCGTTTGGATGGTGCGTCGGATTCGGCACCAGCACCAAATGAGCGAGATCGTCAGACATTAATACTGTGGCGGCTTTCGCAAAATTCCAGTCGCAAAAAATGTCTCCATTTATCACCAGAAACGGATCTTCACTTCCCAGCAAAGGCAGTGCGTTGGCGATGCCTCCAGCGGTCTCAAGCGCACCTTCGGGTTCGGCCGAATAGCGAATCGAAAGACCCCAGCGCGAGCCATCGCCGAGTGTGGCTTCGATCTGCGCGCCGAGATGTGCGTGATTGATCACCACCTCACGCAAACCCGATTCCGCCAAACTTTCCAGATGCCAGACAATCAGCGGCTTGCCGGCAACGAGAAGCAGGGGCTTCGGCATCTGGTCGGTCAGGGGCCGCATGCGCTCACCGCGTCCCGCAGCAAGAATCATGGCTTTCATCGAATCGGCTTCATCCCAGTCAAGAACGATACTGCGCAACGAAGGGCACAGAGAAAGCAGGCCCAGTATTTCTCAGTGCTCTTCGCGTTCTCCTTGGAAAAAGCATATCTACTTCAACTCACTTTTATCCATCGTATAACCCAGAACAGTGATCTTGTCCTCCACCCGGTCCAGCAGCTTGCGTAGCGTCCCGAGCTCGCTATAGCGCTCACAGGTCTTGCGCAGATATCTTGCGACCAGCGGCATATCCTTGAGATAGCCATCCTTGCCGTCACGGTGATACAACCTGGCAAATATTCCCAATACCTTGATGTGGCGTTGCACTCCCATCCACTCGTAGTCGCGAAAAAACTCGCCAAAGTCAGAGGCAACCGGCAGGCCCGCTTTGCGCGCCCTTTCCCAGTAGCGCACCAGCCAATCAAGCGCCAGATCCTCGTCCCATTCGATATAGGCATCTTTAAGCAAAGACACCATGTCGTAGCTGATCGGACCGTACACCGCATCCTGAAAATCGATGACGCCGGGATTGCCAGCATCCGGATCCCCGACATGCATTAGATTGCGGGAATGATAATCGCGATGAACAAACACTTTCGGCTCAGCGAGATTCACAGCCAAAATGCGATTGAAAGCGGTCTCGATTGCGTTCTTTTCGGTGTCAGACAGGAGCAATTTGTGGTGCTGACCAAGATACCATTCAGGAAACAAATCAAGCTCGCGACGCAGCATCGCCCGATCATATTCAGGCAACACATCAGGGCGACTTGCCTGCTGAATGGAAATCAGCGTTGCCATGGCATCGGCATAAAGCGCCTCGGCATTGTCGGCGTCGAGCGCCTGCAAGTAAGTCTTGTTGCCCAGATCCGAAAGCAACAGGAAACCTTGCTCGGGATCTTGCTCCAAAACTTCTGGGACATGAGCCTTCGCCGCCTGAAAGATCTGCTGTACATGCAACCAGGGACGGCAGTCTTCGTTCGCCGGCGGCGCATCCATGACGATGCACGTAGCCTGATCGTCCAGCGTGACTCGAAAGTAGCGACGAAAACTGGCATCGGCCGACGCCGGCGCGAGGCTGAAACTTCGCCCCGGCCACAAAGCCGCAAGCCATGTCTTGATCTGCTTCTGACGTTCCATAGGAGTGCTGCGTTAAAGGCGCAAAAGCTTTGTCTGACAGCGCGTTCCGCAGGCTTGAAGTGATAGAATTCGCGATTCTAGCATCGGCCGGAAATGGCTTAACCAACAGGCGTTGCGCGTGGCTGCTGAACGCGTTATACGCGTTATTTGAGCCTGCGTCCTTCCGTCACCGCTGCGCCAACTTATCGATACAGCATGTCTCAATCGCATCGCGGACATTTCGGCGCCAGTTCACTGTTTGCCTTTTTGGCTCTGACCGCAGGCTCCGCGGCTGCAGACGCCTTGCCGCCTTTGCGCATTGATCCGGCCCTGCTTGGTGCTGGTACGCCACCACCAAGCTCCGCCAGTGGGTCATCTGTCACCGCCAAGTCCCCATTGACATTGACTGAGCCCGCTCTGGTTGCGCCAAGCCTCTCGCCGCGCATTGCCGAACAGCCACAAACTCCGGCTGGGGAAGCGCCTGCGCCAACTAGCGCAACTGCACCAGAGCAGAAACTGCTCGCCAGTGACGCTTCGAAAGCTACGGCTCAATTACCTCCCGTCAGTTCTCGCAGAAACGGCAGTGCAACTTCACCATCGCCTTCGACGCCAAGCCAGGTGCCTGCTGCAAATGCCGCGGAAGCGCCGCGCCGGCAGGAAGAATCCGCCGAGATATCGCCGCAGCAAACTGTCGTGCCGTTACCTGCGATCGCACGGCCTGAAGAGCCGCCGCTGGTTGTCGAGCGTCCTGCACTACCGCCACTCTATTCAGCGCATGTTGCTGCCGGAGACCTGCCAGAACCCAGGCTAACTAGTTCCACCGACATCCTGCCCCATTTCACGCTGCCGAACGAAGTCTTGCCAACTTTCATCGCTGCAGAACACATCTCTGGCAAGACCGATGTTCAAGTCGTCGCCGACGGCGACGTTGAGATCCGCAAGCGCAATTCGATCCTGAAAAGCGACCGGGTGACCTACTGGCAGGAGACAGACGAAGTAGAGGCGGAAGGCAACGTCCGCCTGTCGCGCGACGGTGATCGCGTGCGCGGTCCAAGAATGCGTATGAAAATGAAAGACAGCACGGGCTTTTTCGAGCAGCCCGAGTACAACATACGCCGCAATAAAACCGGATCTGTCCCGACCCTATGGATCGATGCTGACGGTCCGCACAACCCTGACCTCACTACCGCTCAGGGTGCCGCTACACGCATGGAGTTCGAGGGCGAGGGAAAGTACCGGCTCTCCGACGCAACGTACAGCACTTGCGCCCCTGCTGCTGGTCACGATCCTGACTGGTTTGCGCGGACAGCCGATCTGCGGCTTGACTATGACGAGCAACAGGGCACGGCCAAAAATGCCACGCTGTATTTCAAAGGGGTCCCGATCCTCTATTCGCCCTGGTTAAGTTTTTCGCTCAACAACGAACGCAAGAGCGGGTTGCTCAGCCCAACATTTGGTTCAACCAGCAGCGGTGGTTTCGAATACACCCAGCCCTTCTACTGGAACATCGCGCAGAACATGGACGCGACCATTGCACCGCGAATAATGGCCAAACGCGGCACTCTCTGGAAAGGCGAGTATCGCTATTTGCAGACTGCCTACAGCGGCACCATGCAGGGAGAATATCTGCCTGACGACAAGCTGAAGGACAAGAGCAGGTCGTCCTACTCGCTGACGCATAACCACAGTCTGGGTTACGGCTTTTCAGCATCTCTGGTTTTGAATGGTGCATCTGACGACACCTATTTCAGCGATCTGGCAAACGGTTCGACGGCAGTCGCCCAGACAAATCTCCTGCGACAAGGCACGCTGAGCTATGGAGGCACCTGGTGGTCGGCCAATTTGATGGCGCAGAGCTACCAGACTCTGCAAGACCCATCCCTGCCGCGAGTGACGGAACCTTACCGTCGCCTTCCGCAGCTGACCGTCAATGCCAATCGCGGCGACCTTCCGCTTGGACTAAATTTTGCGTTTAGTGGCGAACACGTCAATTTTCGCAACCCCACACTGGTTGAAGGTAGGCGCTTTACCCTTTACCCGCAGATATCGCTACCTTTACAAACCGAAGTCCTGAGCGTAACGCCAAAAATCGGACTGCATTCCACGCGCTACCAACTCGATCATCAAGCCGCAGGCACGCCCGATAGACTCAGTCGCAATGTGCCGATCTTCAGCCTTGACTCGGGAGTAACGTTTGAGCGCGATATCGACTGGCTGGGCGACAAACTGACACAGACACTGGAGCCGCGCCTCTACTATCTGTACGTGCCGGTGCGCGACCAAAGTCAGATCCCGGTTTTCGACACCGGCATCTCGGGGTTCGATTTCGCGCAGATATTCGGCGAGAACCGATATGCCGGCGGCGACCGAATTGGCGATGCCAACCAGGCGACCTTGATGCTGACTTCGCGCCTGCTTGATCCGGCAACAGGAGCAGAATCAATACGAGCGGCCTTTGGTCAGCGCTTTTATTTCAGTACCCAGAAAGTCGGGCTTCCTGGCGAAGTGCTGCGCAGTGACCGCCAGACCGATTTCCTGGGATCGCTTTCCGGACGCGTTCTGCCAAAAACCTATGCTGATGCTGGCGTCCAGTACAACCCGCGCCTGGGCCGAATGGAGCGCCTGAACATTGGCGGACGCTATCAACCTGAATCCGGCAAGGTGCTGAATGCTGGCTATCGCTATACCCGAGATCAACTCGGTCAGATAGATATTTCCGGGCAATGGCCGCTCACCGGCGGTTGGCACGCAGTAGGGCGCTTCAACTATTCAACCAAGGAAGGACGCATGATCGAGTCCGTTGCAGGCCTGGAGTTTGACGGCGGATGCTGGATAGGCCGCATTGTTATGCAACGTCTGGCGACGCAAACGCAGTCGTCTAATACCGCGCTGTTCTTTCAGCTTGAGTTGAACGATTTTGCGAAGATCGGATCGAATCCTCTCGACATTCTCAAACGCAACGTTCCAGGTTACGACGTCATCAACCAGCGGGGCGCAGACGCATCAACCAATACACAATGATCCTTCGCCTGATACTGCTTTGCCTCCTGTCCAGCTTCGCTATCGTGCCTGCCCATGCCCAGAAAAAGCGCGCCCAACCGATAGAGGTCGACCACATTGTTGCGGTAGTTAATAGTGAGGCGATAACAGCCTTTGAATTAGGCGCGCGCCTCGCTACGGTGGAACGCCAATTGCGGGATCGGAAAGTGCAGCCACCCCCGCGCGATGTCCTTGAAAAACAGATGCTGGAACGCTTGATCAGTGACCGCGTGCAACTTCAATTTGCCAAGGAAACCGGACTGCGCATATCAGATATAGAACTCGATGCCGCCATGCGTCGCATTGCCGAAGGCAATCACCTTTCCTTGAAGGACTTCCGGGCGGCCTTGGAAAAAGACGGTATTTCCTGGAACAAGTTTCGTGAGGAAATTCGCGAGGAGATAGTCCTGGCTCGTCTTCGTGAACGCGAGGTGGAAAGTCGCATCGTCGTTTCCGAAGGAGAGATCGACAACTATCTGGCAAATCCCGATCAAGGAAACAGTGCCGGCAACATTGAAGTCAGGACCGCTCACATTGTTCTGCGAGTTCCGGAACAGGCTACACCCGACCAACTGATGCGAATCGGTGCGAGAGCCAATGAGGCGCTTGACCAGATAAAGCGTGGAGAGGATTTTGCCAAGGTGGCCGCCAGCTATTCCGACGTGCCCGACGGACTCAAAGGCGGGGACATGGGGAGTCGACCGCTAGATCGATTGCCGGCGCTCTATGCCGATGCCGTGAAAAAACTGCACCCGGGCGAAGTTAGCGATATTTTGCGCAGCCCCGCCGGCTTTCACATCATCAAACTTATCGCCAGGCAAGGCGAAAATAGCGCATCGCAGATGTTGCCCTTGAAGCAGACTCGCGCTCGCCATATCCTGATCAAGATAAATGAGCTTGTTTCGGAAAATGAAGCGAGCCACAAATTGGTCGGTCTCAAGGAGCGGCTGGACAACGGGGGTGATTTTGCCGAACTTGCTCGCCTGTATTCCAACGACCTTTCGGCAACCAAGGGTGGAGATCTCGGTTGGCTGAATCAAGGCGACACCGTTCCCGACTTCGAAAAAGCAATGGATGCGCTCAAGATCAACGAAATCAGCGGGCCGGTGAAATCACCATTTGGCTTCCACCTGATCCAGGTGCTCGAGCGTAGAACCGAGGATGCCACGGCTGAGCGCAAGCGCCTCGCAGCGCGGCAGATATTGCGCGAGCGCAAGTCCGACGAGGCGTATCAGGACTGGGTCCGGCAAATGCGCGACCGCGCCTATGTCGAATACCGTAGCAACGAACGCTAGCGCGAAGCATCTGGCGATGCCGGCAATCGCCATCACCTCCGGCGAGCCAGCCGGTATCGGCCCGGACATCTGCCTGAGATTGACCGAGCGTTCGTGGCCGGCGCATCTGACCGTTCTTGGCGATCGCCAAATGATTAGCGAACGCGCAAGCGCCCTTGGGCTGGATGCTGGCAAGCTTGATATCCGCCACATTCCACTTGCTGTGCCCAGCGTTCCTGGATGTCTGGATCCGCGCAATTCTTCTTACGTGCTGCGTCTGCTTGATGCGGCACTTGACGGTTGTAGATCCGGCGAGTTTTCCGCGATGGTAACGGCACCGGTACACAAAGGCATCATCAACGACAGCGGGATTGCCTTCAGCGGGCATACCGAATACCTCGCCCACCGTACTGGCACACCACGCGTTGTGATGATGCTCGCGGCTGAGTTGGCAGATGAGAATTTACGCGTCGCACTGGCCACAACGCATCTGGCGCTGAAGGATGTTCCTGCCGCAATCACTTGCCAAGATCTTGAAGTGACAATACGAATTCTGCATGCCGATCTGAGAATCAAGTTCGGCATATCGAGTCCGCGAATACTCGTCGCCGGACTCAACCCTCATGCCGGTGAAGGGGGTCATATGGGTCGTGAAGAGATTGAGGTCATCGTGCCAGTACTCGACAAACTGCGTGCCGAGGGTTTTGATTTGATAGGTCCTTTGCCCGCCGACACGCTGTTCACCAAAAACATTCTGGCCGGCTCCGACGCTCAATTGGCCATGTATCACGATCAAGGCCTCGGGGTGCTCAAGTACGCGGCATTTGATCAGGGTGTCAACATCACGCTGGGTCTGCCGATCGTCCGTACCTCGGTCGACCATGGCACCGCGCTTGAGATTGCGGGAAAAGGCCGAGCCTCGCCCAACAGCCTGTTCGCCGCGATTGATGCGGCGATCGCGATCGCCTTGCAACAGGACGTCTAAGCATGTGCCAACTGCTCGGCATGAACTGCAACACCCCCACCGACATCTGCTTTTCATTCGAGGGGTTTCGCACACGTGGCGGGCTCACCGACATCCACAAGGACGGCTGGGGCATCGCCTTCTTCGAAGGCCCGGGATGCCGAGTCTTTCTCGACGTCGAGCCCTCGGCGCATTCGGCCGTAGCCGAACTGGTGCATAGTTACCCGATCCGCTCGAAGAATGTGATCGCTCATATTCGCAAAGCCACTCAGGGAAGCATCACACTGGAGAATACCCATCCCTTCCAGCGCGAGTTGTGGGGCCGTTACTGGATTTTTGCTCACAACGGAAACTTGAAGGAATTTTTGCCGCAGTCGGACGGCGGTTTTGCACCCGTAGGCGACACCGATTCCGAGCAGGCCTTCTGTCACATCCTGCGAAAATTGCGCCGTCGCTTCCCCACCGAAATGCCGCCACAGGAAGTTCTGTTCGCAACACTCGTCGAACTCGCCGGACAGATTTCCCGGCATGGCGAATTCAACTTTCTACTTTCCAGTGGCGATTGCCTGTTCGCTCACTGCAGTAGCAAGCTTTGTTACATTGTACGCAAAGCTCCCTTCGCGGTTGCCCATCTCAAGGACCAGGACGTCAGCGTGGACTTCAGCGAGGTGACCAGTCCCGATGATCGTGTTGCCGTGATTGCAACCCTGCCGCTAACCGACAACGAAGCCTGGACTACGCTTGCCCCTGCCACGCTGACGCTGTTCCACGACGGGATGCCTGTGCGTAGCGCAAGTACCTGCGCATGACGGTACAGAGGGAGAGTCAGCGCAATCACGTTGCGCGCAAACGGTTTGGACAGAATTTTCTGGTTTCGCCCGGCATCATTCACCAGATTGTCGATGCCATCGGACCGCGTGCCGGAGATACCCTGGTCGAAATCGGCCCGGGCCTGGGCGCCATCACCGAGCCGCTACTGGAACGCGTCGATCATCTCCACGTTGTTGAAATTGATCGTGATCTGATTGCCCGACTGCGTGATCGTTTTACGCCCGAGCGGCTGACAATTCACGAGGGCGACGCGCTCAAATTCGATTTCGGCGCGCTGAAGGAATCGGGGCCGTTGAAGATCGTCGGCAACCTGCCCTATAACATTTCCAGCCCGCTGCTGTTTCATCTGGTGCCATTCGCTTCGCTGGTCCACGACATGCACTTCATGCTGCAAAAGGAAGTAGTCGACCGTATGGTGGCCGAGCCGGGAACCAAGGACTTCGGGCGCCTGTCTGTCATGCTGCAATACCACTACCATATGGAGCGCATGTTTGTCGTCCCGCCGAGTGCCTTCAGTCCCGCACCCAAGGTCGACTCGGCCATCGTACGCATGATTCCACGCTCGACTTCCACAAAACTCGGCTCTGGTGAGACGGCGACCGATCCATCCCTGTTCGCCCGGGTCGTCACTGCCGCGTTCTCGCAACGGCGCAAGATGTTGCGCAATACGCTGCGCACCTTCATCAGCGAGGCGGACCTTGCCGCACTGGGCATCACTCCGACAGCGCGCGCCGAGGACATCACTGTGGCCGACTACGTGCGGCTCGCCAACACGCTGGCCAAGTTTGCCAAGCCCTGATCGCCACCGCCCGCGAGTAGCCGTCATCGGCGGCGGCCCGGCCGGACTGATGGCGGCCGAAATATTGAGTGCCGGCGGCCAGCGCGTCGAGGTATTCGATGCCATGCCCTCGGTCGGTCGCAAGTTTCTGCTCGCCGGGCGCGGCGGACTGAATCTCACCCATTCCGAAGCACCGAAGTTGTTTGTTTCCCGCTACGGTGCTCGGCACAAAGAAGTCGGCTCCTGGCTTGACGTCTTCGGCCCGCAACAGTTGCGTGAATGGGCGCGGGGACTAGGCGTTGAAACCTTCGTCGGCAGTTCCGGTCGCGTTTTTCCGCGGGAAATGAAAGCGGCACCGCTGTTGCGCGCCTGGCTGCATCGACTGCGCGGTGCCGGCGTGGTCTTTCATCCCCGCCATCGCTGGCTAGGCTGGATCGCTGACAGGCGCGGCTTGCGCTTTGCTTCGCCGGCAGGTGAAGTGACGGTCGAGCCCGACGCCGTGGTACTAGCCCTCGGTGGTGGCAGTTGGGCACGCCTGGGCTCGGATGGTGCCTGGACGCAGTTGCTTATTGCGCGCGGCATTGAAGTGCAAGCCCTGCGACCGGCCAATTGCGGTTTCAACGTGGCTTGGAGCGAACACCTGAGTCATCGCTTCGCCGGAACGCCGGTCAAAGCCATCCGAGCCTCTTTCCTGACTCCCGACGGAAACCTGATCCGGCGCGATGGGGAATTTCTGATTACCAAGCATGGCGTCGAAGGCAGCCTGATCTACGCACTGTCCGGGTTGTTGCGTGATTGCATTGAGGCCACCGGCAGCGCCACGCTGCATCTCGACCTCGCTCCAGGGCGCGAACAACAACGCCTGGCCGGTGATCTGGCCCGACCGCGGGGCCGTGATTCACTCGCCAGCCATCTGCGTCGTCACGCCGGCATCAACAGCGTCAAAGCGGCGCTGCTGCACGAATACGCCGACGCAGCCGATCTCGCCACGACGGACAAGCTGGCGACGCGCATCAAATCACTGCCGCTGAAGCTGCTGTCACCAAGACCTTTGGATGAAGCCATCAGCAGCGCAGGTGGAGTTGCCTTCGCCGCGCTCGACGATCATCTGATGCTAAGAGCAATGCCGGGAATCTTCTGCGCCGGAGAAATGCTGGACTGGGAAGCGCCGACCGGTGGTTACCTGCTCACGGCCAGTTTTGCCAGTGGTCGCGCCGCAGGGCTAGGCGTACTTAACTGGCTTGGCGGATTGAAATCCACCGTCAACGTAGAATAGCGCGTTCTTCAAGCTGCCTCTTATCGCCGGTTTCTCATGCGTCTTCTGATTGCCCTGCTCGCACTGCTGTTTGCCTCGGCACCGTCCATCAGTGCTCCACTGCGGCCGCCCGAGGGCAGCGAGCTTCAGTTGTTTGTCGAGAACGACATGCTGTCGCGCACTGATCGCTACTACACCAACGGCATCAAGTTTGGCGGTGGTGCGCCTTTTGACCTGCTCCAGTTACCCGCCACGGAGCTGCTCAAGCAACTGGCGCCGGAAGGCGGAAGCAAAATTCATCTCGGGCTTTTTGTCGGCCAGAACCTATACACACCGAAGTCGATTCAGATCAGCGCGCCGCAGCCGCTCGATCGCCCCTGGGCAGCCTGGCTCTATCTAGGTGGAGTTGCCCAGCGCGCAAAAGAGAACCGTCTGGATACCGTCGAGCTTGATGTCGGCATCGTCGGGCCGTCCGCCCTGGGCCGGGAAATCCAGTCCGAGTGGCACAAGCTGATCGGCTCGCCCGAACCTCTAGGCTGGCACAACCAGATTCCCAACGAGCCAGCATTTCTGGTTTCCTATCTGGCCAAGAGCAAATACTCGCTCGACAGTCCGTCAGGAATCGATCTGGAAGTGATTCCGCACGGCGGGGTGACTTTGGGCACGGTGATGACACTGGCCCGCGCCGGCGGCATCCTGCGCCTCGGCCGCCACATGACAGGCTTCGGCCCGGATACCATCGAACCCGGTGGCGCCATGCTGCAGAACATGCGCCACGATATCGAGCCGGGGCGCTCACACGAGCTTGAATGGTATGTCTTCGCCGGCCTCGACCACCGGCTCGTCGCTCACAACATCTTTCTCGACGGCACGGTTTTTAGCAACAGCCCCGGCGTAAGACATCGGCCGCATGTGTACGACCTCACGCTCGGCTTCAGCCTGCGCATCGACCCCGTGCGTCTATCCGTAACGCGCGTCCAGCGCAGCGAAGAATTCTTTTCTTCCGGGAGCACCGGCGGCCGCCAGACTTTCGATTCGATCAACCTCGGTATCGAGTTTTAGAACGGACAAATCGGCCGAGGCATCTGCTCCCCGGCGAGGTCCGTCAACGGGGTGCCGTAACGGCCGGCACCCGGTTAGCCTCAGGCCTTTTCAGGCGGTTTTTTCATCGCACAGGTGCTGAATCCAAACATTGCATAGGGTGGGCACCAGCCAATCGCCCCAGTTGCCAAGGGCACAACCCCAATCCACGCCCATACCGGACCGCCCATGGCAGCCCAGCCAACCAGTCCGAGACCAACAGCAATGCGCAGGATGCGGTCTACGCCGCCGACATTCAATTTCATGATGTACTCCTTGTGGGTAAATTATTAGTGGCGTCATTACACCACCAGCACCCGAGCCTGACTGTAACCTAAGTCACAGAGGCAACCTGGCGCAAACCGCCGGGATCAAGCACCTCCACCTGTTCGCGCCCGAGTTTGACCAGTCCCTGTTCGGCAAAGCCTTTCAATAGTCGGCTGACCATCTCGCGCACGCTTCCCAGTTCGTCCGCCAGTTGCTGGTGAGTGGTATGCACCAGGCGTCCCTTGCCCAACAGCAGCGCTGCCAGGCGCTGATCCAGCTTACGAAAGGCAACTTCTTCCACCAACTGCATTAACTCAGCCACGCGCTCGGAAAACAAGGCAAAAATGAAATCGCGAAACGCGGGTTCAGCCAGCATTTCATCAAACAGATCCCGTGGCAGCAGGGCCAAAGTCGTTGCGCCCTCACTTACCCCGCGCGCGTTGTAGTCTGCGTGGCCGAGCAGGCAGCTCGAAGTGATAATGCAGCTCTCGCCCGCCACCACGCGATACAGAGGCAACTCACGGCCATTGGCGCTGAGTTTGACGACCCGGATCGCGCCTTGCAGAACAAAAGGAAATCCACTACAGGGCTGCCGCTCGTCAAATACCGTAACGCCGGAAGGCACAGACTGAACCCTCAGGGTATCGACGATCCGCTGCAGCAGTTCGGCCGGCAACCGGGCCAGGACCGGATAGAGCGCAACCAGGCTCTCAATGTTCATCTCGGCCCGGAGTCCGCCGCGATATCCAGCGTCGCCAACACCGGCGCATGATCGGAAGGCCTTTCAAGTTTCCGTGGTGTCTTGTCCACCAAACAGGCCCGGCAAACCCCGGCCAACGGCGCCGACAAAAGAATATGGTCGATGCGCATGCCGTGGTTGCGTCGAAATCCCATCTGGCGGTAATCCCACCAGGAAAAAATTCGCTCCGGCTGATCGAAAAGACGAAACGCATCAGCCAAACCCAGATCGAGAAACTGTCTGAACGCAGTGCGCTCGGGTTCACTGCACAGAATCTGATCCTTCCAGGCCACAGGGTCATGCACATCACGATCGTCCGGGGCAATGTTGTAGTCACCCAACAAGGACAGTTGCGGCCAGCGCTGCAATTCGTCTCGCACATAATCCGTCAGGGCGTGCAGCCAGCGCAATTTGTACTCGTACTTATCGGAACCGACCGCCTGACCATTGGGCATGTAGGCACAGATGATCCGCACACCGTTGACTGTCGCCGCCAGCACCCGTTTTTGCTCGTCGACAAATGCGGGGATGTTGAAGCTAACATCTTCCAGTTCGCCGCGAGCGAGAATGGCAACGCCGTTATAAGTCTTCTGCCCATTATGGGTGGCGCGATAACCGGCAGCTTCCAATTCAGCGTAGGGAAAAACCTTATCCTCCATCTTGGTTTCCTGCAAACAGAGAACATCCGCCTGAGTCTCCGCCAGCCAGTCGATGACATGCGGCAGACGCACCTTGAGCGAATTCACGTTCCAGCTGGCAATTTTCATGTCTGGATGATACCCGAGCGAGGCACCGTCTATAATCAAAGTAGCAACATGGCCCAGACAGAAACACGGAGGTTCATCATGTTCGATTCGCCGATTGACCATTGCCCCGTCTGCAAGCAAATGGTGGTGCTTGATCAGACCCGTGTCGAGTGCCAGCGTGAGCATCACTGCAGCAAAAATACTTCATGCCCGCTCGAGTCCAGCTTCACAAGTATCGATATCAGCGTTGCCCTGTCGAATAAAGCGCTTTATGAACAAATCCACTGAGCGCCGCAATTTCTGGCGTGCCGTGTTTCATTCTCCGGTACGGTTGACCACCCATGATGGGGAGGCGTTTGCCCAGTTACTGGATATTTCGCTGAAGGGTGCCTTACTCGAAGCCGCCGAAGTCTGGCACGGGAAAACCGGCGAGGAGTGCCGCTTGTCGCTTGAACTCGCACCGGATGCGATCATTACCATGTGGACCAAAGTCACCCACGTGGAAGGCTCTCACATCGGGCTGCGCTGTGAAAGCATTGATCTCGACAGCATCACCCATCTGCGCCGACTGGTGGAGCTCAACAGCGGTGACCCGGCGATACTCGACCGGGAGTTATCCAGTCTGGTGCGCGACGCCTGAAATTGATGAGCGCCGAAAGTCGGCGCTGGTGAGACGGTGACTCAGGCCGTCAGGGCCATCCCGTTATGGCGTAACAGAGCATCCGGCTGGGGTTCGCGTCCGCGAAATGCCTTGAAGGATTCCAGCGCCGGACGCGAGCCGCCGACCGACAGGATTTCGCGCCAGAAACGCTCGCCGGTCGCCGCATCAAGCGTGCTGCCGCTTGACTTGGCCGCCTCCTCGAAGGCTTCGTAGGCATCGGCGGAAAGCACCTCGGCCCATTTGTAGCTGTAGTACCCGGCCGCGTAACCGCCGCCGAATATGTGCGAAAAGCTGTTTGGAAAACGATTCCAATCCGGCGGCACCAGCACCGCCACCTCACGGCGCACATCGGCCAGCAAATCCATGACGCTGCTGCCTGCGCCGGGCACAAACTCACTGTGCAGCAGCAGATCGAACAAACCGAATTCGATCTGGCGCAAGGTCTGCAAGCCGCTCTGGAAGTTCTTCGCCGCGATCATCTTGTCGTAGAGTGTGCGAGGCAGCGGCACCCCGGTTTCAGCATGGGCGGTCATGCCGCTAAGCACATCCCATTCCCAGCAAAAATTTTCCATGAACTGACTGGGTAGCTCCACCGCATCCCATTCGACACCGTGAATTCCCGACACCGGCAGTTCGTCGACTTGCGTCAACAAGTGGTGCAGTCCGTGGCCGCATTCGTGAAACAGAGTAATTACATCATCGTGACTGAAGGTGGCGGCTCGCTTTTGACTGCCCTCACCGATGGGCGCCGGAAAGTTGCAATTGAGGTAGGCCACTGGCGTCTGAACACCGCTCGCGACTCGGCGACGGGTAATTGCTTCGTCCATCCAGGCGCCTCCGCGCTTGGTTTCGCGCGCATGCAAATCAAGATAGAACTGTCCGATGAGCTTACCCTCGCGCTCAATCCGGTAGAAACGTACCGCTGGATGCCACACCGGCGCACTATCGGGCGTAAGCGTCACGGCAAACAATGTCTCAATGACATGGAACAGCCCTGCAAGTACCCTGGGCTGAGGAAAGTACTGCTTTACCTCATCGTCGGAAAAGCTGTAGCGCTGCTGCTTGAGCTTCTCCGAGGCCCATGCAAGATCCCAGCTTTCCAGTTGGTTCATGCCAAGTTCGGAAGCAGCGAACTCGCGCAGTTCGGCAATATCTTTTTCTGCAAAAGGACGTGCTTTGGCAGCCATGTCTCGCTGGAACGCCGCAACCTGTGCCGGCGCGTCGGCCATCTTGGTGGCCAGCGATACCTCGGCAAAATTGGCATAGCCGAGCATTGTTGCTTCTTCATTGCGCAAGGCGAGCAGACGGTCGATCAGCGGGCCGTTGTTCAGTTCTTCCGGGCCGAACTCCGAAGCCCGTGTGGCAGAGGCGCGATACATTCGCTCGCGCAGGTCGCGGTTGTCGCTGTACTGCAGCACCGGAATGTAAGACGGTGCTTGAAGGGTAAATTTCCAAGCTTCCCTTCCATCCTTGGCAGCGGCTGCTTTTGCGGCAGCTTTCGCGTCATCGGGCAGACCGGCCAACCCGGCTTCATCCGTTATCCATTCGCTGTGAGCATTGGTCGCATCCAGCACATTCTCTGCAAACTTCGCGCCGAGCGTGGAAAGCTCTTCCTGAATCTCCTTGAAGCGTGGCTTGAGGTCTTCCGCGAGTTCCGCTCCGGACAAGCGGAAATCACGCAACTCGTTCTCGACGATCCGACGACGGGTCGGCGACAGGCGCGAGAATTCGGCACCTGCGGCCAAGGCCTGATACTTGGCGAACAATGCGAGGTTCTGCCCAAGCTCAGCGTAGAAACTGGACACCTCGGGCAGTAACGCGTTATAGGCCTCGCGCCAGGGAGGGACATCATTAACGGAATGCAGATGCCCGACAATTCCCCAGGCCCGCGACAACCGTTCGCCCGCGTCGAGCATGGGCTGCACAAAGTCATCCCATGTCGCTGCAGTGTCCGACGCGATCAGGCGATCAATCAACTCACGATGTTCAACGAGCAGTTGGCGAATGGCAGGTGCGACGTGTTCAGGCTGAACAACATCAAAGCGGGGCAGGCCGCTGAAATCAAGCAGTGGATTCATATTCTGGAGTTGGGGATGAAATGGGAGACTTCAATTTCCCACCCTGTAAGTAGGGACGTTATTCCGGAGCAACACCTCACCGTCTAGGCGACGAGGTCTTTATAGGCGTGAAAACTGGCGTGGCCGAGCCAGGGCATGACAATTATCAGGCCCAATAGCGCTGTGCCCAAACCCAAACTGGTGAGCAACATGATAATGACCGCCCACAACGCCAAGGGCAGCGGGTTCTCGCCAACGGCATTGAGACTGGTGATCAGGGCGCAGCGCACTCCGCAAGGACGGTCGACCAACATTGGGATCGAAACCACGCTGAAAATAAAGACCAGTGCCGCCAAAAGCCCACCCGCACCCATATAGATGAAGAACATCAGATAATGCTGGGGGTTGATCAATACCTCAATCATCATTTTCAGCGGACCCAGCGGACGGCCCGTGTAAAACAGGCTGATTATCACTGCGGATATCACCTGCCAGACGGTACCGGCCATTATTGACAGAAATCCGCAGCCCACCAGACCCGAGAGATTGCGATTCCAGGCCAGCATGGAATCGACCAGGCTTACCGGCTCATTGGCCAGGTAGCGGCGTGAAAGCTCATAGACACCCGCCGTGAGTATCGGCGCGACAAGCATAAAGCCGGTGATGGCCGCCGCGAACAAGAAAGGCAGGCTTGCTGTTACTGTCAGAATCACCGCCCCGGTCACTGCGATCGCAACTCCGTAGAACAGGCTGGCCATCGGCTGCCGCCAAAGATCCGCCCAGCCCAGTTTCAACCACTTGATGGGTGCTCCAAAGCCAACCTTGCGTACATCAGGCAAAGTCGGCTCTGGTGATACGGCGGTCGAATCGCTCATAGGACGGAAATCGCCGGCAACATCACAGCTCGTGCGGACCTGCCAGACGAGTCAGCGCCTCAAGATAGTTCGCTGCGGTTTTGTCGATGATGTCTTGTGGCAGCTTCGGTCCCGGCGCCTGTTTGTTCCAGTCCAGGGTTTCCAGATAATCACGAACAAACTGTTTATCGAAGCTGGGTGGGCTGACTCCTACCTGATACTTGTCTGCAGGCCAAAAGCGTGAAGAATCCGGCGTAAGTACCTCGTCAATCAAATACAGGCGGCCGGTCTCGTCCTGGCCGAATTCGAACTTGGTATCGGCAATGATGATGCCAGCCACGCGGGCAAATGCAGCGGCATCACGATACAGACGCAAAGTGGTTTCCCTGACTGTTTTTGCCAGATCGGCACCAATCATTTTCTCTACCGTGGCGTAGTCGATGTTTTCATCGTGGTCGCCCATCTCAGCCTTGGTCGCCGGGGTAAATATCGGTTCCGGCAGTTGCTGCGCCATTTGCAGTCCTGCTGGCAGCGCGATGCCGCATACAGCACCCGTCGCCTGATAGTCCTTCCAGCCCGAACCAATCAGATAGCCACGCGCAACGGCCTCGATCGGCAGTGGTTTCAGACGCTTGACCACCAGCGAGCGCCCCCGCACCTGGGCCTTTTCCTCGGTCCCGGTGACGACGCTCTCCGGATCAATACCTGTCAGCTGATTGGGGACTACATAAGAGAGCTTGCCAAACCAGAAGTTGGCCACCGCCGTGAGAACGGCCCCCTTGCCCGGTATCGGATCGGGCAGTATCACATCAAAAGCAGAAAGCCGGTCGGTGGTGACGATCAGCAGCTTGTCCTCGCCCACCGCATAGATGTCTCGTACCTTGCCACGACCCAACAACGGAAGGCTCTTGATGGAGGATTCAAACAACAAAGGTGTGGAAATGGGCATGGATATGACTCTAAGCTAAAGATTCATTCGCGAACGTAGGCTTTGCCGGGATTTTTTTCGGCGTCCTCGCGATAGGGAAAACGTACGTGACCGTAACGGATGATCAGTACGGCAACAGTCAACAGCAGTATTGCGCTGGCGACCGCCAGTACGCGCCACTCACTCATGTCCTTGAGATCCAGTATCAGGTAGCGGGCCAGTGCGACCATACCGATGTAGAGCGGAAAACGCACTGGAAGTTGCCCAGACTTGAAATACTGTCCAATCATTGCCAGCACTTCAAGGTAAAGAAACATCAATAGCAGATCGGCGAGCGCCACCCGGTGCGAGGCAATCATCACCATCGCCTCCTGGTATATCGCGACTGCTGTGGCGCAGGCAATCACCAGCAGTCCGGCATACTCGACAATGTCGAGGCCGTTGCTGAAAAACTTTCTCAGCCGATCAAAAGTGTGGGACTGAATGTTCATCGAAAGCCCAAAAAAAGGCCGCTGGAACGCTCCAACGGCCGAGAACTTTACCGCAATTTGCCGCTTACTTCACGATCGCAGTCAGCTCACCCTTTTTGTAGCGCTGGGCCATGGTTTCCATTGAAACCGGCTTGATCTTGCTGGCCTGGCCGGCACAGCCGAAGGCCTGGTAGCGCGCCACGCAGATCTCCTTCATGGCCTTGCGCGCAGCAGCCAGATACTTGCGCGGATCAAAATCCTTGGTGTTCTCCGCCAGGTATTTACGGATCGCTCCGGTCGATGCCATGCGCAGATCGGTATCGATGTTGATTTTGCGCACGCCGTGCTTGATGCCCTCGACAATCTCTTCAACCGGTACTCCGTAGGTTTCGCCCATGGTGCCGCCATACTGATTGATGATCTTGAGCCAATCCTGCGGCACCGATGAGGAACCGTGCATCACCAGGTGGGTATTGGGAATACGAGCATGTATTTCCTTGATGCGGTCGATACGCAACACGGCTCCGGTGGGCGGCCGGGTGAATTTGTAGGCGCCATGCGACGTGCCGATGGCGATTGCCAGCGCATCGACTCCGGTGGCCTTGACGAATTCGGCTGCTTCGTTCGGATCGGTGAGCAACTGATCTTCCGACAAGGCGCCTTCCGCACCATGGCCGTCTTCCTTTTCGCCCATGCCGGTTTCCAGCGAACCAAGACAACCCAATTCGCCCTCAACCGAAACGCCGATGGCGTGGGCGATATCGACCACATGCTTGCTGACCCGGGCGTTGTATTCAAAACTGGCCGGTGTCTTCGCGTCTTCCTCCAGTGAGCCGTCCATCATCACGCTGGAAAAACCCGAGCGCATCGACTGGATGCAGATCGACGGGCTGGCACCGTGGTCCTGGTGCATGACGATCGGGATCTCGGGATGAGTCTCGATCGCAGCTTCGATCAAATGGCGCAGATAAGGTTCGCCGGCATATTTGCGGGCGCCGGCCGAGCCTTGCATGATGACCGGACTATTGGTCTCCTGAGCCGCTTCCATGATGGCTTGGATCTGCTCCAGGTTATTTACGTTGAAGGCCGGCAGGCCGTAACCGTTTTCGGCAGCGTGGTCGAGCAATTGACGCATGGATACTAGAGGCATGGCTATCTCCTTGGGTTATCTTGGCGCAAACTTTGGCGGGCGGTGTTCGCCTACCTTCACAAGCTTCATGGTATTGGTGCCGCCAGCCTGGCCGATCGGCTCGCCAATCGTCAGCACGATCAAATCGCCTGGCTCCACCGCTCCGGCGGCAATCAGAATTTCCTCGGCTTGCCACAGCAACTCATCGCGATCCGTGGCGACATATTCGGTCAACAGCGGATAAACATCGCGATAAATACTGACCCGGTATCGAGTACGGATACGCGGTGTCAGCGCATAAATTGGCACACCGCAATTGACCCGACTCATCCAGAGCGTCGTCGAACCGGATTCGGTCAAGGTGGCAATGGCCTTCACTTTCAGGTGGAAGGCAGTGAATATGGCAGCCATCGATATCGACTGGTCGATACGGGTGAACACCTGATCGAGAAAATGCGAATCGAGCGAGACAGTTTGTGAGTTCTCAGCCGCCACGCAGACCCTCACCATGGCTTCCACCGACTTTACCGGATAGGCGCCTGCGGCAGTCTCGGCCGACAGCATTACGGCGTCGGTACCGTCGAGAACGGCGTTGGCAACGTCCGAAACTTCGGCACGAGTCGGCACCGGGCTGGTGATCATCGACTCCATCATTTGCGTGGCCGTAATGACAAATCGGTTGTGCTCGCGGGCCATGCGAATCATGCGTTTTTGCAGCGCCGGAACTGCCGCATCACCGACTTCAACGGCAAGATCGCCGCGCGCCACCATGATGCCATCGGTGGCGTGCAGAATCTCTTCAAGGTTTTCCACTGCCTCGACGCGCTCGATCTTGGCGATCACCAGGGCGTCCGATCCGGCATCACGCAGCAACTGGCGTGCCTGGCGCATGTCCGAACCCGACTTGGGAAAGGATACCGCCACGTAATCGACATTGAGCAAAGCGGCAGTCTTGATATCCACCATGTCTTTGGGTGTCAGTGCCGGCGCGGAAAGTCCACCGCCTTGCTTGTTAATGCCCTTGTTATTGGACAGCTCGCCATCATGCCGGTTGCGACAGTGAATTTCACTACCCTCGATGCGCTCGACATCAAATACCGTGCGCCCATCATCCAGCAGCAGCACATCACCGGCAACAACATCTTCAACCAGTTCGGGGTAGTCGAGGCCGACACGCTCTTCATCGCCGAGCTTGCACTTCGCATCAAGGATGAATTTCTGCCCCGCCTTGAGTTCAACGGGTCCGGCCGCGAATTTTCCAATCCGGATCTTTGGCCCCTGCAGGTCGGCCATCACGCCTACCGTGCGGCCTGCCTTGTGTGCGGCATCGCGAAGAACGTCGATGCGCTTTTGGTGGTCTTCCGCAGTGCCATGCGAAAAATTCAGTCGGACCACGTCAATCCCTGCGGCGACCAGCGCAGCCAATTGTTCCGGGCTGCTGGAGGAAGGCCCCAGGGTAGCCACTATCTTTGTCGAACGCTTGGCGGTCATGGTTTCATCCGGTATCAGCCCTTGGCGCGCTGCTCCAGGATATCCACGGCGGGCAGTTTCTTACCCTCCAGGAATTCAAGAAAGGCACCCCCTGCGGTGGAAATGTAGGAAACCTTGTCGTAGATGTCGTACTTCTGGATCGCAGCGATGGTGTCGCCACCGCCTGCCAGTGTAAAGGCCTTGGTATTGGCGATGGCCATGGCTATGGCCTTGGTGCCTTCGCCGAACTGGTCGAACTCGAACACACCGACCGGGCCATTCCAGACCACCGTGCCAGCCTTCATGATGATGTCGACCAACTCCTGCGCCGACTTCGGGCCGATGTCGAAAATCATGTCGTCGTCCGCTACCGCACTGGCATCCTTTGCCACTGCAGGTTCCGCTGCGTCGAACTTCTTGCCGCAGACCACATCGATGGCGATAGGAATGGTGGCGCCGCGCGCCGTCATTTTTTTTATTAGCGCCTGGGCAGTCGGTACCAGGTCGTCCTCACACAGCGACTTGCCGACGTTATTGCCTGTAGCTTTAAGGAAGGTGTTGGCAATGCCGCCTCCAACTACCATCTGATCGACTTTCTCGGAAAGCGACTCAAGCACGGTCAGCTTGGTCGAAACCTTTGAGCCGCCGACAATGGCCACCATGGGCCGCGCAGGATTGCCAAGGGCTTTTGTCAGTGCTTCAAGCTCTCCGGCGACCAGCAGACCGGCACAGGCCGCGGGAGCGAACTGCGCAATTCCGTAGGTCGAGGCCTCGGCGCGATGCGCGGTGCCGAAAGCATCCATCACGAAAATGTCACAAAGAGCAGCGTATTTGCGGGCTGTCGCTTCAAGATTTTTCTTCTCGCCTTTGTTGAAGCGGCAATTTTCAAGCAGCACCACCTCGCCGTCGGCAACCTCATTGACCCATGAGCCACCGTCGACCCAGTCTCGGATCACGCGTACCGGTTTTCCAAGCTGCCTGGCCATGACATCAGCCACCGGTTTGAGCGAGTTTTCCTCGGCGTACAAGCCCTCTTCCGGACGGCCAAGGTGCGAAGTCACCATTACGCGAGCCCCGGCTTTCAGGCAGTGCTCGATGGTCGGCATGGAGGCCGTGATACGGGCATCGGAGGTCACCTTGCCATCCTTGACTGGCACGTTCAAGTCGGCACGAATGAAGACGCGCTTGCCTTTAAGCTCGAAATCGGAAATTCGTTTGAATGTCATCGGAAAAATCCTTTAACCACGGCGGGCACGGCGACACGGTAAAAATTGAAAGACATGGCTTTCCGCCGTGTCGCCGTGCCCGCCGTGGTGAATGCAACTACTTGGCGACGTGTTTGAGAAAACGCAGCATATTGCAGGTATACCCGTACTCGTTGTCATACCAGGCAACGACCTTGACGAAGGTCGAATCCAGCGCAATGCCGGCTTCGGCGTCGAACGTCGAGGGCAGTGAACTGCCACGGAAATCAGTGGCGACCACTTTCTCTTCGGTATAGCCCAGAACACCCTTCATCGCGCCTTCAGAGGCTACCTTCATCGCCGCGCAAATGTCCTTGTAGGACGCTTCCTTGATCAACTCCACGGTCAGATCGACCACCGAAACATCAGAAGTCGGCACCCGGAAAGACATGCCCGTCAGCTTCTTGTTGAGTTCGGGAATCACTACACCGACGGCCTTGGCAGCACCTGTCGAGGATGGAATAATGTTTTCCAGAATCCCGCGACCACCACGCCAATCCTTGTTGGACGGGCCATCGACAGTTTTCTGAGTGGCGGTGGCGGCATGCACCGTGGTCATCAGGCCGCGCTTGATGCCCCATGTGTCGTGCAGCACTTTGGCCACGGGCGCCAGGCAGTTGGTGGTACACGATGCGGCAGAGACAATCGCCTCGCCCGCATACTTCTCATGATTTACGCCATAGACGAACATCGGCGTGTCGTCCTTGCACGGGGCCGACTGAACCACTTTCTTGGCGCCGGCATCGAGATGTTTCTGGCACGTTTCCTTGGTGAGAAAGAAACCGGTCGACTCGATGATGATCTCAGCGCCGGCCTCGCCCCATTTCAGGTTGGCGGGATCTTTTTCCGCCGTCAGGCGAATCTTCTTGCCATTGACGATCAGGGTACTGCCGTCGACCGCAATGTCACCCTTGAAGTTGCCATGCACGGAGTCGTATTTCAGCATGTAGGCAAGGTAGTCGGGTTCGAGCAGGTCGTTGATGGCAACGACTTCGATCTCTGGAAAATCCTTGGCGATGGCGCGAAAAGCCATGCGTCCGATGCGGCCGAAGCCGTTGATGCCAACCTTGATAGTCATGTGAATTAACTCCTTGCTGTGATTAGATAAATTTCTCGACCGTCTTCACGACATTGCCCACCGTAAAGTCGAATTCCTTGAATAAAGCCCCTGCGGGGGCTGACTCGCCGAAGCGGTTGAGACCGATGACAGCACCCCTGCCTCCATCCACTGCGCCTGCGTACTTGTGCCAGCCGTCGGTAACCCCGGCTTCGATCGCGATCCTGGGTACGCCCTGAAGCAATACTGAATCCCGGTAGGCGGCGTCCTGACGGTCAAAGGCGCTGGTGCAAGGCATGGAGACAACCCGCACCGGGATTTCCGCCGCCATCGCCGCCTGCGCCTTGAGCGCAAGATCCACCTCGGAGCCGGTGGCGATAATGATGGCCTTGGGTTTGCCGTTCTTGGCCTCGGAAATGACGTAGCCACCCTTCTTAATGTTGGCGATTGTCGCATCGTCACGCTGAACAAAAGGCAGATTCTGGCGCGACAGGCAAAGCGAGGTTGGACCCGTGAGTTTCTCCACACCTGAAGTCCAGGCCACCATGGTTTCGACAGTGTCACACGGACGCCAGACATCCATGTTGGGAATCATGCGCAGTGTCGCTGTCTGCTCTACCGGCTGGTGAGTCGGGCCATCCTCGCCGAGGCCGATGGAATCGTGAGTGAACACAAAAATCACGCGCTGCTTCATCAGCGCGGCCATGCGCAGTGCGTTGCGCGCATATTCCGAAAACATCAGGAAGGTACCGCCAAAGGGCAGAATCCCGCCGTGCAGCGCCATGCCATTCATGATTGCCGCCATGCCGAATTCGCGCACGCCATACGAAATGTAGTTGCCGGGAATCCTGCCGGAGACAGGCTGACAACCGGTCCAGTTGGTCAAGTTGGAGCCAGTCAGATCGGCCGAGCCGCCGACGAACTCAGGCAGTGCAGGGGCCAGGGCATTGATGGCGATCTGCGAAGCCTTGCGCGTGGCAACCGTTTCGGCCTTGGCATTTGCGCCGGCGACCGCGTTCTTCGCGACTTCAGTCCAGTTGGCTGGCAGTTCATTGGCCATGCGGCGCTTGAATTCTTCCGCTTCGGCCGGATAGGCTTTGGCATAGGCTTCAAATTTCTGGTTCCAGTCGCCCTCCAGTGCGCTACCTTTCTTCTTCGCGTCCCAGCCTGCATAAACTTCCTGAGGAATCTCGAAGGGTCCCGGAGTCCAGCCCATATGCAATCTCGCGGCGGCAACTTCTGCTTCACCCAATGCCGCTCCATGCACATCGTGTGTGCCGGCCTTGTTGGGCGAACCCAAGCCGATCACCGTCTTGCAACAGATCAGGGTTGGCCGCGTCGTGTCGTCCTTGGCCTCCCGAATGGCAGCGTCGATGGCACCCGGATTGTGGCCGTCGATATTGCGGATCACCTGCCAGCCGTACGCACTGAAGCGCTCCGGCGTATTGTCAGTGAACCAGCCTTCAACATGACCGTCAATGGAAATGCCGTTGTCGTCCCAGAACGCGGTCAGTTTGCTTAGGCCCCAGGTCCCTGCAAGCGAACACGCTTCGTGCGAGATGCCCTCCATCAGGCAACCGTCGCCCAGAAAGACATAGGTTCGGTGATCGACAATTTCATGACCGGGACGATTGAATTCATTGGCCAAAAGTTTTTCGGACATCGCCATGCCTACGGCGTTCGTGATGCCCTGGCCGAGCGGACCGGTCGTTGTTTCCACGCCCGCGGTGTAGCCGAACTCGGGATGACCCGGTGTCTTGCTGTGCAACTGGCGAAACTGCTTCAGATCTTCAATCGACAAATCGTAGCCGGTTAGGTGCAGCAGCGCGTAAATCAGCATCGAGCCGTGACCATTGGAGAGCACGAAGCGGTCGCGATCGGCCCAATGAGGATTGAGCGGACTATGGCGCAGGTGTTTGTTCCAGAGAACCTCAGCGATTTCCGCCATACCCATGGGCGCGCCCGGGTGGCCTGAATTGGCTTTTTGCACCGCGTCCATGGCGAGAGCGCGAATGGCGTTGGAAAGCGTGGAGCCCACAGGGGCAGCAGTTGCAGAAACAGTCGACTGATTTGTCATGGCGGCATCAATAGTCTAATGACGGGGTGGGTTCCGTCTGGGTAGCCCGGTATTATCGGCGAAACCGGGTGGATCGCGCTAGGTTGACAGCTAGGTACTTGATTTCCTGATGGTCAGACTCGCTTGCGGTTCTCCATCATGCGCAAAATAAGAGGTGTGAAAATCAGTTGCATCGCCAGTTCCATCTTTCCGCCCGGCACCACGATGATGTTGGGTCGCGACATGAACGACCCCTGGACCATCGACAGCAAGTAGGGAAAATCGATGCCTTTGGGATTGGCAAAGCGGATCACGACAAAGCTCTCGTCCGCAGTCGGAATATCACGGGCAATAAAAGGGTTGGACGTATCGACTGTCGGCACCCGCTGGAAATTCACGTGGGTGCGCGAGAACTGAGGCGTGATGTAATTAATGTAATCCGGCATACGGCGCAGGATGGTATCCACCACGGCCTCGGTGGAATAGCCGCGCTGGCTCTTGTCGCGATGCAGTTTCTGGATCCACTCCAGATTCACCGTTGGCACCACGCCCACCAGCAGGTCGGCATGTTGTGCAACGTTGATCGTATCGGTCACCGCAGCCCCATGCAAGCCTTCGTAGAACATCAGGTCGGTATCGCCGGCAATATCCTCCCAAGGCGTGAATTCCCCCGACTCCTGACCGTAGGGTGCTGCTTCGTCAGCATTGTGCAGGTACTTGCGCAGCTTGCCAGTTCCGGTTTCGCCATAGGTCTTGAACAGATCGGCCAATTCCTCAAGCAGATTGGCTTCAGGACCGAAGTGGCTGAAGTGGTTGTTGCCCTGCAATCTTGCCTCTTCCGCAGCAACCTTCATTGACTTGCGGTCAAAGCGATGAAAGGAATCGCCCTCGACAACGGCAGCTTTGAGCTTTTCGCGGCGAAACACCAGGTCGAATGACTTGGTGACGGTGGATGTACCGGCGCCGGAAGAACCGGTAATGGCAACAATTGGGTGCTTGACCGACATTCGAATCTCCTGGGATTATTGAGTCCTGAATAGGGAACGGGTTGAGAACAAGGGCGAATCGAAGTTATCCGGCTCCTTGCCGCTGACATATTCCTCGTGATATCCGGAGACGCGGTCGACTTCGTTTTTGGAACCGAAGATAAGCGGCACGCGCTGATGCAAATCCGTCGGAAGTACTTCCATAACCCGCTCACGACCGGTGGTCGCAACTCCGCCCGCCTGTTCGATCAGGAAAGCAATGGGATTGGCTTCATACATCAGCCGCAAACGGCCGGGTCTGGTCGGATCCTTGTTATCTTTCGGGTACATGAAAATACCACCGCGCGTCAGGATACGGAACGTTTCCGCCACCAAAGATGCGACCCAGCGCATGTTGAAATCCTTTGCTCTGGGGCCGGTCTTGCCTGCCAGGCATTCAGCCACGTAGCGCTTCACCGGGGGTTCCCAGAAGCGCTCGTTGGACGCATTGATGGCAAATTCCCGGGCGTCCTCGGGAATTCGCATGTGTGGATGCGTCAGGATAAAAGCTCCGATATCCCGATCCAGCGTAAAGCCGTCAACCCCGTCGCCAGTGGTCAACACCAGCATGGTCGAAGGTCCATACAGTGCCAGGCCAGCGCAGACCTGTTCGGTACCCGGTTGCAGGAAATCCTCGAGGCTGGCGTTGTTGCCCGGATTCGGAGCACGCAGGATGGAAAATACCGTCCCCACCGTCAGGTTAACGTCGATATTCGAGCTGCCGTCCAGGGGATCAAAGACCAGCAGATACTTGCCTCGCCGGCAAGATTCTGGAATGGTGTAGACGCCTTCCATTTCCTCGGAAGCCATCCCGGCCAGATGTCCATTCCACTGATTCTCCTGGAGCATGACCTCGTTGCTCAGTACATCCAGGGTCTTCTGCACCTCGCCCTGAACATTGACTGTGACATCGTCACCGCCAGCATTGCCCAATGCGCCAGCCAACGCCCCTTTGTTCACCTGGTTGGAAATGATTTTGATTGCCGTAGCCAGCGAATTGAGCAGGCCGGAGAACTCGCCAGAGGCACCCGGATGTTTGTGTTCTTCCTCAATGGTATAGCGCGTCAGCGTGATGCGTCCGTGTTGCATGTGTCCCACCCCCTGGAATGTTGTCTTTGTGGTCGCTGCCCTGAACGTGATTCGGCTGGCGCAAGTCCCGATAAATTTTGCACTTAACCAATCCGCCGTACAGCGGAAGTACGGTAAGTCATGCTTGTTTACGGCCAATGTAAACGGATCGACCTATAAGCACCATTCACTTTTTCTTATCCATCAAATAAGCTCACTGTTTGAAGGTTCCTGTTGCCGGATTTGGGCTGCCGAACAAGAACCCCCGATGTCGGCAGCAAGAGCCTATCGGGTCAATTCCATATACAAGGTTGGTAGTGTCTCGGGCAAACGCTCAATGCGATCGAGAACGCGCCAACGCTTGCCAAAAATGTCGCGCACGTAATCATCGGCTTTGGGATCGAGGCTCAGGCAGAAGGCCGTGACACCTTTTGCAGCCAGTTCCTCAACGGCCTTCCTGGCGTCTTCCCGCAAATGGCCCGGGTCGGTGACATCAACATCGGCGGGTTCGCCATCGGTCAGCAGCAGCAGGATTTTCTTGTCGGCCTTGCGCGCGGACAAATAATGGCCGGCGTGGCGCAGGGCGGCGCCCATGCGGGTTGACCAACCGGCTTGCATGGCTGCCAGACGTGCTTTGACCCCGTCGTCCCACCGCTCGGAAAAGCCCTTGATATGCTGGTAGCGCACTTCGTGGCGGGTGTTGGAATGGAAGCCGGCGATGGCAAACGGGTCGCCGAGGCAATCAATGGCCCAGGCCAGCAAGGACACGGCTTCCTGGCTGAGTTCCAATACGGTCTGCCCCGCCGTACCGCCATCGCCAGCGCGATGCGTCCCTTCGGGAACTTTCTGGTTCAGCGATTCCGACAAGTCGAGCAACAGCAGGACGTCGATGTTGCGGCCATCAGTGCGATGGCTCATGTTGATGCGCGGGTCCGGCGCAACGCCGCTTTTGTAGTCGATCAGGGAACTGATCGCGACATCAAGGTCGAGATCGCTGCCCTCTTCCTGATAGCGGATGCGCACTTTGTCCTGCGGTTTGAGCAGATCGAGCAGACGTTTGAGCCGTTTGGCAAGTACCGCATGCTTATCCAGCAGACGGTCGATGTCCGCAGCATTGCCCGAGGGATGCAGGGCCTCGTAGACGCTGGCCCAGTCGGGACGATAGGTCTGGCTGGCTGCGTCCCACTCCGGATAGCGGCGCGGTGGCAGGGATTGGGATTCGGCCGGCTTCCTGTTTTGCTTGTCGGGATCATCGAAAAACTCTTCATCGTCGCTGTCCTCGATGTACTGCCACAGGTGGCGGTTGTCGTCGCGGTAGTCGATGACCGTGTTGTCGAAATGAACCTTGGCGAACTGGTCGCTCTGGCGCCGTGTGCGGGCCACGTAGGAGAGTGCCAGATCTGCCATCTCGCGCGTACTTGAGACGCCGTCCCCCAGCGCCTCGTGAAAACGCGCGACGAATTCAAGCAGCTGCGGGTTCGTGTAGGGGTGCTTTGGGTCGAGCAAGGCGTAGGACAACATGGCCAGGCGGTGGCGCAGGCAGGAGGTGGTTTCCGGATCGCACTCGGTCTCGCCGGGTAAAGGGTGCAGTGCCAAAAAAACACGCCGCAACCCGGGATATTCACGCATCAGCAGGGTCTCGATGCGGCAGTCCTCGAAGAACTCTACCGCCATGCGCTGGAAGGGACTGTAGTTGTCGGCGATGATCTGACCGCTCCAGCGGCGATGCCCGACCATGTGCGCAAGCACCGCGCGGTAGCGATCCAGGCCGCTGACCAATCCGGCGGGACCGTGTGCATCGTCATACACGTCCGGCACACGCATGCCGAGCCTGTCGTAGTAGGGAATCGGCTTGCGCAATTCGTCGAAGGCGGTCGAGTACGGCACCAATTGTTCGCTGTCGCGCCAAAGCGCCCTCAGGTAAAGATCGAGCGGGCGTTCAACGTCGACGAAAAGCGTGCCATGACGTTCACGCTGCACCACCGCGCGACTGTCCGCGGAATCAAGGCGAAAATAGTCCTCCTGCCGTTCCGGATGGCTGGCGTAATTGCGAATGCCGTAGTCCGTCCAGTTTCTCAGGCCGGCCGTGGACAACAGATCCAGCAAGCGCGGTGCCTGATCAAAAAAATGCGGCAGACCCGGGCTGGGAAAGGTGGTGTGATGCCCATGGATCGATCCTGAAGTGCGCTGCATCAGATTCAGGGCAATGTCGATGTAGAGCTCGATCTGCTCGGCCGATTGCAGCCGCCGCGCGATGGCGGCCAGGGTTTGCAGGAAGGGTGTAATGGCCTTGCTGTTGGGCGACTTCTGCATGGCGCGAATGGCACCCATCACCTGCGGCAACAGGGGTTCCTGATCGCCACTGGCCGCAGCAACCACCGCCGGCCACTCCTCAAGGAATGCCAGCAGCGGTTCGGGACCGCGGCCAAGCTTGCCGATGAAGCGGGCCGCCTCTAGATAGGCATCGAGTTGCGCCGCGTCGAAACTGGCGAGTGCGGTGTCGATGCATTCTTCAAAAACATCGGCAACAGCGGGAAAACCACAGTCCAACTCCAGCCACGCAGTCTGCACCTGCGGATGCGCGTAACTGCGACTGCGTGCATCCTGCACTTGTCGCACACCCGTGACCATCGCCTGATCGCCCGCTAAGGTCGCTTACGGCCAATTAGCGCCGTATCGCCATCGCCGACTTTCACGGAAAACTCGCATCGACAGCATGATCGAGCGTCGCCCGGATGTCGGCATCGTCCGTGATCGGCCGCACCATGGCCATGCGACAGGCATCCTGTGGCGCGACGCCGCGCCCGATCAGGGTTGCCGCATAGACCACCAGACGGGTCGATATGCCCTCATCAAGACCGTGGCCCTTCAGGTTGCGCGCGGTCTGGGCTATTTTCACCAGTGTTGCTGCCAATTCGGCATCGACGCCGGATTCCGTCACCACGATCTGCGTTTCCAGCGCGGCTTCCGGGTAATCGAAATCGAAGGCGGTGAAGCGCTGCTTGGTCGATTGCTTGAGATCCTTCATCAAGGACTGATAGCCGGGGTTGTAGGAAATCACCAGCTGGAAATCGGGATGCGCCTCGATCAATTCACCCTTTTTGTCCAGCGGCAACACTCGACGGTGATCGGTCAGTGGGTGAATCACCACGGTCGTGTCCTGGCGTGCTTCCACGATTTCGTCGAGATAGCAGATAGCACCCAGACGCGCCGCGATGGTCAGCGGACCATCGAGCCAGCGCGTACCGTTGGCGTCAAGCAGATAGCGGCCAACCAGATCGGAGGCCGTCATGTCCTCATTGCAGGCCACGGTAATCAGCGGCTTGTTCAACTTCCAGGCCATGTATTCGACGAAGCGCGACTTGCCGCAACCGGTGGGGCCCTTGAGCATCACCGGCAAACGGGCGGCGTAGGCCGCCTCATACAGCTCCACTTCCCGACCCTGGGCCCGATAGAAGGGTTCTGCCCTGACAAGATATTGATCCTTGTTCGACATGGCTTTATCCGATCGATTCAGTCAAGTATGCGCATCCAAAAAACCCCGCCGCAGCGGGGCTGTTTCAACCAGAGCCCCGCTTACTTATGCACGCCGAGTTTTTCGCGCCAGCCAGGGAATATCTTGTCGGCATCGCCCGGAAAGGATTCGAACGCTCGGGCGAATTCCTTGTGGCTCTTGGCGAACTCGATGGGATCGGCTCCCGACTTCCAGCACTCGTAGGACTGGCGCAAGGAAATTGCCCCAGCCGCCGGGCTGTCAATGTGGCCGTAAGAGCCGCCCCCCGAAGTGTTGATCACGTTGCCGTGGCCCAGATTCTCGAAGAAGCCGGGCAAACGCAGCGCATTCATGCCGCCGGAAATGATCGGGGTGGTCGGCTTCATGCCGTACCACTTCTGGAAATACACCGGACCCTGACACTCGTCGCGCTCGATCATGTAGGCGATCAGCTTGTCCGATTGGTCGCCTTCCATCTTGCCATAGCCCATGGTGCCAACGTGGATGCCGGAAGCGCCTTGCAAACGGGCAATTTTAGCCAGCACAAAAGCAGTGTAGCCGCGCTTGGCTGACGGTGAGGTGATCATGCCGTGGCCGGCACGGTGGTAATGCAGATACTGGTTCGGATACTGCCGACGCGCAGTCGTGATCATCCCGGGGCCGCCGACGAATCCATCGACCAGGAAGGCCACCTTGTCTGCATCCGGGCCAAAAGTTTCAAGAATGAAATCGGCGCGATGCAACATTTCGTAGTGATCGTCGGCAGTGATGTTGGCCGAAAAAATCTTGGCCTGACCGGTCTCATCCATGGCGCGCTTCATCGCGTCATACACCAACGGATACACCTTTTTTGCGGGACAAAACACCTGATTTCCCTGCGGCTCGTCGTTCTTGATGAAATCTCCGCCCAACCAGAACTGGTAGGCAGCAGCCGCAAACGGCTCGGGGCGCAAACCAAGTTTGGGCTTGATGATGGTGCCGGCGATATAGCCTCCGTCCTTGATAGGACGACCAAGAATGCGCCACATGTCCGAGATGTCCTTGGAGGGGCCGTCGAACAACTGGATTGCGCGCTCGGGGAAATAGATATCATGGATCTTGCCGTGTTCGATGTCGCCCATTCCCTGATTGTTGCCAATCGCCAGCGTCAGGAAGGACACAATCATCATCCGTCCGTCGGTCATATTGCGATCGAACAAGTCGAGCGGGTAGGCAATTCGCATGTCTTCGGTGGCTTCGTCGATGTAATACACCAGCGCATCAACACCCTTGGTGAAATCGTCCGTGGTGCTGACTTCGACGTTAGTGCCGGTCGAGGATTCGGCGGCAAAGTGAGCCGCAGCCTCCAGGTAGCCGTAACCGGCCTTGGGCTTCATCTTGTAGGCAACCAGAATGTGACCACCGCCCTTGATCAGGTCTTCTTCCTTCAGGTGAAGCGCGGCATAGCGGTTCGATTGGTCCATCTAAATCTCCTCTTTCAGGGCTTGGTTAAGTATGACATTCGGTGACACTATGGATACGGATGATAGTCAGCAGAATCCATAAGGACAAGTCACGATTTTTTATTATTAGCATCAGTTCTTATCGAAAGCACGCTGATGCCAGATTCTCAGCAACTCAAGATCAACCAGAGCCTTGCCATGCATACTTCCGGCATGAACGACGCTGGGCGCACCAGGCTCGCCGAGATCTGAAAGCACGGCAAGTGCACCCGAAAAATCATGCCCGTGCGTGTACTCGCTTTCGGTGATCAGTGTCGGCAACCCGGCACCAAGGCTGGCTTTGAGCCCGTTTGCAGAATCCTCCAGCGCAAGGCAGACGTTTGCCGGCAGGCCGAGCTGATCCAACACCCAAAGATAAATATCCGGAGCAGGTTTCTTGGCCGGCACTACATCGCCAGCGCCGATTACTTCGAACCAGGATAAAGCCTCCGGAGCCAGGCTGGCCCTGAGCAAAGTGGTCACGTTTTCCGGTGTCGTGGTGGTGGCGATTGCCAGTCGGATTCCGGCGACGCGCGCTTCGTTTATCAGACGAACCACACCTGGCAACATGGGAATACCGCCCGCCTCAAGCAACGCAAGGTAGTGCCGGGTCTTCGCCGCGTGCAGACTCTTGATTGCCGAATCGACTTCTGTTTGCAACAGAAAGCCAGGATCGTGTTGCTCGGCAAAGAAGCGTATCCGTTCCTTGCCGCCGGTGACGGCAAGGAGCTCGCCGTAAAGCGACTCGTCCCATGACCACGGCAAGCCGTTTTCGGCAAAAGCTGCGTTAAACGCAAGACGATGACCATCTCGCTCGGTATCCGCCAGCGTGCCGTCGACATCAAATATCAGGGCTTCAAGCATGGCCGTCAGCATAGCCTCCAAACACCCATAAGTAACAGTCATGGTTTCTTATGGCAGTGATAACATTGTCAAAAAACGACGAGTCGCAAGGCATCGCCGAAATTGGGGGGAGCATGGCAGCGGTTTCCAGCGACGTATCGAAAGCGGTGCAGTTGGTTCGGCAAGAGGTGGTCATGGCCACCTATACCACCGCGATGATTGCCGCCACGATTCTGATGGTGGGCAACATGTCGCGCAACCTGAGCCTCGGTAATCCACTCAGCATCCCGCATAGCGCCCTTTACACAGCATTTCTGGCCATCTTCTTGTTGCGCCACCGTATCGGTGCCCAATGGCTGGCGCAGATTCTATTGGGTGCGCTGTTCCTGGCCGGATCATTCGGCTATTTCATTTATGGATTTATCGGCAACTCGGTACCGGTGTATTTGGCGCTGTGCATTGTCGCTGCCTCCTTCTATGGACCACGCGGTGGCCTTATCGCAGCTTTTGCTTCCGGATTGGTAATGCTGACGGTTTCGGGTTTGGTTCTCACCGGGCTGTTGACTTTTTCCTACGACGTACAAGAGTTCGTTACCAATCCTTTCAGCTGGATTGCGGCTCTGACCACCTTCGCGGCGATGGTCGCACTGGTATTGACGCAGATCGGTCTGATGTATCACAAGCTGGAGTCGCTGCTCAGCGAACAACACGTTCGCATGAAGGAAATGTCGAAGACCAATGCCCGGCTGGAAAAGGAAATCGAGGCTAGAACTGCTGTGGAAGCGGAACTGCGCCGCCAATCCGCGTTGCTCGAGAACATTCTGAGTAGCCTGCCCCAGGGCATTAGTGTGTTTGACGATCAACTCAAGCTGGTGGTCTGGAATGAGGGAATGGTAGAGGTGCTCGAACTACCACAAGAAATCGTCGCAAAAGGTGTCTCGTTTGAAGATCTGATTCGAGTACCGGCCCGTCGTGGCGACTATGGCCCAGGAGATCCGGAGGAACACGTACAGAAACGACGCAATCTGGCTCTTCAGTTTCAGTCACATACCTTCGAACGCGAACGCTCAAGCGGTCGTACCCACCTTGTGGTTGGAAAACCGTTCCACGTTGATGAAAAAGTTGCCGGTTTCATCACTACCTATACCGACATCACCGAACGCAGAAGAATCGAGCAGGAGATTCAGCGCAGCAATGAAGTTCTGCAGAGCATTCTCGACAACATTCCGGTGGGAGTCAGTGTGGTCGATGGCAATCTTAGAATGATTGCGTGGAATCGAATGGCAATGCAACTATTGGACATGCCGGAATCTCTGGTCAAGGATCCACAGCCGGCATTTGAGAGTTTTGTCCGATACAACGCATCACGCGGAGAGTATGGCAACGAGAACGTCGAAGCAAAAGTCTTGGATATTCTTGAGCGTGCTCGACACCCGGTAGCGCACACATTTGAACGCGAACGGCCGAACGGCGCTGTGCTCGAAATTCACGGAGCGCCACTGCCGGGCGGAGGCTTCGTCACAATCTATGCGGACATCACGGCTCGCCGACAATCAGAAAGAGAGTTGATGTATTTGCATGAACGGTTTTCGCTGGCGCTGGAAACCGTGGGGCTGGGAATCTTTGATTGGGACGCCAAAAGCAAAACGGTGCTGGCGGATGAACGCGTATTCGAAATATTTGGCGTGTCCTCCGAAGGGCGGGACGGCCGATTCTCGGATTGGATTGACTATGTTCATCCGGAGGACCGGGAGCGGACCGTCAACGAGACCATCGCATCACTGCGCAACAAGGCAACCGACGTCAAACTGGCCTACAGAATTGTCCGGCCTGACGGCAAGGTTCGCTATCTGGAAGTCCACAATCATTTGGTCCGGGACGAAAGCGGCTGGGTGCTACGTTTGATCGGCGCCGACTTCGATGTTACCGAGCGCAGGGAAACCGAAGAACGTCTGCTGTTGACTGAGAAGGTCTTCGACAACAGTCCGGTCGCGATCATGATCAGCGATAGTGACAACCGGATCATTTCGGTGAACCGGTCATTTACCCGAATCACCGGCTACTCGGAACGTGAAGTACTGGGGCGTGATCCGAAACTGCTCAGCTCGGAGTTGCATGACGCGGCATTTTTCAGCCGGATGTGGGCGTCGCTTGAAGCCTCTGATTTTTGGGAAGGTGAGATCTGGGATCGGCGCAAAACCGGCGAGATTTATCCGAAATGGATGACGGTCAACGTCGTGCATGACCGTGAGGACCCTGCCAGAATTCATTACGTGGCAATATTTTCTGATATCACCGAAAGAAAGCAGGCGGAGGAACACATCCACCATCTCGCTCACCATGATCCCTTGACGTCGCTACCAAATCGCATGACCCTGGTGGCAAGGCTGGAGCAGTCGCTCGCCGAGGCAAACCGCAACCAGCGCAGCGTTGCCGTCATGTTTCTCGATCTTGATCGTTTCAAAACCATCAACGACACGCTCGGACATCAAGTTGGCGATCTGCTTCTGATCGAAGTGGCGCGCCGCTTGCGCCAGACGGTAAGGTCGTCGGACACGGTCGCTCGCCTGGGTGGCGACGAATTTGTCGTTGTGCTGCCGGCGCTGGAAGTGGCTGGATTGGCGGCCACGGTGGCCGGAAGCATTCTGGAGGCATTGAGCCAGCCTTATCAGATGGGAGGCCATACGGTACATTGCACGCCATCTATTGGCGTCAGCATCTATCCGCAGGACGGGCGTGACGTCGAAACTGTAATGAAATACGCCGACACAGCGATGTATCACGCCAAGGAACAAGGGCGCAACAGCTTCCAGTTTTTCTCGGCGGAAATGAATCAGACAGCGATGAAGCGGCTGGAAGTAGAGCAACAGTTACGCAACGCATTGAAGTCAGACCAGTTAGAGCTGCACTACCAGCCACGATTTGACCGGGATGGCGGAGTCACCGGCTTAGAGGCGCTCATCCGATGGAACAGGCCGGGTCACGGACTTCAGTTTCCGGGCGATTTCATCGCGATTGCCGAAGAAAGCGATTTGATTATTCGTCTTGGTGATTGGGTGCTAGCAACCGTTACCCGTCAGTTACGCACATGGCTGGATGCGGGCCGTTCGGCACCGCCGGTAGCGGTCAACCTTTCGGTACGGCAATTGCGCCTGACCGACCTACCGGAACAAATTGCGCGAGTAGTAGATTCTGCGGCGCTTCCCAACCATCTTCTGGAATTTGAGCTTACCGAAAGCATGGCCATGGAAAATCCTGAAAGAGCTGCCAAGCTTCTCGGAGAACTACGCGGCATGGGAAGCCGGCTCGCCATTGATGATTTCGGCACCGGGCATTCATCCTTGTCCTACTTGAAGACCCTGCCATTCGACTACCTGAAAATCGATCGCTCATTTGTCGCCGGAATCGCGCATGATTTGAGCGACTTCGCCATCGTCAGGGGGACGATTGCGCTGGCACACAGCCTGGGGCTCAGTGTAGTAGCAGAAGGTGTTGAGACACTGGAACAACACACCTTGCTCAAAAGCGTTGGCTGTGACGAATTTCAGGGATTCTATTTGTCGCGCCCCTTACCGCTTGACGAGCTTGAACCCTTTCTGGAAAGCAATTCCTCCAACGCGAGTACAACATGAAAAACGTCACCCTGCGCCAACTCAAGATCTTCGAGGCGGTTGCCCGCCATCTATCATTTTCACGTGCCGCTGAAGAACTGCATTTGACCCAACCGGCCGTTTCGATGCAAGTACAGGCACTGGAAGATCAAGCCGAACTGCCGCTGACCGAACAAACGGGCAAGAAGGTACGGCTCACCGCCGCGGGTGAAGAACTGGCACGTCAGGCGCGGCGTATCGCCGAGCAGTTGCGCGAAGCCGGTGAAGCGCTGGCCGCGCTCAAAGGCGTTGAAGCCGGCCGCCTGAAGATCGGAGTGGTCAGCACTGCCAAGTATTTTGCGCCTTCGCTGCTGGCTGAATTCAGACGCCGGCATCCGGGTGTCGAGTTGCAGCTGACAGTCAATAATCGTGGTTCCATCGTGCGCCATCTTGCGGACAACGACATCGACCTGGCCATCATGGGCACTCCGCCAAGTGAATTCGAGACCGTGGCGAAAATATTTGCCGAACATCCGTTGGTGTTCATTGCCGCACCCGACCACCCGCTGGCAGGCAAAAGACGCGTCGACCCTCAGCGATTGGCCGAGGAAACACTGCTGATCCGAGAGCCGGGCTCAGGCACTCGTGGCGCTCTGGAGCGCTTTTTGGAGGAGCACCGAGTGACTGCCGGTTCGATCATGGAACTGGGCAGCAACGAGACCATCAAACAGGCGGCGATGGCGGGCCTTGGTCTGTCATTCATTTCAGAGCACTCCATCGGACTCGAACGCTCGGTCGGGAGGCTGGTAAAACTGAATATCACCGGATCACCTGTCATACGACACTGGCGACTGGTCTATCGTACCGACAAGCGGCTGATGCCTGCTGCATCCGCCTTCGTGCTGTTCATGGACAGCGAGGGTTCGCGACTGATAGAAGCACAGGTCGGCAAGCAGGAGTCGATCGCTGCAACCACCGCGAAACGATCGAAAGCCTAGCTTCTCGCGGTGGTTGCAGATCTCCGGCCTAGGTCTGCCGACCAAAGGCGGAACGGATCGCCTCAATCCGCTTTCGATTTACCCCGAAATCCCTACCGCCGAGGCGTGAGGCCGAGCGAACGTGGATAAGCCCGGCCGTTTCATCGAGATAAAACTCAACGTCGTCCACGAAACCCAGCCATTTTGAAGAGAACTCGGCGTAAAGATAGTCGGGCCGGGTCTCCACCACCCTGGCCGCCGCCTTGCTTGATATGAGTGCATTGAGCCGCGCCAGGGCTGTCTTGCCATCACCCTTATAGGCGAGGGGCGCAATCACCGAATAACCTTCTGCACTCTGGCTGTTAACGCAATTCAGCGTCGGCGGCGCAGGTTTGAGGCGGCCTTCATGAACACCCAATCCGATCGGGCGACTGCCCGCGAATAAACCCATTTGTCCTCCCGCAACAATTCCTGCCAGCACAATTGCCAAGCTCAGCAGTGCGCGCCACACAACCCTGCGCAGCCTGGCAAGTCTCCCCGGACTCGGCTTACCCTCCTCCGTCCCCGTGGTCAATGCCACTTGATCGAGCAACCAATACTGGGAATCTGCTGCTCCGGACCCTTTCCGCTCAACGCCACCTGTTGCATCGCCTCGAACAATTCCCGGCGCGCGCTCTCAGCTGCCGCCTCCCTGCGCGATTCGTCAAGTCTGCCGCGGTATTGCAGTTCCAGCTTGGCGTTATAGCCGAAAAAGTCCGGCGTACACACGGCGCCATAGGCTTTGGCCACCGCCTGCGATTCGTCCAGCACATACGGAAAAGGAAACGCTCGCTCGCGCGCAATTTTTTCCATGTTCGGCCAGGAGTCCTCCGGGTAGTCGCTGGGGTCGTTGCTCATGATGGCGATACTGCCGATCCCAAGCACAGCTAGGTCCCGCGTGTCCCGCAGGATGCGATCAAGCACCGCTTTGACATAGGGGCAGTGATTGCAGATGAACATTACAAGCAAACCTTTGGGACCACGTGCGCTAGCCAGCGTATGACGTTTTCCATCGACTCCTGGCAGGTCGAAATCCAGGGCCGGACGGCCAAAGTCGCAGACGGGTGATGAAAGACTGGCCATACGCTAACTCCCGATATTAGTTTCGGCCGCTTCGCTTAACGCCGATAATTCTGGCGTTAGCCTGCACTGAAACTTTGTTTTGACGATAATCACAACATGATACCGAGGTTCTATTCGCCAATTCCACTCAATCCTGGCGCCACGGTGGAGCTCGCCACTGAGGCAAGCCACCACGCCTTGAAAGTCCTGAGACTCGGCGCTGGTGACACGGCGATTCTGTTCGACGGGCGCGGTGGTCAATGGCGCGCAAAGCTCAATCCGGCAGGCAAACATCTACGTGCCTCGCTCATCGAATTCGACGATGCGGATCGTGAGCCGCCATTGGCGATTACGCTGGTGCAAGCCCTGCCCTCCAGCGACAAGATGGATCTGGTGGTGCAAAAAGCCGTCGAGCTGGGCGTCGGCAGTATCCAGCCGGTAACGGCGAAACGCAGCGTGATCCGGCTCTCCGGTGAACGCGCGCAACGCCGCGTGGAACACTGGCGCAAAATCGCGATATCCGCTTGCGAGCAGTCCGGGCGCAATCGCGTGCCGCTGATAACCCCAATTCTTGATCTACCGCAATATCTTGGCATGGCAGCGCAGGAGAATGGGCTACGGTTCGTCTGTGCGCCGGGAGCTACCGAATCCCTGCGTGACATGGCTTTACCTACCGCACCTGTCTATTTGCTGGTGGGTCCGGAAGGGGGGTTTGAAGAAGGCGAACTGCTGGCCGCGCGTGCTGCAGGTTTCCAGCCAATCGGACTGGGGCCGCGCGTTTTGCGCACCGAAACCGCCGGACTTGGCGCTGTGGCGGCAATGATGGCACTTTGGGGAGACTGGTGATGTTCGAATCCGCAGAAATCGGTCACAAGATCGACAAGGCAACCTACAAGAAGGCCGTACCGCAACTGCGCGCCGCTTTGCTTGATGCGCAATTTGACTTGCGGGAAAACGGAAAAATTCCGGTTATCGTCCTTATCAGCGGCCAGGATGGCGCCGGCAAGGGCGAGACAATCAACGTACTGTACGAGTGGATGGATCCTCGCTTCATTTCCACGCTCGCCTTCTCCGCACCCACCGACGAAGAACGCCAACGCCCATTCATGTGGCGTTATTGGCGGGCACTGCCACCCAAAGGACGCATCGGTATTTTTGCGGGCTCGTGGTACTCGAGCCCGATTCACGATCGCATTGACGGCGGCATGACCCAGGCAGCGATGGATCAGCGTATCGACCAGATCAACCGATTCGAGGCGATGCTGGTCAATGAAGGTGCGGTCGTGCTCAAGTTCTGGTTCCATCTGACCAAGGACGGCCAGAAGCGACGCCTGAAGGCCCTGGAAAAAGACCCGCGCACGGCGTGGCGTGTCACCAAATGGAACTGGGATCGGCTCAAGACGTATAACAAGTTGCAGGATGTGGTCGGCCACGTATTGCGCATGACTAACACGCCCTGGGCACCGTGGATCATTGTCGAAGGCGAAGATGATCGTTTTCGTTCGCTGACCACTGGCAAGATCATTCTCGACACCATTCGCCAACGCCTGGCCGGCTCGGACAAGCAGGCGACACCGGTGGCACCTCCGGTGAAGCCGAATATCGACGGCCGCGATGTGATTTCGGAACTCAACCTTTCGCACACTCTCACGAAGCAGCAATACGGAGATCAGCTCGCCAAATGGCAGGGGCGACTCTCGGAGCTGGTGCGCGATCCCCGCTTCAAACAAAAGTCGGTGATCTGTGTATTCGAGGGTTCCGATGCCGCCGGCAAAGGAGGCGCCATCCGCCGAGTCACGGCATCGATGGATGCGCGAGACTATCAAATCGTACCGATCGCGGCGCCGACCGAGGAAGAACGCGCCCAGCCTTATATGTGGCGCTTCTGGCGGCATGTGCCGCGTGTCGGCCGCGTGACGATATTCGACCGGTCCTGGTACGGGCGCGTACTGGTCGAACGCGTTGAAGGCTTCTGCTCCGAAGCCGACTGGCTGCGCGCCTACACCGAGATCAACGACTTCGAGCACGAGTTATCCCAATCCGGCGCAATAGTCATCAAGTTCTGGCTGCAGGTCGGCAAGGAGGAGCAGTTGCGTCGCTTCAAGGAGCGCGAGAAGATCGAGTTCAAACGCTTCAAACTCACCGAAGAGGACTGGCGCAACCGCGAAAAATGGGATGCCTATCACGAAGCTGTCTGTGACATGGTGGATCGCACCAGCACCGGTTCCGCGCCATGGACGCTGGTTGAGGCGAATGACAAAACCTATGCTCGCGTCAAAGTCATTCGAACCATATGCGAAAGGCTACAGGCGGCGCTTGAAGGCAAACCGATACCGGTCGCAAAACCTGAAAAACCTTCCAAGTCCGACATGAAGAAAAAGCGGAGCACAAAAACTCCGGAACCGAATCTTGCAGAAGTCAAACCGCAAGCTGCCGTAAAGTCGCAGCCTCCAAGACCGAAGACAGCTCCAGTAAAAAGAGCCGCTACCAAGGCAACTCCGCCGCGAGCATCTCGTAACGCGGTGAAGACCAAACCAAAGAAAGGAAAACCTGTTCCGTGACTCTGGAAACCCGTAGCAACCAGCCCGAAACCGACGCTCGTCTGGTCGCTTGGGTACGCCAGGCGGCACCTTACATTCATGCCTTTCGCGGTCAGACTTTTGTGATCGCGTTCGGCGGCGAAGTGCTTGAAGCAGGCGCTGCGCAAGCGCTGATTCATGACATTGCCCTGCTCGACAGCATGGGCATTCGCTTGGTGCTGGTGCACGGAGCGCGCCCGCAGATCGATGCCGAGATGCACGCACGCGGTCTTAAACCGAGGTTTCACAAAGGCCTGCGCGTCACCGATGCTGCCGCTCTGGAATGTGTCAAGCGTGCCATGGGCGTCACCCGCATCGAAATTGAGGCCATGCTCTCACAGGGATTGCCCAACACGCCAATGGCCGGCGCCTTCCTGCGGGTTACCGGCGGCAACTTCATCACCGCGCGCCCGGTTGGCGTGGTCAACGGTGTCGACTTTCAATACACGGGCGCTGTGCGAAAAGTAATTGCAGATGAAATTGAAGCAGACCTGATCCAGGAAAACCTGGTGCTGATTACTCCTATCGGCGCTTCGCCGACCGGTGAGATATTCAACCTGGCTTGGGAAGAAGTGGCCGAGGCGGTTGCTGTCGCCGTCAAGGCGAACAAGTTGATCTATCTGTGCGACGCGCCCGGACTGATAAGTGGCAAAAAGGAACCGATTGACGCGCTCACCGCTGACGAAGCGCAGAAACTCGTGGCGCGACATTTGCCTAAACAAGGGCCGGAAATTGTGCGCGTCTTGCCCAGCGCAATACGAGCCTGCCGGGCCGGCGTCGGTCGCGTGCATTTCCTCGACCGCAAGGCCGACGGTGCGATGTTGATGGAGTTTTTTACCCGCGATGGCGTCGGCACCGTCATGACCAGCGTGCCGTTGGCAAGATTGCGCGATGCGAGCATCGACGATGTGGGCGCCATTCTCGGTCTGATCGAGCCGCTGGAAGCCGATGGTACCCTGGTCAAACGGGGTCGCGAACGGCTCGAAATGGAAATCACCCGCTTTTCGGTGGTGGAGCATGACGGAGTGATTGTCGGTTGCGCGGCGCTATATCCATTTTCTACAGAAAAATCAGCGGAACTGGCATGCCTTGCCGTCATGCCGGATTTCCGTCGCAGCGGTTACGGCGAGCAGTTGCGCTGCCACATCGAAGCGCGAGCGAAAAAGCTGAAGCTGCAGCGGCTGTTTGTCCTGACCACCCGCACCGCGCACTGGTTTATTGAGCGTGGCTATGTTGCCGCTGGCGTTGATGCCCTGCCGACGGCCCGGCGCGACCTCTACAACTTGCAGCGCCGGTCGAAAGTCCTGGTGAAGTCGATGTAAACTGAGCAGGTCTTTACCAACACAGCGAAAGGAAACACCGTGGCACGCATGGTCAATTGCATCAAACTCGGACATGAGGCCGAAGGTCTCGATCTACCTCCCATGCCGGGCGAAATGGGCAAGAGGATTTACGAAAATGTCTCGAAGGAAGCCTGGCAGCAATGGATCAAGCTGCAAACAATGATCATCAACGAAAATCGCTTGAGCCTGGCCGATGCCCAGCATCGAAAGTATCTTGCCGAGCAGGTGCAAAAACACTTCTTCGGCGACGGGGCAGATCAGGTCGGCGGCTACGTACCTCCAGCCAGCTAATTGACGCTCCAGGCGGGATAGTAGGTCAGGGCTGGCCCGCCACTTCCTTTTCCATGGCTTCGAGGCCGATGTGACGCACGTCACGCCCCTTGACCAGATAGACCACATACTCGGAAATGTTCTTCGCGTGGTCCCCGATACGTTCTATTGATCGAGCGACGAACAGCAGATCGAGCGAACTTGAAATGGTGCGCGGATCTTCCATCATGAAAGTGATGAGCTGGCGCATTGCCGCCTTGAAGCCGGCATCGACCTCCTTGTCCTGACGCACCACCTCGGCTGAGGCATTGACGTCGAGACGGGCGAATGCATCGAGCGAGCGGCGCAGCATGGCTACCGCGATATCCGCCGAGGCGCGCAAATCAACACGAGGCACAACGCGAATGTCGCCGCTATGAATGTCACGCGCCATCTTGGCAATCTTCTTGGCTTCGTCGCCGATGCGCTCCAGATCAGTAATGGTTTTCACCACGGTCATGATCATGCGCAAATCAACCGCTGCCGGCTGGCGTCGGGCAATGACGTTGTTGCACGCCTCATCGAGTTCGACTTCATGCCGATTGACCTGTCGATCGGTAGAAATAACCTGATCGATGAGTGCCATGTCGCCCGATTCGAGACCATCCATGGCGCGAATCAATTGCTGCTCGACCAGGCCACCCATTGCCAGAACGCCTGTGCGCAAGCCTTCGAGATCGGCATCGAATTGCCGGCTGATGTGTTCCTGGTTCATGCGACCACCTTTTTCTGCAATCCCGACACTATAGCAATGGGATGTGAAGGATTTATTTCAACGTAAAAAGCTTTGTACTCCGTTGGCGCTGGATAGCAACAACACATCAGCGCCGCGCCGCGCGAACAAACCATTGGTGACGACACCCACGATCTGGTTGATCTGTGCCTCGAGGCCGACCGGATCGGTAATCGAAAAGCCATGCACGTCGAGAATCACGTTGCCATTGTCGGTCACCATACCTTCGCGCAGCTTCGGCACGCCGCCCAGTTTGACCAGCTCCCGGCTGACGAAGGCACTGGCCATCGGTATGACTTCCACCGGCAGCGGAAACTTGCCCATGGTCTCCACCCGCTTCGACGCATCGCAGATGCAGACAAAGGTGTCCGCCACCGCGGCAACTATTTTTTCGCGGGTCAGCGCGCCGCCGCCGCCTTTTATCATGGCCATGCTGGCATCGATCTCATCCGCGCCATCGACGTAAATGCCCATGGCGTCGATCTCGTTGAGATCAAGCACGCGCAAGCCATGACCAGCGAGTCGTCTGGCGGTCGCTTCTGAACTGGCGACCGTACCGCCGATGCGATCTTTGATGCCGGCGATCTCGTCAATAAAAAAATTCGCCGTGGAGCCAGTACCCACGCCAAGAATTGCGCCGGGCGGCAAGTGCTCAATCACGTAGTCACGCGCCGCGCTCGCGACAGCCTGCTTCAAATCATCCTGGGTCATAAGATCTTTCATGAATTTCGACGAAATTTTATCCGGTCATAATCGGGACCGCGATCCAGCAAGGACTCCATCCTGGTTCGCCAGAGCCCGGTTTCACTGCGCACATCAACCTCCCCCCCCGCTTCAAACGTGCCCGCCGGCAGAATAAGCTCGGTGCCTTTTTCGCTAACCACGATAGCGTCAAACCAGCCATGGCCACCATCCGCCACCTTGGTCCATGCGCTTTCCTCGCCAACCGGTTTTGCCAATGCGCAAATTGATGGCCAGCCCAGTGTTTCAATGCCAATGCTGGGACGATTCGCGCTATCTCTTCCGATGCGCCGGATAATACCCAAACGCCAGTCAAGATCTTCGATATAGCGCAGGCAGATCAGCAGCCCGATTCGATGACGCGGCAGAATAGCAGGCACTACAACGCCGAATCCGGTGTCACTGCCATCCACCTGGGTCCAGTTTTCCATTTGCGCCAGATCGCCACCCGTTTCGAGTCTGTTCAGGATCTCGATCGGCGTTCTTGCATTCGTTTGGTCTTCTTCGCCGCTTGCACTTTCTGGGTCTGCCTTTACCTCCGTTGGCGCCACCGTACCAAAACGTCCTTCGTCAAATCGTAGCGTTGCATCGGTGCCTTCATATTCCACAGAACGTCCCATGCGGGCGAAATGTGAGGCCGCAATCATCCTTCGGGCCAGACCAAAACCAAGAACGACCCGCAATTCGATTTTCTGATTGACACGATCACTGCCGCGTTTCGGCGGTGTCTGCGCCCAATAGGTCATGAGTATCATGACGGCGTTCTCAATCTGATCCCTGCTGGCTGGCACGTGCGCCAACCAGTCAGAATCATCAATCGGTTTCTTCACCTGAGCGGCTACTTTCGTCAGGGCGCCACGCAGTTTGAGCACCGAGCAGAAGCGAATGCTTTTTCCTTTGACTTCTTCATTTTTCAGTCGCAACGGCCCCACCGCTGCACCGAGATCAATCAGGTGGGTACTCAACTTGTCGGGTTGCGAGTTGAGATCGAGGCTTTCAAAGGACCGCAGGAACGACTCAGCAAATTCGAGTTGCTGTGGCACCACGTTGCCAACCGGCACGAACTCGAGATAAAGCCCAATGAGGTATTCGCCGAGTGGCGACGAGTCCCCTTCGTTTCGATAGGGTGCTACGCGTGTCTTCAGCAAGCCGAGACGGTTCAGTACCTGAAGCAGGTCGTGGGCTTCTCGCCAAAGTTTCTCGTCCGGTCTGCGGTAGCGAAAACGTTGCAGTTTCTTGCGCAAAGACCAGGCCATCAGCGCGCGCGCCGCGCAACGGGCTGTGCGAACCTTGTCATCGTCGGAGCCGAACGTGATTGATGCGTTCAAAAAAAGTCGGTAGCAACGGAACTGATGGTCGGCATGGGTATCCAGCGCCGACCATGCTGAATCCGTCATGTATTCTCGCTTGCCAACCGTCAGGTAACGTGTCAACAATTCCTGGGAACTGGCGCGGGCAAACTGATCCAACCGTGCCAGTGCACGCAGGGCTAGCGTAGGTCCAATCTCGGAAACGCAGTTCTCCAGATCGGCGAGCCACTGATCGACATCAAACAACAGGCTTCGAGGGTCAGTCTGCGGGATGTCAGCCATCAACGCGCTCAAACCCTCGTCCGAGGCCAGCGGATGGTCGGACTTCTTCTTTTCTTGAAACCGTGAGATCAGTTTTTCAAACACAGTACCAAGAAGTGTACCTGATGATCAGCTCATTTTCTGCGCATCGGCGGCAGGTCAGTACATGAACCATGCGCCACTTCGGCGGCCATGCCGATGGTTTCGCCCAGCGTCGGATGCGGGTGGATGGTCTTGCCGATATCCACCGCGTCGGCACCCATTTCAATGGCCAATGCAACTTCGCCAATCATGTCGCCGGCATTGGGGCCGACAATGCTGCCGCCGATCACGCGATGCGTTTCTTCGTCGAACACCAGTTTGGTAAAGCCGTATTCGGCTCCGTTGGCAATTGCCCGGCCCGACGCCGCCCAGGGAAACTTTGCACTGCTCACTTTGCGGCCCGCCTTCTTCGCCTCGTCCTCGCCGACTCCAACCCAGGCCACTTCGGGATGCGTGTAGGCCACACCGGGAATCACCGAAGCATCGAAATGACTCTTCTGCCCGGCAGCGACTTCGGCCGCAACGTGGGCTTCATGCACCGCCTTGTGCGCCAGCATGGGCTGGCCGACGATATCGCCGATGGCGAAAATATGCGGCACGTTGGTCCGCATCTGGCTGTCGACGCTGATGAAGCCGCGCTCGCTCACCGCAACGCCAGCCTTGTCGGCGCCGATCTTGTTACCGTTCGGCGAGCGCCCAGCCGATTGCAGAATCATGTCGTAGCACTGCGCCTCTGCCGGCGCCTGCGCGCCTTCGAACTTGACCCAGAGGCCGTCGGGTTTGGCATCCACGGCGACGGTTTTTGTCTTTAGCATCACCTTGTCGAAGCGCTTGGCATTCTGCTTTTCCCAGACCTTGACCAGATCGCGATCCGGCCCTTGCATCAATCCATCGAGCATTTCGACCACATCAACTTTCGAGCCCAGCGTCGAATACACCGTTGCCATTTCGAGACCGATAATCCCGCCGCCGATCACCAGCATCCGCTTCGGCACGAAGCGCAATTCCAGCGCCCCCGTTGAGTCGACAATACGCGGGTCTTTCGGAATGAAAGGCAGATGGAAGGCTGCGCTGCCAGCAGCGATGATGCATTTGGCGAAGCGGATCACCGTCTTCTCGCCGGTCTTGTCCTGAGCGTTGCCCGTCGTTGCCTCGACTTCAAGGTGATTGGCGTCGAGAAAGTGGCCATAGCCGCGCACAGTTTCGATCTTGCGCGCCTTGGCCATGCCAGCCAGGCCACCGGTCAGCTTGCCGACAACTTTTTCCTTGTGCGTGCGCAGCTTGTCAATATCCACCTTGGGTGCGGTGAAGCTGACACCGAGATCACTGGCATGCTCCGCTTCTTCGATCACCGCAGCAACATGCAGCAGCGCTTTCGACGGAATGCAGCCAACGTTAAGACAGACGCCGCCCAAGGTGGCGTAGCGTTCGACGATTACCGTCTTCATGCCCAGATCCGCCGCGCGGAAAGCGGCAGAGTAGCCGCCGGGCCCGGCGCCGAGCACCAGCATGTCGCATTCAAGGTCGACCTTGCCGGCGAATTTGCCAATAGCGCTTGCCACAGCGGCAGGCGCCTCAAAAGTCGGCGCTGGTGATACGGCGGGCGCCGGTGTTGCGGCGGGTTTCCCGGCATTCTCGACGGCGACAGCGGCCGAAGCGGCTTTCACCAGCGCCACCAGCGTACCTTCCGCCACCTTGTCGCCAACCTTCACCCTGATCTCCGTGACCACACCTGACACGGGTGAAGGCACATCCATGGTCGCCTTGTCGGATTCCAGCGTGATCAATGAATCCTCGGCGCTGACGGTGTCGCCCACCTTGATCAGGATTTCGATGATCGGCACATCCTTGAAATCGCCGATGTCCGGTACCTTCACTTCAACGATGTCACTCATGCGACTTTCCTTCCAGTTTGATTTCATGAACCACGATCGGCGGTCCTGATGAGGTATCGAATTCAATGCCGGCGTCCACTCCGGCTTCGGCAATGCTCGCCGCCGACAGATCACTGTCGTAGAGCGCATGCATCGCCCCCAGCGCAAAATTGCGACCCGAGCCAGCGGCCCAGACGCGGTCGAACTCGAACACTTCGCGATAGGAATACACGCCGTAAATGCCGGAACTGTTGGCGATCAGCGCTGTGATCTGCGAGCTCTCGTAAGGGTCGTCCTCATCTTCCTTGGTATTGAGGAAGGCGTGCTCCTTGAGGACTGGATGCAAACGTCGAAAGGTCTCATAAACTTCCATGCGCGATCCCAGCTTGATATCTTCGAGTTTCGAAAAAGCGCTGAGCAGTACCAGATGGTGCGCCGACGAACCGCATATCCCGATCCACGACCCGGCGATTCTCAGAATCTTGTCATGCTCGCCTTTGTAGCTGCGTGCCAAACGGGTGTCACCGAAAGTGGTGAGGCCGTCGGCAGCAATGGCGACCTCATTTCCCTTCTTGACCACGGTGATCGTGGTCACAACATGCTTCTCCGCATATCGGAAAGCAGCTGCGCCAGATAGACGTTGAAACGGGTCGCCAATGCGCCATCAATCACACGGTGATCGGCGGTTAGCGACAGGGGCAAGGTCAGCCTCGGAACAAAAGCCTTGCCGTCCCAAACCGGTTTCATCGCCGACTTGTTCACGCCGAGAATCGCTACCTCCGGCGCATTGACGATCGGTGCGAAGTAGGTGCCGCCGATCCCGCCCAGGCTGGAAATCGTAAAGCAGGCACCCTGCATGTCGCCCGGCTTGAGTTTGCCTTCTCGCGCCTGCCGCGCCAGCTCTCCGGATTCGCGGGCCAGCTCGAAGACGCCTTTGCTGTCGGCGTTCTTGATTACAGGCACCATCAAACCGTTGGGTGTATCCGCGGCAAAGCCAATGTTGAAATACTTTTTCAGCACCAGGTTGTCGCCATCGATCGAAGCATTGAACGCAGGGTATTTTTGCAGTGCCTTGACGCACGCCTTGATCAGGAAGGCGAGCATGGTCAGCTTGGCCGCGCTCTTGTCGCCACCCTTCTCGTTTTCCTTGTTGATTTGTACCCGGAAGGCTTCGAGCTCGGTGATGTCGGCGTCTTCGTGATAAGTGACGGCCGGAATCATGACCCAATTGCGCGAAAGATTGGCTCCAGAAATTTTCTGGATTCGCGACAGTGGTTTGACCTCGATTTCGCCGAATTTGGCGAAGTCGATCTTTGGCCAGGGCAACAGGTCCAGCCCCCCCAAACTCGCGCCACCCGCACTGGCCGCTGCTGCGATCGGTGCCGCTGCACCCCTGATCACACCCTTGACGTAGGCCTGAACGTCCGCCTGCAGAATGCGTCCTTTGGGGCCCGTGCCGGCCACTTTTGCCACATCGACACCGAGCTCTCGCGCAAAGGCGCGTACCGACGGGCTGGCATGGGCCACCGGTCCGTGCAGACGGTCTGCCGGCGTCGGCATGGATACCCGAGGCTGCGCAGAAATCAATTCGGCGTCGCCCGGACGGTAATCCGAGGCACCGCTGTCGACCGTCACGGACGCAACGACAGGACGAGATGTGGCGGGAGCTGTCGCAGGTGCCGAAACCGGCGTCTGCGATGTGGTCGCACCCGGCATCGCCGTACCGCCATCGCCGAGTTTTACCAGCGCCAGCACCACGCCCTCGGCCACTTTGTCGCCGACTTTCACTTTGAGTTCGGTCACGACACCGGAAACCGGAGACGGGATATCCATGGTGGCCTTGTCTGACTCAAGCGTCATCAATGAATCTTCTGCTTTGACCTCGTCGCCGACCTTGACCAGCAGTTCAATGATGGGAACGTCCTTGAAATCACCAATGTCGGGAACCCTGACTTCGACCACCGAGGCTGTTGCTGCGGCGGCTGCAACCGGAGCCGCAAGCGTCGCGGCAGCTTCAGGAGTCGCAGCGGAACCCGGGGCCACCGTATCACCAGCGCCGTCCGCGTGGATACCGCTTCGCATAAGTTTTGCCTGGTCGGCAACTTCAACCAGCGCGACCAGCGTACCTTCCGATACCGCGTCGCCGACTTTCAGCTTGAGTTCAGTCACCACACCAGAGACCGGAGACGGCACATCCATGGTCGCCTTGTCCGACTCCAGCGTGATCAGCGAGTCTTCCGCGCTAACCTGATCGCCGACCTTGACCAGCAACTCTATGATCGGCACATCCTTGAAGTCGCCGATATCTGGAACCTTCACTTCAATTATCTGGGCCATGCTGCCTCCGCAGGGCCGCCCCAAGCGGGCAGCGAGTCATTTATCGGGAGCGGGTAAAACCCGCGAATCATTGTCATCTCCGCCTTTGGGGCGGGTACCGAGGGGTGGGGAGCCATAACTACACCTTTACCGGGTTAGGCTTGTTCGGATCGAGAGCGTACTTCTTGATCGCCTCGGCGACTTTCTCACGCTTCACGGAGCCCTCGTCAGCCAGCGCGGTGAGTGCCGCGACAGTGATCCAGTGGCGATCCACCTCGAAGAAATGACGCAGCTTTTCGCGCGTATCCGAACGGCCGAAACCATCGGTGCCCAATACCGTGTATGAACGCGGCACGAAAGCCCGGATCTGTTCAGCAAAGCTGCGGATGTAATCCGTCGCCGCGATCACCGGGCCGCGCGTTTCTGCCAGGCAGGCGCCGACGTGCGAGACACGCTGTTTTCCGGTTGGATGCAAAAGATTCCAGCGCGCAACATCCTGACCCTCGCGCGCAAGTTCGTTGAAACTGGGGCAGGACCAAAGGTCGGCCTCGACACCCCAGTCTTTCTTCAGCAACTCGGCGGCGGCAACGGACTCCATGAAGATAGTGCCGGAGCCCAGCAACTGCACACGCGGGCCGTTGGATGCAGCGCCCTTCCTGAACTGGTACATGCCCTTGAGGATGCCGGGTGCGGCGTCTTCCGGAATCGCCGGATGTTCGTAGTTCTCGTTCATCACCGTCAGGTAATAGAACACGTCTTCCTGCTCGGAGACCATGCGGCGCAAACCATCCTGCACGATCACTGCAACTTCATAGGCGAAGGTTGGGTCGTAGGAAATGCAATTCGGTACCGTGGCCGCCAGCACCTGCGAGTGGCCGTCCTCATGTTGCAGTCCTTCGCCGTTGAGTGTGGTGCGCCCGGCCGTGCCACCGATCAGGAAACCTCGTGCGCGCTGGTCGCCCGCAGCCCAGACCAGGTCCATGGTGCGCTGCATGCCGAACATGGAATAGCAGACATAGACCGGAATCATCTGCACACCATGGGTCGAGTAGCTGGTGGCCGCAGCGATCCAGTCGGCCATGGCACCAGCTTCATTGATGCCTTCCTGCAGAATCTGCCCGGTCTTGGTTTCCTTGTAGAACATCATCTGATCGGCATCCTGCGGCACATAGTTCTGACCGTCCTGATTCCAGATGCCGATCTGGCGGAACAGGCCTTCCATACCGAAAGTGCGTGACTCATCGACGACGATGGGCACGACACGCTTGCCGATGATCTTGTCTTTGAGCATGACGTTGAGGCCACGCACGAAAGACATGGTGGTGGAAAATTCGCGCCCCTCGCCGCCCGCCTTTAGCAAGGCCTCGAACGCTGACAAGGGAGGTACCGGCAGCGCCTCGGCGGTGCGTCTGCGTGCCGGCGAGTAGCCACCCAGCGCCATGCGCCGCTCGCGCATGTAGATAAGCTCCTTTGAACCTTCAGGGAAGGTCAGGTAGGGCAGCTTTTCCAGATCCTCATCCTTCACCGGCAGCTTGAAGCGGTCGCGGAATGCCTTGATCGAGGTGGTGCCCATTTTCTTCTGCTGGTGGGTGATGTTCTGTGCCTCGCCGGCCTCGCCCATGCCATAGCCCTTGATTGTCTTGGCCAGGATCACCGTCGGCTGACCGGTATGCGCCACGGCAGCTGCATATGCAGCATAGACCTTGTGCGGATCGTGTCCGCCGCGATTCAGACGCCAGATGTCGTCGTCGGACCAGGTCGAGACCATCTTCAGCAACTCCGGATACTTGCCGAAGAAGTGCTCGCGCACATACGCACCGTCGCGAGCCTTGAAGGTCTGATAGTCGCCGTCGACACATTCCATCATGCGTTTTTGCAGGAGCCCGGTCTTGTCCTGTGCCAGCAACGGATCCCAGTAGCTGCCCCAGATCACCTTGATCACGTTCCAGCCGGCACCACGAAAATCGGATTCAAGTTCCTGGATGATCTTGCCGTTGCCGCGCACCGGTCCGTCGAGCCGCTGAAGATTGCAGTTGATGACGAAAATCAGATTGTCCAGTCGCTCGCGCCCGGCCATGCCGATGGCACCCATGGATTCCGGCTCGTCCATTTCGCCGTCGCCCATGAACGCCCAGACCTTGCGGTTGTCGGTGGGGATCATCGACCGATGCTGCATGTATTTCATGAAACGAGCCTGGTAGATCGCCTGCAAGGGGCCAAGACCCATCGATACGGTCGGAAACTGCCAGAAATCCGGCATCAACCAGGGATGTGGATAGCTGGACAGGCCCTTGCCATCAACCTCGCGACGGAAATTGTCCATCTGTTCTACGGTCAATCGGCCCAGCATGAAGGCACGCGCATAAGTGCCCGTCGCCGAATGGCCCTGAGACAACACCAGATCGCCGCCATGATTCTCTGACGGCGCATGCCAGAAATGATTGAAGCCGATGTCATAGAGCGTCGCTGCCGACGCATAACTGGCAATGTGGCCGCCGAGTCCCGAGTCGTCCTTGTTGGCCCGCAGCACCATTACCATCGCGTTCCAGCGTGCATAGTCGCGAATTTTCTGTTCCATCTCATAGTCGCCCGGCGTCACCGGCTGCTGATCGGCAGGAATGCTGTTGATGTATTCGGTATTGGCGCTGTAGGGCATGTTGATGCCCGTCTGGTGGCCCAGCGCGATCAGTTGCTCGAGAAGAAAATGGGCACGCTCGGCGCCTTCATTGGCGATGACGGCTTCGAGTGCATCGAGCCATTCACGGGTTTCCTGCGGATCGGCATCGGATGCAACGAGCTGGGAACTATTGGCAACAGACATGAAACCTCCTCCTTGTGAGAGTTGTACTTGTGTCCGCTGGATGTGATCCCGACGGACCTGTTCTATTGCGACGTTACGCCAGCCACCAAACTGCCGGTGCCGAAGCGTCGCCACGCGCTGTTCTAGTAGCGGCCGCTCCGCTCAACGCCGATCAAGCTGGCATTAGCCTGCACTGAAGCTCCGCCTTGCTTCGCTTTTCCGCAGCATAGACCGAGTTGAAGACTCGGCATACTTTGGATGTTGCGCATTGTAAAATAATACTCCACATTGTGCAATATGCGGATTTCCACAATCATGGCTGCGATTGGCAAAATGTTTCAGGCGGTTGTTTATTCGACGCTAATCCATCTGCCCGGCTTTTTTCGGCGAACGCAGACACGCGGTTGATTGATTTGGGTCAGCCGGGTTTTTTAAGTGAGGGGACGCGGATCCGCAAGGCTGCGCACCTGGCTCGATTGAGCCATACGACCTTCCGTCTCGATGTATGCAGCTGCTTTTAGTCAGCGCGGAGGCGTCGCATGCTATTGATTCAGGCAAGCGGCGGCAAGAGCAGCCCTTCGCTGCGCGTTATCGGGAACGAAACTGCACCACGGCTCGGCCATCGGCTATCTGCCGCGGCTCCGGCTTCCAGGCGTGGGCATAAACGATTTCAAACGTGGTCGGAAAACGGCCGTCGACATCCTGCGGCCACGCGTTGAGCAAACGTCGCCAGTCACGCCAGGGCAACTGACCGAGCAAGGCGTCACGCACGCCAAGGTGGCGCTGGTCGGCAAGGAAAGCGCGCGGCGTCGAATAGGTGAGCGTAATGCGTTCCATATCCATCACCGGGTCGCCAAAGCCGGCGGCCACCAGCATGTCGCCCAGATCGTGCATGTCGAGAAATCGCCGCGCCGCTGCCGGCGCGCGAAGCGCTTTCCCCGGCATGCAAATCTCGCCAACGCCAACTTTCTGCGCCGCCTCGCGCAGTTCTTTCACCGTGTCCGGGCCAAGCGTGGCGAAGCTGAGCAGACCATTCACTTCCAGTACGCGGTGCAGTTCGCGCAGTGCCGGCAGCGGATCTTCCAGCCAATGCAACATCAGATTCGACCAGACCAGCCCGAGCGAATTGGAAGCCAGCGGCAACTGGCGAACGTCCGCGTTGACAAGGCGCGGCTCTCTCCTGGCCAGACGCTGCAAGCGCGGGGACGCCCGGCGCACGGCCTGCAACATGGGTAAAGCATAGTCGAGCGCTAGCGGTAGTGCCTTGGGATAGCGCTGCTGCAACTTGCGGATTCCGTCCCCTGTGGCACAACCGATATCCGCAACGCGTTGTGGAGTGATCTTTACCAGATCCAGGCGCGCAGCCATGCGAGCACCCACTTCACGGGCAAGGACGGCGGCCGTGTCGTAGGTTTGTGCAGCGCCGGAAAAGCTGCTGCGCACGATCAGACTAGATGGCTGAGAAGCCAAGCCGGGCGAACAGCGCTTCGTCGCGATCGGCTTCCGGATTGCCCGCTGTCAGCAATTTGTCCCCGTAGAAAATTGAATTGGCGCCGGCGAGAAAGCACAAGGCCTGCAACTCGTCGCTCATTTCCTGTCGTCCGGCAGAAAGCCGAACCATCGACTCGGGCATGATGATGCGCGCTACGGCGATAGTGCGCACGAACTCGAAAGGATCAAGCGGCGGCGCGTTTTCCAGAGGCGTGCCGGGCATGGGCACCAATTCGTTGATTGGCACCGAATCGGGCGCCGGATTCATGTTGGCCAGTTCAACCAGCAACGAGGCGCGCTGGCGCCTTGTTTCACCCATGCCGACGATGCCGCCACAGCACACCTTGATGCCGGCCTCGCGCACCTTGTCGAGCGTATCGAAACGTTCGCTTTGGGCATGAGTCTTGATCACCTGGCCATAGAACTCCGGCGCGGTGTCCAGATTGTGGTTGTAGTAGTCGAGTCCGGCCTGCTTCAGCCGCTCAGCCTGACCGTCCTTGAGCATGCCGAGCGTGACGCAGGTTTCCAGTCCAAGCGACTTGACCGCAGCGATCATGTCGGCAACGCGATCGAGATCCTTATCTTTGGGTCCGCGCCAGGCAGCACCCATACAGAAGCGTGACGCGCCTTTGTCTTTTGCGGCGCGCGCCGCGGCGATCACGTCTTCAGTTTCCAGCAGCGCTTCCTTTGCCGCCTCGCCGTGATGCGCCGACTGCGAGCAATAGCCACAATCCTCGGAGCAACCTCCGGTCTTGATCGAGAGCAGGGTCGAGCGTTGGACGGCGTTGGCTTCATGATGTTCGCGATGCACTTGCTGAGCGCGATACATCAAGTCGTTGAAGGGCAGTTCGAACAGCCCAAGCAAAGCCTGAATAGTCCAGCGCTGAGCCGGAACGCTTGTGGCGGAGACGGCTTGAAGTGTGCTTGTGGCTTCCATTACAAAGGACTCGATAGAATGGGGAAAGGTGCGCATCTTGGTGGAAGGAATCGGGCTTGTCAATTACGAGGAAGGTCACAGAGCTTGCGAAGAGCCTTGCTGCCAGAGCGTTGGCGCAGGATTGCCTGCTGTGCGCGGCACCCGGCAACGACGATATTCTGTGCCCACACTGCAGCACCAATCTTCCCACATTGGGCAGCGAGCGCTGTCCGGTCTGTGCGCTGCCGACGCCTGGCTCGACACTCTGCGGCGCCTGTCTGAAACAGCCGCCCCACTTTGATGCGACACAGGCGGTTTACCGCTACGAGTTCCCGATTGACCGCCTGATCCAGTCGCTCAAATACACGCACCGTCTCACCAGCGCCGAGTTTTTCGGCAGGGCCCTGGCGCAAATGCCACTTTCAGGCCGTCCTGATCTGATCCTGCCGGTTCCTCTTTCCGCAGAACGACTGGTACAACGCGGCTTCAATCAGGCACTGGAAATTGCGAGGCCGCTGACCCGCGCCTTGGGTATGACCCTGAGCGTTGGTCACGTACATCGCAATCGAGACACACCGCCCCAATCCCAACTGGCCTGGAAAGACCGGAAGAAAAATATCCGCCATGCCTTTGAATGCAAAGTCGACCTCAGCGGCAAAACGGTGCTGGTCATTGATGACGTCATGACCACCGGCGCGACTCTCGACGAGCTGGCACAAACGCTCAAGGCGCACGGCGCCGCGCGAGTGGAAAACCGGGTGCTGGCCAGAGCGCTGAAGGACTGAGCGCGGCGGTACAATCAAAATTTTCCTATCCCGAACAAATACCAATGGCGCTTCGCGATCCTTCAGACAAAGTTCTGCTGCGCATGGAAGCACGGCGATTTGCCGGACGCTGCGACGCGCAGGTTTCCCTGATAGAGCGCGCCGATACCCTGCGTGAAGTTTCACGCCTGGCGACCTTGATCAATCTGCCGTATTCGATCGCCGAGGAAGATACCGCACGCGACGCCTTGCGCGTGATGCGAATGCGCGCTGAGGATCGGGCACGAGAGCTGATTCAGGAACAGATCCAGAATTTTTTGCGCGCCGAGGAAAACCAGCGGGAAAAGCAAAAGCGCGCAATGATAGATGCATGGACCAACCTCACCGGCCCGCTTGGGCATTTGCGCACATGGGCGCAGAACAAGCTCAACGCAGCGGGACAGCAGACCGGATAGACGCGCGCCCATCGAAACGCATCAGCAGGCCGGCAAGCGACAGATAGTGCTTGCAGTGACGCAAATAACGTAATGATCACCACGGAAGACACGGATAGCACGGAGAAAAATCTTTGGCCACTACGTGTTTCTCTGTGCCCTCCGTGTCCTCCGTGGTAAAGCCTTTGACGTTAACTGGCTTCTAGTGCAAGCGCCGGTCGATGTGCTGAGCCAGATCGGCCGGCAAGCCGGGCATAGTGCGCGCTTTGCGATATGCCTCGCGTGCTTCCTGTCCCCGCCCCGCGGAATCGAGCGCAATTCCCAGACCCGCCCACCAGCGACCCTCATCGGGCGCCAGCTGTGTTGCCGCCTTATAGTGCTCTACCGCCTCCGCCGCACGGCCAGCCCGATTGAGCAAAGCGCCGAAGAACCCTTGGTAGTCGGCGCTGCGCTCACCGGATGCGGCGTACTTTTGCAATAACTCCAGTGCCGCTGGCGCCTGTTTCCGTTCAACTTTCAATCGCGCCCAGGCTAATGTGGATGGCAGACGCACCGAGGGTAGTTCCACGCCCATGCGCAGCAAATCCTCCGCTTCGTCAAAACGCCTTGAATCGATCAGCAGTGCCGACAAGGCTTGGCGGGCAGCGGCATGCTCGGGGTAATCTTCCAACGCGGCTCGGTAGCTCGTGCTCGCGCTCTCCAGATCGCCCTGACGCTGGACCTGAACACCTTGACGGTACTTCTGTTCTGCGCGCTCCATGGGAGTCGACAAACGCGGTGTCTTGTCGATGCTGGTCTTGGCGGGTGCTTTCACAACAGGCGGTTTGGGGACTGAAACCGGCTTTTGCTCGACAATCTTGGGCTCTTTGGATGGCTTGGTTTCTTTGGATGTTTTGGGCGTTTTTGAAGTCGGGGCCGGCGCGACCGCTGCGACTTTCGGCGCAGCCGACACCGCCACGGGCTGCGGCACCACTTCACTGGCAGCGGAGCGTTCGACCGGCTTTGGCGCGACGATGGGCAATGCTTTTGCCGCAGGTGGCGCCGACGCTCTGGGTGTCACCTTGGCAGGGGGCTCAGCTGCAGGTACTGGTGCCGATGCTGGTGCCGGTACTGGTGCCTGCAAGCCGGTCAACTGATCGGCCATTTGCAATGTTGCGAAATTGGAATGGGGTTCAGTGGCAGGAGCAGACGGATCGAGAGGCTCACTTCCGACGCCTGCTTCCGGTGCCGCAACGGGTGCTGTAGTCAAGGGTGCAGTTGCCGCCATCGGCGCAGGCGCAGGCGTGGGTGCCGCAGCAACAATGACAGGCGCGGTCGCATCTGGTACATCACCTTGAAATGCAAGAAAAGCCAAAACTCCCAGGACAACAATCGCCAGAACCACGGCAAGCCATATCAAGGGTGAAATCCGGAAGGGTTCCTGTCGGGCCGCCAGCGGTGTTACCGCCGCAGGCAGTACCGCTCGCTCACCTTCGCCGGCGCGGCGTGCATCCAGATCCCGCAGCATTTTATTGACCAGACTCATTGGGCTAACCTCAAGCCATTCCCCACCCCAAAGCGGAATGTGGCAGTAGCTTGCCGCTGCTCGGCCCCATGAAATCGCCCTACCTTCTTGGGGGTGTCCGACGGCAGGATGGTCACCATCGCTGCCACCAGTGCACGGACGGCAAACCTTCGGTATCGCGGCCTGCCAAGATCACGTGAGAGCGACTCACTCGAGTCTTGCCTTCGCCATAAGCCAGCAACAAAGCCTTGTGGGCAAGAATATTGACCAGGCGCGGCGTACCGGACGACAATTGGAACAGCAATCGCGTACTCGATGCCGGAAACAGGTTGCCATCCTGATGGCCTGCCACGCGCAGTCGGTGTGCCAGATAGTGCCCGGCTTCCTCGCGCCTCAACCCGGGCATGCGGTAATGAAACATGATGCGCTGACGCAACTGACGCACCGCCGGATCGGCCAGTTTCACATCAAGCTCGGGCTGTCCGAACATCACGACTTGCAACAGTTTGCGCTTTTCGGTTTCCAGATTGGACAGCAATCTCAGGGCTTCCAGGCTTTCCAGCGGCATCGATTGAGCCTCGTCGATACAGATCACCACCCGCTTGCCCTGCGCTGCCATGTCGAGCAGGCGTTGGTTGAATTCCTTCAGCAAGTGAAACTGATGATCCAGTTCCTTAAGCTGCAACCCCAGCTCCTCGGCAATCGCCATGAGCAATACACTCGGCTCCAGCATCGGGTTGGGCAAATAGGCGACAATCTGATCGTCTGCCAGAGTCGCCAGAAACCGGCGGCACAGCAGCGTCTTGCCGGTGCCGACTTCGCCTGTGATTTTGATGAAACCTTCGCCGGTATTCAGCCCGACCAGCAAAGTGTTGAGCGCTTCCTGGTGTGCGTCGGCGGAATAGATGAAACTCGTGTCCGGCGTAATGCCGAAAGGAAGTTCCCGGAGCCCGAAGTGTTTTAGATACATCCTGCGCTATGCCGCTCTACTTCGACATACGAGTCGGTTGAAGATCTCGCACTCGCTCCTGAACACCCTTGATGTCATCCACCCAGGTGCTGTCGTTTTCGATCAGCGTGGGCTTGATCAGGATCACCAGTTCCCTCTTGCTCGTGGATGAACCTCGCTGGCCAAACGCGTTCGCAAAAAATCCGGTAGCGCCCGGCAGTTGCGATTTGTCGGAGGATTGCTCCTGTCGCATCAGGCCGCCGATGGCCACGATGTTACCGTCCTGGACGCGGACGATGCTGTCGGTTTCATTGATGCTGCTGGCGGCCAACGGCAGTATGTAACTGCCGAGCGCACCGAGATTGATGGTCTTTTCCTTTTCCACCACGGTGCTAACGGCCGGATGCACATGCAGAATGACATTGCCATCGTCGTCTATCTGAGGCGTGACGTCGAGCGAAATACCCGAAAAATAGGGTTGCAGCGTCACACTCGGTGACGACACCGAGCCAGTCGTCGTTGTCGTGGTCGACGAGGTCACATTGGTCACGAACAATTCGTCGGTTCCAACTTTCAGGACCGCCTTTTGATTGTTGAGCGTGGCGATGCGGGGCGAAGACAACACCGAAACAGAGCCCTGGGTTTCGAGGAAGTTCAGCAGCGCGGCAAAGTTGGAAGTCTGGAAAGCCAGTCCGATGAAGCCTTTGCCCAGCACCGAAGCAGCGATCGAACCCGCCTGCCCCGGCGTTACCGAAAGCGTAGGCGTCGCCGCGGTGCCGATTATCTGCGCGCTACCCGAGCCTCCCCTAAGGGTCGCCCCTGGCTGTGCCACGCCGATTCCGGATCGACCGAACGAACTGCTGTTGAAAGCGCCCCAATTGACACCCGACTGATACCCCTCCGACAGAGTCACATCGATGATCTTGGCCTCCAGCATCACTTGCCGTTCGGCAATCAGCTGGGTTGCCTTGAGATATTTTTCGACATTACGCAACTCGTTGGGCAAGGCACGAACCAGCACCACACCCGACGAAGGATTGACGACTACACTGCGGCCCTCGGCGTTGCCGACAATGGATGCCAGCGCGCGACTCAAATCACCCCAGAAATCGTTCTGCGTAGTCATGCTGACGCTACTGGTGTCGCTTCCAGCGGACGGTGTGGCCGAACCTGCCCCGGACGGAACGGTTGTCCCGGTGGCCGATGTCGTCGTCGAACCACTGCTGGCAGCGCTACCACCCGATGTCAGGGAGCTGCCGGTGACCCGCAGCTGGCTGCTGCCCTGCCGTCGACTCGACAGGTAGTTGATGCGGAAAACGCGGGACTTGACTGTGTTGGGCTCAATGAAAATGCGCTTGCCCTGCAGGCGATATTCGTAGCCATACAGCTCGCGGATGGTTTCCAGCGCTTCCATCAGGGTGACATCCTTGAGATTCACCGTCAGGCTGCCACTGACATCGGGCGGCAGCAGCATGCTGTAGCGCGTGCCGGAAACAAGGGCCATGAATACCTGAGTGGCTGGCGCATTGACCACCGAGAGATCGAAACGCGGCTCGGCTGCGGGAGTTTCTATCACCGCCCGTGCCGACAGCGGCGGCATTAGCGACTCATCGGTGACAGCCGCGTCGGACACCTTGCGCTCGGTTGCAGACTTCAGCAATACATCATTGATCTGGTCCATTACTTCGCCGCCAGTGCGCGGCTTCACGGCGCAACCGGTTACACCCAGCGTGAGCAGCAGTAGTATCCATCGTGCATGGATTGTGTAATTCATCTTTTTGTGATTCCCGTATCGACCCGTTTTCCTTCAGGCTTCTTGTTTGTCGATATTTTTTCTATCGCAGGCATTACCTTGATGCTCTCGCGCCCTGACTCGCTCTTCAGCACAACTTCACTTTCGGTGATCTTGATCACGCGTTTGTCGCCGAACATCTCTCCGACGGCAATGTACTGACCATTGATCACCGCTGCCGACTTGCCTCCCGGCCGCAAGATGACGGTCTGCACTCCGCTGTCCACAGATACAGGCGCTCCCCCCTCCGGCCCCGGCGCCAGCAATGCATCGGGGGGACGGGTCGGATCCGGCACCTGGGCCAGCGCGGATCCCGCACCTGCAAGTACCAGCAATACCGGGCTGAGTTGAGCGTAGGTCATCATACGACCAGCCAGTTTCTGTCCAGACTCAGGGTGTAGACGCGCAACACCATGATGTTACGGGGATACGTGTCTACCGCAAAATTGACGCTGTTCCACATCACGCGCTGCGGCATGCGTTCGAGTTCCGCCAGATAATTCAACAGCTCGTTGTAAGTTCCCGCCAGCCTGATCTCGATGCCGTGCTGATAGATGCCTTCTTCGGGAGCGGATGTCGCGCCAGCCTGAGCCGCAGCGACTGCTGCTAGCGCAGCACCTACCCGAGTCACCGGCAAGGTTTTGAGGCCCAGTAGTTCGATGGCGCGATTTCTTGCCAACAAGCCCTCCAGAAACGACTGCATCCGGGCCGGCGGCACCATGCCCTCTTCAAACTGAACAAGGCGTCCGCTGACATCCTTCAGTTGCTGCTTGACCTGGCCCAAACGTGCCCGATTGCCGGCATCGGGGTCCGCGTTCTGCAGCTTCAGCATGGCCAACTGGGTCTGCAGTTGTGTAATTTCGGTACGCGCGGCCAAGTCGGCACGGTTGGCGGTACGCGCCTTGGCCAAAGATGGGTCGACAGCCAGACTGAAGATCAGAAAGCCGCCGCCGAATATTGCCGCACCGGCTACGATTGAACGCTCGCGGCGGCTCAAAGCGGCGAATCTTTCCGCCCACTGCGTCCACTTGGCGAGCAAGGTATTCACTTCGCCGCCTCCTTTGCGTCAACCGTTTTCGGCATCAGGACAAAATCAATGGCCTGCGCAACAAAACTCGGTTCCGGCGAGACGGCACCCGCAGCCCCAACCGGTCTGACTGCCGGGGTTGGCGCGGAGCGATCCATGGTCAAGGCGGCAAAACTGCGGCCCTGGAAGGCTTTTTCTTCACCCAGCCGGCGGATGTATTCGGGCAAGGTAGCCGCGTCCAGCATGCGTCCGCGGATTTCCATGTCGGTACCGCCGGAACCAATGGTGAAACCTGTCAGCCAGAGCCCCTGTGGTACCTGCCGGGCAAGGCCACGAAAGAATTCAGCAAAACCGCCGGTGCTGCCAATTTCACCACTTTCAAGCAGATGCGCGATCTCGGCACGGCGGCGTAGCTGCCCCTCGGCACGCTCCAGTTCGGCAATCAACTGCGGACTGGGTTTGCGGTTTTTGGCGGCCTGGGTCGCGGCCGTGATCTGCGCCTTTATCGTTGTCAGTTGCGTCTCAGCCGCCGCCGCCTTGACACGGCGCGTTTCGGCATCTCGCGAGGCCCAGCCACCCGCCACCGCCAGCAACAGGTACAGCGCCAACGCGGGAAACACCACGTTGCCCAGAGTCAGCAGATCGCGCTCTTTGAGAAATCGTGGATGGTAAAGATTGATCTGGGCGCTCATGCGGCCACCGGCTCGTCGCGCAAGGCCGCGCCAAGCGCGCGCAAGCTTTGGAATTGGCGCAAGGGGTCAAGCAGCGCGGGCACTGCGTCGATATTCAGCACCTCCGACACATCCAGTGCGATGACGGCAACCGTCAAATTTGCCGTCAGGTAGGCCACAAAACCGTCGACGCCGGGAATCGGCGCCACCAGCAGCCTGGCCAGGGAAACCGAACTGAAGCTGCGATCAAAATTGTCCAGTGATCGCTGCACGTCCAGCGCAATGCGCTCAAACATCGATTCACGGCGCTCCGCATCGGCCGAGATCAACTGCCGCGCCGTAATTTCGACATGACGCACGACAAGCAGCTCGCCATTCAGCGTGAAGGTCAGCAAGCCTTCATCGTCATCAAAAATCAGCGTTGCGAGTGCGCGCCCTTCTTCCTCGTACAAGGCCGCCAGGTTGCGCTGTGAAAGCTCTGGCAGATCAATTGCCGCGAGCGGGATTTTGGCCGACTGAAATGCCTGTACCAGTGGCGCAATTACCGATTCGGGCGAGATGGCGGCAAACACTTGTGCGTTGCGTCCATCGGCCGGAATCGGCAGCAAATCGATCGAAGCATTGTCCACCGGAAACTCGACCTGATCCTTGAGCTTCCAACGCACGGTTTCGCGCGCATCATCGGCAGCACCTTCCACCGCATCCGTTTGAATCAGCTGATATTTGCCATGAGTTAGCAACGCCGAGCATCGATAGTGGTCAAGCCGCATCGGTTTGCGCAAAGCCGTCAAGGTCGAAGTATCGTCCGCAGCCTTCTCGACCGAGTCCGCCAACAGAACCGCGGGCTTGCTTCCGGTCTCGCGACGTAGATTGACGAAGTCGACGCGTCCCTCCCGCATCGCGACGGACAACCAGCCTGACTCGGTCTTGTGTTTAAGAAATATCGGCACTGGACGCTCTTTACCCATTTTTCTTTCGACTATACCCACCGGAAGCAACGCGGCAATGGTCGATTTCAAGGGGAAAGCGCATGTAGATCTCGCCATTTGGCGCGAATCTTCAGGGTACCGCGTCCGCGATGGCGCGCCTTGTGGCGCCGACATAGCATCAAAAACAAATCGTGACTGCGCTATTTCTGCGAACCGAGTCGCAAAAGCGGTTTGATTTCAGGATATTGCTTTGCTTCTTTGGCGAATTCATCCATCGTCAGCTGGCTTTGCGCCGGATACGCGCGCAAAGCCATCAGCGCGAGCTTTTCCGCCTCGGCATCGCGCCCCGCAATAGCCAGTTGCATCGCACAGCGCGCCACCAGTTGGCGATAGGGAGAGAAGCGGATACCACGCTGGCACAAATCAGCCCGATCCTGCGCTTGCAGCCTGTTCGGCTCAACCACGTTGGTAAAAGCTCTCAAGGCCCAAGGAGATAACAAGGAGTCTTTGTACAACACCAGCAAGCGATCCATGGAAATTCTCCAGGCACGCTCGCGGTCCGAGTGTGCCGCCAAGGGTCTGATGGATATGTCTTCAATTATTCTGTAGTCCGAACGCAAACTGGCGAGTATCGATACACCCAGCAAGGAGATGAGCGCCACATAAACAGTGGCCCGCCTTGCTGGCAGCGTCATGGCTTTCCCGCTATCAGTAGCCCCCAGCAATAGCGCCGCTGGCCCCAAAAAATAGGCGTGCCAAAGCGGATACTCAAATAGTGCATGCGCGGCGCCAATACTCAGGAGCGCACCACACCAGAACTGCTCAAGCCCCCAAGCTGCGCTAAAGAAACGTTTCGCCCAAAGGCCGAGTAATGCAAACGAAAGTACTGTTGCAGGTCCACCCAACTCGCTCATGAGCTGCAAAATCAGGTTGTGCGCATTTTCGGAGACCGCATAGGGAGGGTCGCCAACGTGATTTGAAGCAGCGACAAACGCTCCCCATGGATAACTGCCGGCACCCTGCCCCAGCCATGGGTACTCAAGAAACGCTGCCCACGCTGAACGAGCAAGCTCGATCCGTGCGCTCGGTCCCGCAACTGCCGCAAAAATTCGGGCTCCGGCAGTACTATCGCCTGACGCTTCGGGAATGAATTGTGCAGCCCACGCGGCAAAGAAGCTCAGCGCTACGACAACCGGCAATAAAAGGAAGGCGTCTCTGAAAAAGGAAACCGCATGTCCCTCGGCATGTCGCCGTTGAAAATAGGCTGCCGCCGCCAAAAGAATCACGGAATAGAGAAACACGCTGCGCGAACCGGAAAGAACGCTTCCGGAAGCCATCGGCAAGATCAGCAACCAGAGTGCCGGTCTGGACAAGGCGCCCCGTCCGCGAAGGTAAAACGCTGATGTAATTCCGAGCCAAGAGTAATGCGCATGGTGATTGGCCTGTCCAAGATTAGCGAATGCAGTAGTTCCCGACCTTGGAATTACCCACTCAATTCCCTGCGAAAGGCCCAGCCATTGCATTAAGGCAATCCCTGAACCGATCAAGGCGCCTGCGACAAAAGCGCTCGCAACAACACCGGCGAAGCGGGCAAAACCGATTGTCTCGACCAGATACCGGCCGAGGATAATCAGCATCCCGGACCACAGCAGATAGGACGCATAGAGCAATCCGACCTGCGGGAATGTCACACGACCCGTCGCGAACTGAAGCACCAGAGCCAGAAGCAAAACCGCAGGTATTCCAAGTACCCAAGGCAGATTCAGAGTGCGGCCTCGAATCGCCAATAAGCCGGTGATCACCGCCGCCAAGCCCAACGCGCCGGCCCACCATTCACTCCAAAACGTGGTAATCGGCGGTGTATGGATCGGCAAAAGAAATGGCCCGCTCACCATCAGGGCGAGCAGGCCAAGACTAATTGCTAGTACTGAAACTTGAAAAAAACGCAGGCTGGTCTCAGTTTTCTATTGCACGGACAATCCGTGACTGCATACGAACAACAGCTGCATGCTCAAAGCCTGAAACGAAGCGGCCAGCAATAAAACCCTCTATCAGCCGGGAACTGTAAAGGTTGCAGCTGACTTGCCATCGCAAACAACAGCACAGGGGCTTCCCGATGCAGAGCAGCCAGTTGGAAGCGCCGACTCCAAATATGTTGACCCGCACGCTGATGAGGAGCTATACGAATAAGTTGTCGAGTTAATCAGCGATCCAGCATACCGAATTGCGGCGGCACTCGCTATTGCCCCTGCGACTCCGTCAGCCTTGGCTTGTTTAGCCTCGTCGCTGATATTGATGAACTTGGGCACGGCAGTAGCGGCCAGAATTCCCAGAATCACAATTACGACAACCAGCTCAATGAGGGTAAAACCCTTTTGTAGTTTCATAGCATTCTCCTTTCAAACATCCAAATTCTTCTACTGCTCTAGTAATAGAGTAGCGCTAACATCCCGAAGTTACCACTGAAATTACCGGCGCGACGATTGCTGTCCCGCTCAGTGTTGCTTCCTTGTACGTGATTCGACAGTTGGGGATCGTGCCGCCGGCCACATCATAAGTGCGGGTGTTCCCTGTGCCGCCTGCTGTCAGCCCGTCTGCAGTAAGGTCAATCGCCGCCGCGGATTCAATACCGGTTGCTGTCGCCGCTGGATGTCGATTGACAATATCTATCATCAAACCGTCCATATTCACCTTGGGTGGAACTGAAGCACAATTCGTAGTCGTGGCGCTGGGCGCCGTTCCGGCGACATCCAGTTCGCAGCGTGACCGGGCCAGCGCCACCGCCGAGCGGATCGATCCATAAATCGCATTGGCCTTGGCCACCCGCGCGTCGCGCTGGGCGTCGATCAGACGCGGCAAAGCGACGGCAGCAAGTATGCCGATAATGGTAATCACGATCACCAATTCAATCAACGTAAAACCGCGCGCGTTGCCAAATGCACGGCTGTTTTTCATGGGCATGCAAATATCCCGAGCAAAGATACCCAAAAAGTAACAGGGATGAGAATTGTCATACTGTCGATTACCACCATAAGTAGCGCCTAGTTCAGCTTTACCAGACGGATGCCGACAGTTTTTCCGAGCCGGTCGAGCTGAGATTCATAGCGCCAGCGTAACTCATCGGCACCGCCAAAGGCCGACGGAATGCGCGGCAGGTAACTCAGCTCGCGACGATTGGGGTTGTAAGCCCACTGCCCGGCGACGTCCGCCGTCAAGCCTTCGTTGAAGCGGCGCGGCTGCTCGCCAAGAAAGTCGATTGGGCTGGCTTGCGCAATTTCCGCAATTCGATACTCTTCGCCGCGCATGATGTGCTCACCGATGGCGGCTTGAATACCCGCCCTGATATGACGCACGGTGAGATCGACTTCAATTCTCTCCAGATCGGCTTCAATGGCGTTCAAGCGGGTCAGCAGCATCGCGGCGAGGATGCCGAGAATAGCCACCACGACAGCGAACTCAAGCTTGCTGACGCCGCGCTGATGTTTCATGTCACTTCTTCATGGTCACTTTGCCCAGATCCCACAAGGGCAGGAAGATGCCAAGCGCGAGAATCAGAACCATGATGCCCAGCGAAATAATCAGTATTGGCTCGATCTGCTGCGCCAGCGTCTTCAACTCATACTCGACTTCGCTCTGATACATGTCGGCGACTTCTTTCATCATGTCGTCGAGCGCCCCGGACTCTTCGCCGACGGCGATCATCTGCAATACAACAGGCGTGAACACACCCGCGGCGATTGAGGTACGCAATATGCTTTCGCCGCGCTCTACGCCGTCACGCATTTTTTCGACTTTGTCAGAGATGTAGGCATTGTCGACCGTTTCCGCGACGTTGGTCAGGGCCTGAATGATCGGCACTCCGCTACGCGAGGCCAAGGCAAAACTTGCCGCAAAACGCGCCAGCGTGGCCTTGCGGACAATCTTTCCGGCGATCGGAATATTCAACTTGAAGCGATCCCAGGTGTAGCGACCCTTGGTTGTCTTGCGCCAGGTATTGAATGCAAAAATCCCGCCAACGATTCCAAGCAACAAGACATGCCACCAGTTCAGCATGAAATCCGAAAACCCGATCAGGATGCGCGTCATCAGTGGCAGTTCGGCACCAAACCCCTTGAACACCTTGGCAAAGGCCGGAATTACGAAAATGTTAACGATGACGATGGCGATGCCCATGGCAGCGACGACAAACGAGGGATAGCGCAGCGCCGACTTGACCTGGTCCTGCATGAAACGCTCGAACGCCAGATGATCGAACATGCGCAGAAACACTTCCTCCAACCGTCCGGTCATTTCGCCAACGCGCACCATGGACAGATAAAAGGGTGTGAATACCTTGGGATGGCGCGCCAGTGAAAGTGACAACTCGCGACCGGAATCCAGGCTTTCGCGCACATCCTGCAGCACGTCCTTCATCGCCGAATTGGTGCTCGATTCCTGCAGGCCGGCCAGCGCGCGCATGATCGGCACGCCGGCACGCAACAACGTGTAAATCTGCCGTGAGAACAGCAGAACATCCATGTGCTCGACTTTTTGCTTGAATAGCTTGAAATTTATACCGGAGCCACCCTCAGTTCCCCCAATGGAGGCTGTTGTAGGTTTTATCTCCATTGGAGTCACGCCGCGACCGAACAGTAGATCAGCCACCGCACCGGCTGTCGCACCTTCCAGCACGCCTTGCTCAATCTCCCCGGCGCTATTGCGTCCGCGATAGGCAAAATTGGGCATTTTATTTCACCACGGCGACACGGCGACACGGCGAAAAATCAGAGTGAAACACGCTTAATGCCTTCCTTTAGCAACTTGACGTTGAAGTTGAGCAGATAGCCGCGCCTGATATTCGACAGCTTCAAGTAAGTCATTATCTGGGCAATATGTATCGGTTGCAATTGTTCAACGACTTTCAATTCGAGCAACAGGCAGGAATTGACAACAAGATCGGCACGGAACGCGACTCCAAGGTCATGCCCACGGTATGTGGCGTTGATATCCACTTGACGCCTGGCGCTCAAGCCACGATCAGTCAGCGCAAATACCAAAGCGGCCTCATAGACGGATTCCAGCAATCCAGGCCCAAGTTCACGATGCACATCAAATGCTGCATCCAGCACACTCGTCGCAAGCTCATCCGCACAATCAAGCATTTCACCGTGTCGCCGTGGTGATCATCTATTCACTCGTCCAATTGAGTACTAATCCGCATCGCTTCCTCGATGGTGGTGCGCCCGCTGACGACCAGTCGCACGGCATCGCGGCGCAGGGTGTTGCCGGCCATTTGCTCGCGGCCGATCTGCATGAACTCGTTGGGATCGCCGCGGTTTACCGCTTCGACCAGTGCATTGTTCATATCGAGAATTTCATACACCGCCTGACGGCCCTGGTAACCGGTATTGGCGCAGTGACTGCAGCCCTGACCTTTCTTGTATTCGACCCCGTCAACTCCATCGCCAAGCTCTGCCTCAAGCCACAAATGCTCGTGTGGTGTTGGCGTGTAGGGCGCGGAGCAGTTTTGGCAGGTGACGCGAAGCAGGCGTTGCGCCAGCACCATCTGGATCGACAGCGCGACCATGTAGCGCGGCACGCCCATATCGAGCAATCGGATCGGTGTCGACAGCGCATCGTTGGTGTGCAGGGTCGATAGCACAAGGTGGCCGGTCATCGCGGCGCGCATGCCGATCTCCGCCGTTTCCTGGTCACGCATTTCGCCCAGCAGGATGATGTCCGGGTCTTGCCGCAAGGCGGTGCGCAGCACGCGACTGAATGAGAGATCGATCTTCTCGTGCACCTGCACCTGATTGAGCCCGGGCAGGCGGTACTCGACCGGGTCTTCGACGGTGATGATTTTCTTTTCGGGCGTGTTCAGTTCGTTGAGCGCCGCATACAAGGTGGTGGTCTTGCCCGAGCCAGTCGGGCCGGTCACCAGCACAATGCCGGAAGGTCGCGAAATGGAGTTGCGAAAGCGCTCGAGAATGCGCGGCGGCATGTACAGCTTTTCGAGTTGCAGCAAGCCCGTGTTCTGCGCCAGCAAACGCATGACGACCGATTCGCCATGCTGCGTTGGCATCGACGAAATCCGGATATCGATCGCGGTGTTGCGTAGCTGGATGTTAAAACGGCCGTCCTGCGGCAGGCGCTTTTCCGAAATATCCAGCCCGGACATCAGCTTCAGACGCAGCACCAGGGCCGTGGAAATTTTCGAATCGGCTTCGGTTTGCACATGCAGCACGCCGTCAATACGGAATCGGATCAGCAGCGACTTTTCCTGCGGTTCGATATGGATGTCTGACGCGCGCATTTTCAGCGCTTCTTCAAACACCGTGTTGAGCAGTTTGACGACCGGTGCATCTTCGGCGCCCGCAGTGAGCCCAAGAATGTTGCCAAATTCGATCGATACATCGCCCATGTCGGCCGTAAGTTCCTTCGCCAAACCACTGATCTCGGCCGCGCGACTATAGACGCGATCGATCGCGGCCAATAGCTGGCTTTCAGTCACTACGGCAAGATCAATTTCGCGCTTCATGATGCGCGCCAGTTCATCAAACGCCGTCAGATCAGTGGGATCGGCCATGCCGACGATGAGTATTCCGTCGCGCTCCTTCAACACCATCGCGCGATGACGACGCGCCTGAGCTTCCGGCAACAGTTTGATCAGATCCAGCTGAAGCCGAAACGTCTTGAGGTCGACAAACTCCGCTCCCAACTGGCGGGCCAGTCCGGTCGAAATACCCTCTTCGGTGACGTAGCCGCTTTCCACCAATACACGGCCGAGCTTGCGACCCGAGCGTTTTTGTTCATCCAGCGCGAGTTTGAGTTGCTCCCCGGTAATGAGGTCCTGTTGTACCAGCATGTCACCAAGACGAATTTTTTCAGGACGTGCCATCAGGCAATCTCCAAAGTGGCCCTGAGTTTCGGACCATCACAGCTTTGATTTTGCACGAAACTCATCCAATCATCAGTCGTTTTTTGGAATCGGTTGCACGAACCCGGCTTACGCCAGCATCTGGAGCCTTGCCGGGCGTCGGTCGATTACTAGCACGAGCGTCAGATCGAGCCTCACTCGCATTCGCACCGATCAAGGTACCGTATCACCATCGCCGAGTTTTCAGCCGGGCTGAAGATACATACGTCTTAAGCACGCTGCACCCAGAAATGGAACATCAAGCCAACATTTGTTTCACAGCTTACGGTGCGGTGTCCAGAAACCTTTTCTTCTCCGACCATTTTTGATAAACCCAGACACCCTTCTCAAAGTCATAGGCATAAGTATCAAAGACGGTGTAGGTCGCCACATATGAGAAGGTCGGCTTTCCTCCAACGCAGGTATAGCGGTAATTTTCGCCAAGCTTGTCTTCCAGCTGCTCTCGCTTCAGGCCAAGCCAATCCAGCGTACGCGGGCAATTGCCGGCCACTTTCGAGAATGTTGCGATTGCAATAACCACATAATTTGCGTCGCGCCTTGCCGTGGCGTGCCAAATGTAATGCGCACCGCCGATGAACTCCACCGCTACCACCCAGACAAAAATGCAAATGAGCTGCGTCGTTCGGGCATAGGGCTTCTTGACGATTACGTAGGCGCTGTAGGTCAGCCAAACCACAAACGGCAATATCAGCGCGAAGGCCAGAAAACCGGCATGCCGCTGTCCCAGCGTCAGCACCAGGATGATCGCCATGATCATCGCCGAGTAGATTTTTTTCTTCGAGTTTCTCGACAGATGAGAACGAACGGTATCAGTCAATTTGTAAGGCGCTCCGTCATGCGTCTATTCTGACAGAGTATTCCTGAATGAAAGCGTCCGCTTCAAAACTCGGCGCTGGTGATACGGCGACGATACCTGCTTGCGGAGGACCGAAGCACCAAAACAAAACGGCAGGCGGTGCAAACCACACCCCCTGCCGTTCTGACAATCAGCCGGCGGGGGCCACTACAGCCTCCGCCGATGTACGCATCAGCCTATCCTCATGCATACCGTCCAGGGGTTGAGAACGGTAGTTTCGTTGTAGGCAGTACCGGCAGCCCCCCCCGGCAGGGCCGCCGCTGGAGCCAGCGGATTGGCCCCACCTGTGTTGGCGCGCAGATTGCCAACGTTATTACCGATATTTGAGGCCGGCAATGGGCCATCGATGATGGTATCGACAGCCGCGGCTTGCTTGGTGCCCAGACCCGACGCACAGACGAAAACTCCGGAAAGACCATAAACAGTTCCGCTGGCAACGCCAAGCATACCGTTGGCTGAATGCCTCGGCAATGCGGCGGCACCCACCGCTGCCGCTGACCCGGAAAGAAACCCGGAGGCGCGCAAGGCTTGCCAGAAACTCACGCTCTCACCCGCAGCATTGGTAAAGGTGTTCGCAACCGGCATGAGCAGAACACCGTTGCCGCTTCCATTGTTAGACGTCACTGTGTTCCAGCCACGGGCTTGCATCGTCGCCAGGTTTTCATCTCCAGGCGGCGTCTTGTAGCGATCTATGTAACCGTTGTAAGCGGCCTGTATCGACCTCATGTCGCTGACGATGGATTTGGTCTTGGTGTTTTCGATCATTTCCTGGCCTTGCAGGACCCCGACCAGCAGCAGGCCGATGATGACCAGAACAATGGCAATTTCCACCAGGGTGAAACCTGCTTGGTGGGCTCTGATTTTGTTTCTCATAATAGTTTCCCTTTGAATTCGCATCGGACTCATGACTGACGACTAGTACTTTAGCAATGAATAAGGCACATGGGGAGTCAGATTGTTTTACGGTGCCTGCGCCCGCAGGCTCAATAGAAAGCGCAAACCTTCCGGCGAAGCCTCGGCCTTAAGATCGCCACCCGCCTCGCGCAAGCTCTTGCGGGCCTGATAGAGACCCAGGCCAAGGCCGCGTGGACGACCGCTGGCAAATGGTTCGAATATCTTTTCCGGCGCGAGCGGAACGACATCCGGCGGCCAGGGACAAAAAAACTCAAGCTCCGCCATCGCAGGCTTCGAGTCCGTCCGGGTGCGCAGCAATAAGCTGGGACTGGCGTCGACTTTGTCGCGCCACGCCGCAGCCAGGTTGCCAAACAGATTGGCCAGCGCCCTTGCCAGCAAACCAGGGGCTATCCAGGCGACGGCTTCACCGTCAATTTTCGCTTCGGCTCCGGCCAATCGCGCCGCATGAAAAATAGCCTCGCGCAAATCAGTTTTGGCCGGAAGCTCCACCGCCGGGGTTTTCCCCAGCGCGCCAATCAGCCTTTCGGCGCGATCTTTCGCCAATGGCGCGTTGTCGCGTAAGCGCCGGCCCGCTGCAAGCATTTTCTCGGGGGTTTCGCAGGAGGCAAAGTCATCGCTGACCCAAAGCGCCCATTGAGCCAGATTGCGCATGTCGTGCTGCAAATACAGCGATAGCCTGGCACGCTCGGCCAGGGCAGCCGAAAGAGCCTCGGTACGGGCATGTAGACGTGTCTCAAGCAGGAGAACGAAAACACGTGCCAGGTGCTCAGCGAACAGGCGTTCTTCACCCCAAGGCTGGCCGTGTGTCAGGGAGAGTCGAAGCTCGACTTCGTCACCGCTTGCGAGATTGAATTCGAGTGGCTCAACTTTGTCGGACTTCCGGTCCGGGCTTTCTGTACGAAGGCTGCCTGTTACTGGCTGCCCGAACCAACTGCCCTCCCAACTGAGCCGAGTCCACCCGCCACCCGCGAGCTCCGGCCAAGCAATGGCCGGGAGC
>JAIPCF010000066.1 GCA_021738385.1 Sulfuritalea sp. | reverse complement strand
ATGTCGTCGTAGGTGACGCCGTAGCGTGGCGGTGCGCCGAGGGCGTGAACCTTGTCGAGGACGAAGGCGTAGTTATTGAGATCGTAGTTCGGGTCGCGCGTCACTGCAGCACGGATATTGGGAGCAGTGGCATCCTTCCTTCCGACCGTCTTGCGTGAGCCGGTATACCGATACCGCTTGCCGTCCTTCGGGTCGACGGCCTCGGCATAGCGGTAGCCCGGCGTGGCGACGTTCGTATATACAAGCGACCCCTTGGCGGTGCGACCGAGCAGAAAGTTGGTGATATAACCTTGGCCGCTGACATCCGATCCATACGGATCATCCATCCTGAACTGATCCCCGTAGTTGATCCCCTGCGACCGCAGCTTCATCAGCAGGATGCCCTCGACGTTCTCCGCAGTGCGATGAATGAAGACGCCCGCCTTTTTGCAACGTTCCTGGAACATCGCCTCGGCCTTCGCCAAGCGGGCCTTGGGGTCCTCCTTGCCGGGCGCGCTTTGCGCGCAGGCCACCGTCGCAACCGCGACCAGCAGCGCTGCCGCAAATTGCCGAATCCGTTTTGCCTTCATGCCGCGCTCCTCCATGTGTCCTGATTGGCGACCGCCGCCGCCGATTCGCCGTATCGCCAGCGCCAAGTTTTCAGACTTACCATTTCTCGCATGCCATTCCCCTTCCCGCTCTTTCGTTTCATGGAAATTCGAGAGCACAGGGTCGAAGTGTTACCCACTTCTTTTCTCATACGATCTCTCTCCATTCAGCATCTATAGTTCGCCGTGTCGCCATCGCCGACTTTTCAGGCGGTCCAGCGGATCCATACTGCGTTCTTCCATTCATCCCCCTCACCGCTCCCTTAAACTCTCGCTGCCGTACTGCAGCAGCGGGCTCAGGAAGTACTCGATCACCCGCCGCTTGCCGGTCTTGATTTCCACGCTCACCGCCATGCCGGCGGAGAGGTTTACCGTCTTGCCATCCACCAGCACGGTGGCGCGCTGCAGGCGGGCGCGGGTGGAGTAGATCAGGCCGCGCTTTTCGTCGTTGATGGCGTCGTGCGAGACATGGGTGAGGCTGGCGGGGATGGTGCCGTACTTGGTGAAGGGGAAGGTCTCGATCTTGACTTCGGCCTCTTGACCTTCATTCACAAAGCCGATGTCCTTGTTTTCCAGAAAGGCTTCAACTTCCAGCGCGTCGTCTTTGGGCACGATGACCATCAGGGCTTGCGCCGGGGTAACCACGCCGCCGACGGTGCGCACGGCCAGTTGCTGCACGTTGCCGTCGACCGGTGCGGTGAGCCGCATCTGCCGGCCGCGGTTGTCGGACTTGAGCAGTTCCTGGCCGTAGCCGGTGGCTTTCTGCTCGGCTTCGTTGAGTGTGTCGAGCGCCGCGCGGCGGGTTTCGGCGGTGAGCGAGTTGCGCTGGCTCCTGGCCTCGTCGATGGCGGCGGCGAGTTCCTTGAGGCGGCTTTTTTCGGTTTCGAGATCGGACTCCTGCTCGATGCGGATTTGTTCTTTTTCCAGATAGCCGTGCTTGGAGATGAAGTTTTTCGCCACCAGGTCTTTGAAGTCTTCGGCGCGCTGACGGGCGATGGGTGCGGTTTGTTCGAGCTTCTTGACGATGGTCTCGGTCGAGCGGCGCTCGGCTTCGCGTTTGGCGATTTCGGCCTCGATGCGCGCGACATGAGCCTGATACTCGCCGTATTGGCCATCGAGGATGCGCTGCTCCTGCGCGATGCGCTCAATGCCGATTCCAGTGCCGATGCTGGCGGGCGCTTCGATGCGCGGCGCTTTGCCGGAACTGAGTGCCGCGAGCAGGCTACGGGCACGCGCCGCTTGCAGGCGTGCGGTGACAAGATCGTTGGCGGTGCGCGTGCTGTCGGCAAGGGCCTGGGTGGCGTCGAGTTCGACCAGCACTTCGCCGGCCTTGACGGCCTGACCGTCGACAACGTGGATGGCCTTGACGACGGCGGTTTCCATCGGCTGGATCAGCTTGCTGCCTTCGTTGGGTACGATCTTGCCGTGCGCGGTGGCGACCACATCCATGCGGCCGAAGATGGCCCACAGCAGGGCCAGCAAGGCAAATGTCATCAGCAGCCAGGCGACAATGCGCGGCGCGGGCGAGACCGGGGTTTCTTGCAGCTCCAGCGAAGCCGGCAGAAATTGCGCCTCGTGCGGCAGGCGGTGTGGCGGGTCGAGTTCCTTGCGGGCTTTCCAGACGTGGCTGAAGATGGTGGCGTAGCGCTTGAGCAGGTCGAGCGTGGCTTGCAGGCGGAGGGAAAGGGCGTGGGTCATGAGTGGCGCCCTTGAGAAACACAACATAAGTGTTTAATATGTCGACGATGAAAACTCATCCGCTCGACTACCCAGTGGATCTGGCGCCGGACGACGGCGCCATCCTCGTAACATTCCCCGACGTTCCCGAGGCGATCACCCAGGGCGAGGACATGGATGAAGCCTTGCTCTACGCCGTCGATGCTTTGGAAACCGCACTGTCGTTCTACGTCGATGACCGCAAGCCGCTTCCTCGGCCCAGCAAACCCAAGCGCGGGCAGAAAACGGTGCGCCCTTCTGCCCTGGAGTGCGCCAAGCTGGGCGTGTATCAGGCGATGACCGAGCAGGGCATCAAGAAGGCCGAGTTGGCCCGTCGTTTGGGCTGGCATATGCCGCAGGTGGATCGGCTGTTCGATCTGCGGCATGCGTCGCGACTCGACCAGATCGAGGCAGCGGCGCGGGCGCTGGGACGGCATGTCGAGGTGTCGGTTACTTAGGGCGGCGTGTTTCACGCCTCCGTTATTCCGGCGCAAGCCGGAATCCAGAGCCCTGTTCGACGCCACTCCTGGATTCCGGGTCGCGCTGCGCTTGCCCGGAATGACGGGGTCGGGGCCGTCCCCGGATCGAGTCCGGGGCAGGCTATTCCGGCGCACGCCGGAATCCAGTACGCTTCGTGCATGAAGCAACCCTGCGTCTATATCCTCGCCAGCGGAAGAAACGGCACCCTCTACGTCGGCGTGACATCCAATCTGGTTCAGCGCGTTTGGCAGCACAAGAGCAATCTTGTCGAAGGGTTCACGAAGAAATATGGAGTTCATATACTGGTTTGGTACGAGGTGCATGAGACGATGGAATCGGCCATTGCGCGCGAGAAAGCCATTAAGGGCTGGCAGCGGGCCTGGAAACTCGAATTGATCGAGGCGGGAAATCCTGAGTGGCACGATTTGTATGCCGATATTGTTTGACCGTGTGTGACTGGGCCTAACGGGCACTCCGTCTCCAGATCGAGTCCGGAGCAGGCTATTCCTGCGCATCCCACCCCGACCGTCATTCCGGCGTACGCCGGGATCCAGTAGCCACGCCGAGTCACCGCCTGGGTTCCGGTTGCTTTGCATGCTGGGGATTCCGCTTCGCGGGCCAGCAAAGCCCGGAACGACGAGAGTGCCCCTGGACTGGATCCGAGGACGGTGACAACAACTTTTCGCTGAAATCCTCATCCCCTCACCCCTGCTGCATCCGATGCAGCCGCGAGTAATGCCCGGCTTCGTGCTTGAGCAGTTCGGCGTGGCTGCCCTGCTCCACTATCTGGCCGCGATCGAGCACCACGATGCGGTTTGCGTCGCGCACGGCACTGAGCCGATGGGCGATGATCAGCACGGTGCGACCCTTGCAGATAGCCTTCATGTTGTTCTGGATGATGCGTTCGGATTCGTAGTCGAGCGCGCTGGTAGCCTCGTCGAAGATCAGGATGCGCGGGTTACCGATCAGGGCGCGGGCGATGGCGATGCGTTGACGCTGGCCGCCGGACAGCGTGGAGCCGTGCTCGCCGACCAGGTTGTCGTAGCCTTCTCTGTTCAAGAATGAACTCGTGCGCGCCGGCGAGCTTGGCGGCGGCGATCACGGCTTCAAGCGGCAGGCCAGGGTCAGACAGCGCGATGTTGTCACGAATGCTGCGGTTGAACAGCATGTTCTCCTGCAGCACCACGCCGATCTGGCGGCGCAGGCTGGAACTGTCGGCCATGGCGAGATCAATGCCATCGACCAGCACACGGCCGCGCTCGGGCAGGTAGAGGCGCTGGGCCAGCTTGGTGAGGGTACTCTTGCCGGAACCGGAGCGGCCGACAATGCCGATCACCTCGCCAGCCTCTACGGTGAGACTGACGCCGCGCAGCACCTCGGGGCCGTCGGGGCGGTAGCGAAAGACCACGTCGTCGAACTCGATCTTGCCGGCCAGCGGCGGCAGGGTGCTTCCCCCGCGTGAACCTTGGCCACCTTGCCCGCTGGATTTGCCCAGCTCGGTGCGGGTGTTAAGGATGTCGCCCAGGCGTTGCACCGAGATGCCGGTTTGCTGGAAGTCGGTCCATAGTTGCGCCAGGCGCATGACCGGCGTGGCCACCCGCCCGGCGAGCATGTTGAAGGCGATCAGCTGGCCGACACTGAGGCTGCCGTCCATCACCAGCCGTGCGCCCAGCCAGAGCGTGACGACGGTGACCAGCTTGCCCACCAGCGATACGCCTTCGTGTGCCAGGGTGCCCAGCGTAGCGGTGCGAAAGCCGGCGGAAACATAGGCAGCAACCTGATTATCCCAGCGGCGAATCATCTGCGGCTCGACGGCCATGGCCTTGACGGTGTCGATGCCGTTGATGGTTTCAACGAGGAAGGCCTGGTTCTCGGCGCCGCGGTTGAACTTTTCGTGCAGGCGGGCGCGTAACAGTGGCGTGATGCCGACAGACAGAATCACGTAGCACGGCAAGGAGAGCACCACCACCAGTGTCAGCCAGCCGCTGTAGAGCAGCATGACGGCGATGAAAACGAAGGAGAACAGCAGATCGAGCACCAGGGTGATGGCGTTGCCGGTGAGGAACTGGCGGATGTTCTCCAGCTCGCGCACGCGAGCCACGGTGTCGCCGACACGGCGGGCCTGGAAATAGGACAGCGGCAGATTAAGCAGATGGCGGAACAGGCGCGCGCCGAGTTCGACATCGATGCGGCTGGTGGTGTGGGCGAAGACATAACTACGCACCCCGGAGAGCACCACTTCAAAAATGATGACGACGAACAGGCCGACAGCCATGACATCCAGCGTGGTCATGCCGCGATGGACCAACACCTTGTCCATCACCACCTGGAAGAACAGCGGCGTCATCAGGGCGAATATCTGCAGGGCAAAGGAGACCAGCATGACTTCACCGAGCAGCTTGCGGTACTTGACCACCGCCGGGATGAACCAGGTGAAGTCGAACTTGGCCAGTTCGCCGGCCAGCGAGGCACGGGAAGTGAACAGGATCAGCTCGCCGCTCCAGCGCGTGACAAATTCAGCAGCGGGGATGGCCTGCGGGCGCTCCACGCGCGGGTCTTGAATCAGTACGTGCGTCTCACTTTGGTCGCCGCCTTGTCCAGCCTGAACGCGGGCGAGTATTACAAAGCGGCCTTCGGTATCCATTGCCAGCGCCGGCAAAAGAGTTTTTTCCAGGCGGGAAAGATCGGTGCGCACATGGCGCGCCTTGAGGCCGAGCTGTTTGGCGGCAAGCAATATCTGCGGAATGGAAAATTCCTTGCCCGGCTCACGAAAATCATGCGCGAGCTGATCGGCGTCGGCAGCGATATTGTGAAATCGAGCCAGCATCACCAAGCCAATCAGACCGGTGTCGGGCTCGCACCGGGCGTCAGTATTCACGCCCTCGCCTTCCGGCGTGGCCACCAAAGCCAGTGGTGGGTCGTTCACCACGACCGGGGTGCTGCCCACGTCCTCATGCGGCGCGCCTGGAAATGTCTACTTGTTATCGATGCGCCAAACGCTGTTCATTTGAATTTCCACTCCCGCCTCCTGCGGGGAAATGGACACAGCGCCTGCCTCCTCTAATGCGGTTTTTGTCTTTTGTTTTGACCTGTTTCTGCACACCGAATCAGACCTATTCACAGTCATATTCGCGCCTGAATGCAGGTTCAACTATATGAATCAGGCCGCAAGCTACCATCCCGATGGAATAGATGCAAGTTGAAATTTGACTTTGAGACGGGTTGGCTATTCCATAGGGCATAGGCTGCCATGTAGGGAACTTAGGCAGATCGAGGCTTCGGCTCGATGAAAACTTTTTTTAGTGTTTAGGCTTCAATTAATGTCAGTTCCAGGCTGGCAAACAACCCGCGGTCTCTGCGTTCTCTATTTCGAAGTTGGGCATAGGGACGGAATCTGACTACCAGATGGCGGTTCAAAACGGTTTCTGGATTCCGGCGTCCGCCGGAATGACGACATCAAAGGCTGGACTTCTCGATCCGTCATTCCGGGGCTGCCCGCATGGGCAGGACCCGGAATCCAGGCAACGGTTCGAGCATGAATACGCTGCTTAGTGCGTCGATACTGCTGCTTGACTCTTCTTACGCTTTTGCGCCGTATCGCCAGAGCCGACTTTTTCTCCACCGAAGCCGTTGAAGCGAAAGTCGGGAAAAAAATCCCTAAACATGACGTCTAGCTTTTTGGGACATTCTATTCGCCTAAGATGTTGAGCATGGCGGATAGCAACACATCCTGCGCTCGCAAACCATCCGCCGCCATTTCCGTGCCCTGCGCGACGCAGGCTTGTACCAAAGTGTGCCAAAGGTGTCAGCAACGCTTCGCTTTTCGGTTCGCATCGGCGCTGCCTCCATTGTCTAAATCCAAATCCCTGTTGTTCAGCCGGTGCCGTGCGCGAGTCCGCTTCCTCGCCTGGTGTTACGCCGAATTCTCACGCAACGGGGTTCGGCTGGAAGCTGAATTTCAACGCGACATCCTGACGGCGAATCGATTGCACCAGGTGTCCGTTCCACGATACGTTGGAGTCGCCGGCCATGGCGGCAAGCAGCGCGTGTTCGGATACCGGCGTGTTGTGCCCAGTGACGCAGGCCTCAAGGAACGCCGGCAGGTCCCTGTCGTCGAGCAACCCGATTCCCAGATCGGTTTTTAGCAACACGCTGCCGTTGTCATCCAGATACACCGCAGCTACTTCGCCCGCCGCAACGCCGGTATGCGCGGTCAGTTGCCCATCAATGCCGCGCCGAAAAACATAAGGCGTGTAGTCCAGCGCCACGTAAACGGCTTGTGGTCCGTTCTGGAAAACATAGTTGCCGCTTGGGTCCGGGCCATAGTGGCTGCTGATGAAGTCGATCAGCCCTTTGTGTGTGATCGGCTGATCTTTCAGTAGCCAGACGCCGCGACGGTTCAGCGCCAGCCAGCCGTAGCAGGCCGGTACGTTGGGCCATTTGATCGCCGGTACGGGGTCGGGTATGGGCATCACGGGTTGTCAATAAAAAAGGGGGCCAAGCCCCCTCTTCGATTTGCAGGCGTGTGTCGATCAATGGTGATGTCCATGCTCGCCATGAACATGCCCATGGGTCAGTTCTTCCGCCGTAGCAGTGCGCACATCGACCACGGAACATGAAAACACAATCGAAATACCGGCCAAAGGATGATTGCCGTCCACCACCACTTTGTCATCCGCTATGTCGGTGATGGTGAACAGTGCATCTTCACTTTCACCATCCTCGCTGCCGCGCTCGAACTGCATGCCGACTTCAATGTTCTCCGGGAACAACTGGCGCGCTTCAATGGCAACCAGTTCAGCATCGTATTCGCCGAAAGCATCTTCCGGTTCCAGTTTTACCAGGAGCTCATCGCCGATGGCTTTGCCTTGAAGCTCTTCTTCGATGCGGTCGAAAATTCCACCGTAGCCGCCGTGCAGATAGACAAGAGGTGCCGCACCTTCATCAATCGAAGCGCCGTCACTGTCCTTGACGTTGTACTTGAGAGTGACGACGGTGTTTCTAGCGATGAGCATTGTGCTTTCCTTTTCCATTGAGGCCTTTGACCAGTTGATAGACCTCTGCGCAATGCCCTTTCGGATGCACATCGTAGAGGGCATGACGAACAATCCCTTCCTTGTCGACAACGAATGTCGAACGTATTACACATAGCTTCTTGTGGCCGTCCCTCTCACGATACTGGGACACGCCAAACTGACGGCAGACCTCGCCTTCCTGATCCGACAACAGACGCACGGAGAGACCATGCTTGTCGCGAAATTCTGCGTGCGAGAGGCAATCGTCGCGCGAGACGCCCAATATCACACAGTCCAGTTTGGCGAATTCACTTTCATGATCCGAAAAATTCTCTGCTTCCAAGGTGCAATAAGGCGTGCCGTCGCGCGGATAGAAAAACAGCACGGCGTTTTGACGACCGCGTAGCGAAGCTAAATCGAACCACTCCATGTCAGCGTCGGGCAAGGAAAATTCCGGCGCTCTCTCTCCAGCATGCAGCATGTGGTTCTCCTTCCTCGGCGAACTCGGTTTATTCTAACTGAGTCTACGGGGAAGAAATCAAGCCTTGTTTTCTTCGCTGTCGATCGACAGAATATCTTCTCGGCGATGCGCACTTGATAAATATTCTAGCGAGCGCATTTCAATCAAACGGCTGACGGTACGTTTGAATTCACCGGCTTGAACACCGTGTGTGTAAAGCTCATCTGTCGCACATGCGGCACTCAGAATGAGTTTGACACGATGATCGTAAAGCACATCGACCAACCAGGTGAAACGTCGTGCTTCGTTGGCCATCGCCGCGTTCATCCGCGGCACATCGGACAAGAACAGCGTGTGATGCCGGTTGGCCAGCCAGAGGTAATCATTCTGCGAGCGAGGCCCACCGCACAACACCGAAAAGTCGAACCAGACTATCCCCGGAGCACGTTGCACCACGGGCAAAGTACGACCGAGAATTTCCAGAGGTTTCGCATGCCCTGAACCACCCGCGATGGCGTTAAAGGTACGTCCGATAGCTGCTTTTGCGACCTCGCCTTCCGCGACAAGAAACACCTCGGCCTGCTCCAAAACGCGCAGTCGATAGTCGATTCCGGCATCGATTTCGATTACATCGAGTTTCTGCTGCAACAGTTCGATCGTCGGCAGGAAAAGTTCACGCTGCAAACCGTTCGGATAAAGGCCATCCGGCGGGTAGTTCGAGGTGATGCAAAATACCACCCCAGCCTCAAACAAGGCTTGCATCAGGCGTCCCAATACCATGGCATCAGCGATGTCGGATACGTGAAACTCGTCGAAACACATCAGGCGGGTTTTTCTTGCGATACGTGCTGCGACTTTTGCCAGCGGATCCGGTTCGTTTCGATATGCCTGTAACGCCTGATGAATTTCTCGCATAAAGGCATGGAAGTGCACCCGACGCTTGCGTTCGTAAGGTACTGCGGCGAAGAAGCAATCCATCAGAAAACTCTTGCCGCGTCCCACGCCACCCCAGAACCAGACCCCCCGCGGCAATTCGGGGTGAACCAGGAGTTTCCTGATCTTTCCGCGTCGGGCCGCCTTGAGCGCCAACAAGTCGTCGTAGAACTTCTGCAGGCGCTCGGCCGCGATCAGTTGGGCAGGATCTGCTTCAATGCCGCGCTCCGACAGCGCGGCATTAAAGCCTTCGATCATGCCGTTCTGGGGGACGTTGAGAATATTGTGGGGCACTTGAATAGTAGTCACCACGGAGAACACGGAGAGCACAGAGAAGAAAAATTGCTTGGATGTTCTCCGTGCTCTGCGTGTTCTCCGTGCTTGGTCCTGTCTTTAGAAATGCAGCGCGCGCTTGTCGACTGCCAAAGAAGCCTCGTGCATCGCTTCCGATAGTGTCGGATGTGCGTGACAGATGCGAGCAATATCTTCGGACGAAGCATTGAACTCCATTGCCACAACTGCCTCGGCGATCAGTTCCGAGGCGTTGTTGCCAATTACGTGCACTCCAAGAATACGGTCGGTCTTGGCGCAGGCAATCATCTTGACGAAGCCGGTGGTATCGCCCTGCCCCAACGCGCGTCCGTTGGCCGCAAATGGTATTTGCCCGGTGCGGTACTCCGCGCCCTCGTTCTTCAGTTGTTGTTCGGTTTTTCCGACCCAGGCAATTTCAGGATGCGTGTAGATAACCCATGGAACGGTATCCAGATTGACATGGCCCTTCTGACCGGCGATGCATTCGGCCACCATTACGCCCTCTTCCATGCTTTTGTGCGCCAGCATCGGGCCGGGTACAACGTCACCAACAGCCCAGACATTGGGCAAATTGGTACGGCAATTCTTGTCGACTGCGATGTAGCCGCGGGGATTGATTTCAAGGCCGACATTTTCGGCGCCGAGACCTTCCGTGTGCGGCACACGACCGACGGAAACAATCAGGCGATCGCATTTCAGGGTTTTGCTCTCATCCCCGAGTTCATACTCGACACTGATCCCTTTTTTTCCGGTTTCAACCTTGGTGATCTTGACGCCGAGTTGAATATTCAATCCTTGCTTTTGCGTAAATACTTTCCAGGCTTCCTTGGCGACAGACTGATCCGCAGAAGCCAGGAAATCGGGCAGCGCTTCGAGGATGGTTACCTCGGAACCCAGGCGTTTCCATACTGAACCCAGCTCCAGGCCAATTACACCCGCCCCGATCACGCCCAGGCGTTTGGGCGTTGAACCAAAAGACAGTGCGCCGACGTTGTCGCAGATCAGTTGGTTATCGACAGGAATCCCGGGCAGATGCCGAGCCTTCGAGCCGGTGGCTACGATGACATGAGTTGCTTCGACCACCTCACCATTCACGTCGACCCGCCAGCGATCATTTTCCTGCCCGAGGAATTTGCCGTGACCGGGAAGCAGAGTGACCTTGTTCTTTTTGAACAGCCCCTTGATGCCGCTGGTTAGTTGCCCGACGATGTTGTCCTTGCGCTTGATCATGGTTGCCACATCCATCTTTACGTCAGAGGTGGAAATCCCGTGCATGACAAAGGAATGACTGGCCTGCTCGTAAAGCTCAGAGGACTGCAGCAGCGCCTTGGAGGGAATGCAGCCCACATTCAGGCAGGTGCCGCCAAGGCGAACTTCACCCTTCGGATCGGCATAGGGCTCGGACTCGATGCAGGCTGTCGACAGACCCAGCTGTGCAGCACGGATCGCCGCCACATAGCCGCCGGGGCCGCCACCGATCACTACTACGTCAAATTGCTTGATTGCCATGAGAATCCCTTTTAGCAAAAAACTCAAATCACACCACGGAGTACACAGAGATCACGGAGAGCAACACGGTGAAACGGTGGCCAACTTATCGACCCGATTGCCTTTCCCCCGTGATCTCCGTGTACTCCGTGGTGAGTACTTTGCTTTAAACGTCCAGCAGCAGACGCGCCGGATCTTCCAGCGCTTCCTTCATGGTCACCAGACCGAGCACGGCCTCGCGACCGTCGATGATTCGATGGTCGTAGGACAGGGCGAGGTAGTTGATCGGCCGTATCACGACCTGCCCGTTTTCGGCGACAGGACGATCCTTGGTCGCATGCACTCCGAGAATAGCCGACTGCGGTGGGTTGATAATCGGTGTCGATAGCATGGAACCGAAGGTACCGCCATTGGAGATTGAAAAGGTACCGCCAGTGAGGTCTTCCAGTGACAGCTTGCCTTCTCTGGCCTTGGAGCCGAATTCGGCAATCTTCTTTTCAATCTGAGCCAGACTCATCTGGTCGGCATCACGCAGGATGGGCACAACCAGGCCGCGCGGGCTTCCGACGGCAATGCCAATATCGAAATAGCCGTGATAAACGATGTCGTTGCCATCCACCGATGAATTGATCACCGGGTATTTTTTGAGGGCCGCGACTGCCGCCTTGACGAAGAAGGACATGAAACCCAGCTTGACGCCATGCTCCTTTTCGAAGCGCTCCTGGTACTTCTTGCGCATTGCCATCACCGGCGCCATATTGACTTCATTGAAGGTGGTCAGGATGGCATTGGTCGATTGCGACTGCAGCAGGCGCTCGGCAACACGGGCGCGCAAGCGCGACATCGGCACCCGTTGCTCGGGTCGATCGGCAATGATGGCATCAGCATTTACGACGCTGGGTTGCGGTAAGCCCGGTTTGGCTGCAAAAGTCGGCGCTGGCGACACGGCGGCCTTGGCGGCAACAGGTGCCGGCGCGGCCTTGACGCCGCCACTGACGTCCTCCTTGAGGATGCGGCCACCGCGGCCGGACCCTTGCACGTCGGATGCGGCAATGTTGTTTTCTTCCATGATCTTGCGAGCTGCCGGCATGGCGGTTGCCGCGGCCGGAGCGGTAGCGGCTGGTGCCGCTGTTGCGGCGGGCGCTTTGGCGGCAACCGGGGCAGCCGCGCTCGCCTTGGCCTCGTTGTCGATCTGGGCAATGACTTCACCAGACGCTACGGACTCGCCGTTTTGCTTGATGATTTTGACAATCACACCGGAATCGGGCGCCGGTAGTTCGAGAACAACTTTGTCGGTCTCGATGTCGATCAGGTTCTGGTCGCGGGTGACGAAATCACCCTCCTTTACATGCCAAGTCGACAGCGTTGCTTCGGCAACTGACTCGGACAGCTGGGGAACTTGTACTTCGATCAGCATGGAAAGCTCCGTTCGATGGGGTTACTTCAATGAGCCGAGGGCAGTCTCGACTACAATTTTTTGCTGCTCAACGTGTTTGGCCGCACTACCAACCGCCGGCGATGCCGAGGCCGGACGCGAGACACAGTGCAGGGACTGCCCTTTCGTTACCAGATGGACCAGTCGGTGATGTTTGGAGTACCACGAACCCTGATTTTCAGGTTCTTCCTGACACCAGACCAGTTCTTTCAGGCCCGGATATTTCTTCAGTTCCTCGGCCAGACGCGCATCGTCCATTGGATAAAGTTGCGGCGTACGGATTATTGCAATGTGGTTGGCTTTGCGCTCGCGGCGGGCACTGACCAGATCGTAGTAAATCTTTCCAGCGCAGCAAATCACACGTGTCACCTTTTTGGCATTCAGATCATCGACTTCGCCAATCACTGTCTGGAACGTGCTGGTAGCCAGTTCTTCGAGGGGCGAGGTTGCATCCTTGTTGCGCAGCAGTGACTTTGGCGTAAAGACAATAAGCGGCTTGCGCTGCTTGCGCATCATCTGACGACGAAGCAAGTGAAAAATCTGGCTTGCCGAGGACGGCATGCAGACTTCCCAGTTGAAATCAGCCGAGAGTTGCAGGTAGCGCTCGATACGCGCCGACGAGTGCTCCGGCCCCTGCCCTTCGTATCCGTGCGGCAATAGCAGCACCAGACCGCAGCCACGACCCCACTTCGCTTCGCCCGAAGCGAGGAACTGATCAATAACCACCTGAGCGCCGTTGGCGAAGTCGCCAAACTGAGCCTCCCAGACCACCATCTCGTTTGGTGCCGCAGTGGCGAAGCCATATTCAAAAGCCAGCACGGCTTCCTCGGAAAGCACCGAGTCGAAGCACATGAAGCTCCCCTGGTTTTCCTGGATATTCTGCAGCGGCCAATAGGTGCCTTCGTCCCACTTCTCGCGGTTCTGATCGTGCAGCGCGGCATGGCGGTGAAAGAAGGTTCCGCGACCGACATCTTCGCCCGAAACGCGGATGTTGAAACCAGCCGCAACCAGTGACGCATAGGCCAGGTTTTCGGCCATACCCCAGTCAACCGGCAATTTACCATCACCCATCAGGCGACGGTCGTCAATGATTTTCTGCACCCGTGATTGCAGGGTGAAGTTGGCGGGAATTTCCGTCAACCGATGCGATAGCCGTTGAAGTTCGCTGAGCGACGCGGTGGTATCGCATTTTTCCGTATAGGGAACGTCTACGAACGGCGTCCAGTCGATCGAAAACTTGCTGTGGTAGTCGCTGATCACGGGGTCGATCAAGTGCCGGCCTTCGTCAAGCGCCGCGCGATAGTCCTTGATCATCTGATCGGCTTCTTCCTCGCCGATCACACCCTGCGCCTCCAGCTTTTCTGCATACAGCCTGCGCGTGCCTTGATGTTGTGCAATCTTCTTGTACATCAGCGGCTGGGTGACCATCGGCTCGTCCTGCTCGTTGTGGCCGAGCTTGCGGAAGCAGATGATATCGATCACAACGTCTTTCTTGAACTCCTGGCGGAATTCCATGGCGATTTGGGTAACCAGAGCCACCGCTTCCGGATCGTCACCATTGACATGGAAGATCGGCGCTTCGATCATCTTGAAAATGTCGGTGCAATACAGCGAAGAGCGATAATCACGCAGGTCGGAAGTGGTAAAGCCAATCTGGTTATTGACGACGATATGCACTGTGCCGCCCGTACCGTAGCCGCGGGTATTGGAGAAGTTCAACATCTCCTGATTGACGCCTTGGCCGGCCACTGCGGCATCGCCGTGAATCAATACCGGCAGCGCCTGCATCTTGCCTTCGGGACCGCGGCGCACCTGTCGAGCATAAACCGAACCGGCCACCACGGGATTCACGATCTCGAGGTGCGAGGGATTGAAGGCCAGCGTCAAGTGCACCGGGCCACCCGGGGTACCTACGTCAGAGGAATAACCCAGGTGGTACTTGACATCACCGGAGGAAAGCGTGGACTTCTTCTTGCCCTCGAACTCGTCGAATAGCATCGAGGGCAGCTTGCCCAGAGTATTCACCAGGACGTTGAGGCGGCCGCGATGAGCCATACCGATGACCATCTCCTGCACGCCTACGGTTCCGGCGGTACGAATCAGCTGGTCCATCGCCACAATCAGGGCTTCACCACCTTCGAGCGAAAAGCGCTTCTGGCCGACATAGCGCGTATGCAGATAGCGCTCCAGGGTCTCGGCGTGAGTCAGTTGGACCAGGAGGCGTTTCTTTTCCTCGGCCGTGTATGTCGGCGTCGAGCGGATAGGTTCCAGTTTGCCCTGCAGCCAGCGCTTCTGACCGACATCGGCGATGTACATGAACTCGGCGCCGATGGTGCCGCAAAAGGTCTGCCGACAGGCCTCAAGAATCTCGCGCAACGTCGCCGTCTCGGGCACGGCGGCGAAAGAGCCGGTCTGGAAAACCTGACCAAGATCGGCTTCGGTGAATCCATAGTGGGAAGGCTCAAGTTCAGCCACGGCCGGACGCTCGATGCGTTTCAACGGATCCAGTTGCGCCCACCGATTACCAAGGAAGCGGTAGGCGTTGATCAACTGCAATACCTTGATCTGCTTGCCGTCGGATTGCGCCGCAGCGCGACCGGACTGAAGCGTGCCATCCTTTGCGCGCTGGGCGAAGGACGTGATCACGGGATGGTGGGCTACATCCGGTCCCGTGTAGTTGCCTGCGCCGGGAAGCGTTCCAAGTTTGTCGAAATAGTCGCGCCAGGCCGGCTCAACCGAAGCCGGATTGGCAAGATAGGCGTCGTACAGTTCTTCAATGTACGGCGTGTTGGAGCCGAACAGATACGAGTTGGACAGCATCTGTTTCATCATTGCATCACCTGATCCTGAATGAGAGACATGAAAAAATCAGGGGAGCAGCAGCACTCCCCTGTCGCGCTCAGCGTTGACCCAAAGGTTTGACATCACGCCGTGCGGCACCAACATAAAGTTGCCGTGGACGACCGATCTTGTATTCCGGATCGGTAATCATTTCTTCCCACTGCGTCATCCAGCCGATTGAGCGGGCCAGAGCAAAAATACAAGTGAACATGGTGGTAGGAATACCCAGCGCTTTTTGCACGATACCCGAGTAGAAATCCACATTTGGGTAGAGTTTTTTCTCGATGAAATATTCGTCTTCCAGCGCAATTTTTTCGAGTTCCTTGGCCAGTTTGAACAAGCGGTCGTTTTCCAGACCCAACTCGGCCAGAACATCGGTGCAGACCTTGCCCATCAGCTTGGCACGCGGATCAAAATTCTTGTAAACGCGATGCCCGAAGCCCATCAGCTTGAAGTTGTCGCTCTTGTCCTTGGCACGCTTGATGTACTCGCCAACACGCGACACATCGCCGATTTCTTCAAGCATCTGCAGGCAGGCCTCATTGGCTCCACCATGCGCCGGTCCCCACAGGCATGCGATACCCGCAGAAACGCAGGCGTAGGGGTTGGCCCCGGATGAGCCGGCCAGGCGCACCGTCGATGTCGAAGCGTTCTGCTCGTGATCGGCATGCAAAGTGAAAATGGTGTCCAGCGCGTGGGTCAGCACCGGATTGGGCTTGTATTCCTCACAGGGCGTGCCAAACATCATGTGCATGAAGTTGGCCGTGTAGTCCAGATCGTTTCTCGGGTACATGAACGGTTGGCCATTGTTGTACTTGTAGGCCATGGCCACGATCGTGGGAATCTTGGCAATGATGCGATTGATGGTGATACTGCGCTGCTCTGGATCCGACATATCCAGAGCGTCATGATAAAAGGCCGACAAGCCCCCGACCACCCCAACCACTACTGCCATCGGATGGGCGTCGCGACGGAAGCCATTGTAAAAGCGCGTCAACTGATCGTGAACCATGGTGTGATTCTTGATCGTGCTCTCGAATGCTGTCTTCTGCTCCTTATTCGGCAACTCGGCGTTTTTAAGCAGATAGGCCACCTCGAGAAAATTGCAGTGTTCCGCTAGCTGCTCAATCGGGTATCCGCGATAGAGCAGTTCGCCCTTGTCGCCATCGATGAAGGTAACTGTAGACTGGCAACTGGCGGTCGAAAGATAGCCGGAGTCATAGGTGAAAAGACCGGTCTTGGCGCCAAGGGTACGGATATCAATGACATCATTGCCATGCGTGCCGACCATTATGGGAAATTCATGGGTCTTGCCATCAATGGTCAGGGTTGCGGTGCGATTTGTGCTCATGGTCAGATCCTCTTTCAGGTCCGTTGAAGTGCTACTGCTACTCAAAATTGGCTATGGGTGAAACCTCCCGTAGCCGCTCGATCATCGTCTCAATCTTGGGATCATCGGTGGCAACTCTGCCGCTCACCAGTGCCCACAGATCGTGGTCTTGCAACTCCAGCAATCTTTCCAGTGCCGCTTCTCCCTGCTCATCGAGATTCTCTTCGTAGCGCTCCCAGAAGCGGTCAAACACCAGATCAAGTTCCAGCAAGGCGCGCCGGCAATGCCATTTCAGGCGGTTGATGCGTGCCTTGCGATCTTCATTCATTGTCAAACGGCCCGGCGTACCATCATTTCCTTGATCTTGCCGATTGCCTTGGTCGGATTCAATCCCTTGGGACAGACATCGACGCAGTTCATGATGGTGTGACAACGGAAAAGGCGGTAGGGATCTTCAAGGTCGTCGAGGCGTTCGCTGGTTGCCTGGTCTCGGGTATCGGCGATAAAGCGATAGGCGGCCAGCAAACCGGCTGGGCCGACGAATTTGTCGGGGTTCCACCAGAATGACGGGCAGGCGGTGGAGCAGCAGGCGCACAGAATGCATTCGTAGAGCCCATTGAGCTCTTCGCGATCCTCCGGCGATTGCAGGCGTTCGCGCTCGGGTGGGGGATCATTGTTGATCAAATAGGGCTTGATCGAGTTGTATTGTTTGAAGAACTGGGTCATGTCCACGATCAGATCGCGGATCACCGGCAGCCCCGGCAGCGGGCGCAGAACAATAGGCTTGCCTTCGGGAAAGCTGTCCATCGCAGCCAGGCAAGCCAGTCCGTTCTTGCCATTGATGTTCATGGCATCCGAGCCGCAAACGCCTTCCCGGCACGAGCGGCGGAAGGAAATTGAATCGTCCTGCGCCTTGAGTTTGACCATGGCATCCAGCAGTTTGCGATCGGTCGAATCAATCTCCACCGAAATATCCTGCATGTAGGGTTTGGCGTCCTGGTCAGGATCGTAACGATAGATCTTGAATTGGACGGTACGGGTGGCGTTCGTCATCGTCTGTTCCTTCTTAGTAGGCGCGCTTTTTCAGCTCGATGGTGTCTACGCTCATCGGCTTCATGTGTACCGGCTTGTAATCCAGGCGACTGCCCTCGCGATACCACAACGAGTGCTTCAGCCAGTTCTTGTCGTCGCGCCCGTCCGGTGT
>JAIPCF010000003.1 GCA_021738385.1 Sulfuritalea sp. | reverse complement strand
GTTGGATCCAGTAGCGATAGCGGACGCGAGGTGAGCTTCATTTTTGCGATCTGATTCGCACTGGTGACACTGTCCGGCAGCTTCCAGACCTGAGTTTTCAGAGTTGAAAAATAGATGGTGTTGGCAGCCGAGCTGACGAGGCTTATGCTGATCGCCGCCGTACCGCCAGGGCTGGCGTTGGCCGTGGTGTGCCAGAAATTGCCGGCACCGCCACCTTCCATGACATACCAGGTGGCGCCGGCCTTCATGCCGGCGGCGGTGTTTTCCAGCGTGGCACGCGTCCAGCCGCCGGCGCTTGCGGTGTAGACCCCGTTTTGGCTGGCTGTCGTCTGGGCGCTCAGCAAGACCCTGTCACCACTGGCCAGTGCAACGCTGTTGACGGTTTGCAGCCCGGAAAGCGTCAGATTGCTGGTCGCCACTGTACGCACCGGGTCACGGTATTTTGTGATGTTGATCTTGCTGGTCCCTACGACGATTGCTTCGGTATTCTGCAATCGCCACAGTGTGCCCTTGTTGGTGTTGCCTTCATTGACAAACCAGCTGCTGCCGACAGGAAACTCCATCCCTTCATCTTCGGTCGTGGCGCGCGTCCAGGCTCCGGAGCCGGCGATCCACACACCGTTTTCCTTGGCATTGGATTGCCCAGCAAGAAGCACGCGATTGCCAGCCGCCAGCGAGATTGTGTCCACTGTCTGTAGACCTGATAGCGCGAGGTTGCTCGTAGATACCACGCGCACTCGTTTGGCGTGGTCGTCGCGGCCTGCGTTGCCGACGCGGTCGATCTCGACTCGCAAATGGATTTCCCCGTGAGGTACCTGGCTGAGGCTGGGGTCGAGCTTGTAGACTCCAACAGGTGTAGTTGGCGACACGGTAGCCGGCGCGAAGGGATTGCGGGGGTGCGGGCGCGAGACTGGAAGAGTAACAATGCGACCGTGCACATTGTCGTCTTCTTCCGGATTAAGGTGGCAGTAACTGCCGGGAGTGAAACCCGAAGGGGGGGATGTAACCGCTTTGCAGAACATCGGTGAGGGGCAGGTGGAAAACGAGCAGCTTCGATCCGAAAAGATGGCCTCTTCAATGCCCCAATACACGATGCCAAAATGACCACCTGCATAATCTGGGTCCGCCCGCCCGTTGACTAAATGGCTCGTAGACACCGGGAATGAATATAGTCCAGGGTCAAACCCTATAGGGTCTGAGAACCCGAAAGGCGAACCGTCTGAGTATTCTAGGCGGGTATCGAATTCAACGGCCAGTTTCGGGTGGGCGATGATCGGTGTGGAACCGTTGTCGCCAGAGTATCCCAGATGTTGTTGCGCGGCACCGCAAACAGTAGTTCCATTGCGGTCGCCGTCGATCGCGGCAAAGGTAAATCCCTCGCCTGGCCACCCAGTATTTGTTATCTTGAATTTGAAATAGCCGCGCACGCCGGCACCCGTTGCGTGAACTTCCGGGGTCCAGGCGCAACCGAAGAGATCTTCCGCCGCATAGCCCAGATCGGACTCGATGCCTATTTTTCCAAGCGTCAGGGTGCTTGTAGCAGGATCGTAGCTCGCGATTTCGGCTCCCGCTGGTAATGCGGAAGGGGCCTCGGTAAAACTCTTGGTCGCCGGAATGCAGCGCACGATGTCCTGATAGGCTGTTTGGGTGGAGGACACCTGGGCAAACTGGCTTTGGCCGGAAAATGTCGTTCCGGGAGTTGTAAAGCTGGTGAGATTTGTATCTTCGAGGTAATTGCATCTGTCCGCTTTTTCCGTTCCTGGTCTTCGCATTTGGACGCTGGTCGCGCCAGTCGTTGGACAACGTTGGATTGTTGTATCGCGTTGCCCGGCGAATATCAGCGCTCCAGCGCATGAGGGCTGGAGAACGCCATCAATGGTGACGTTTGCGCTGCCCGGCGCAGCGACGAAGATCATTTCTTTGTAATGCGGGTAATAGCCCAGTGGATCGACGCCCGATCCGTAACAGGAGTTGGCATCTGCGCCGGCGATATTTGCGTAAGCTGGAGTCAGGCTGCCACCATTGGCAATGATTTCATCACGCAGGCAAGCGGTAATGCGGTCGAGCAGGGTGTTGATATCCGTACGAAAAAAGCTCGAGCCGCGCAGTGAACTGAACAACAAGTCGCTGCTTATCCCGATCCCCGAGTCATTGGCGACGACCGAACATGACGCGGAACTGCCAGAGGGACAGTTTCCGGTCCAGAGAGTGCTGTCACTTCTTCGATTGACCAGACCACCGGTGGAGAGTTTTTTGTCTGAGCTTGAGGTATCGCCACTCGCGCTGTTGGTGCTTCCGGCGAAGTAATTGGTGATATTGACCAGATCGGTAGCGACCTTCGGATCGAGATAATTGCTGACTTCGTAGTTGCCTCCACATTCGGTAACAGTGTCTGTCGCCGATGTGCTTCGATCCTGGCCGGGGAGCGGAGGACCGGGTGAAAAAATTACCGCAATGGGTTTGTCGTGGGCCGAAGCGAGGGCGGGGATCATGGCTGCTGAACCATTTGCGATGACGACGTCCAGTTGACTCAGGGTGTCCCAGTTCATGGCCAGTGTGCTATCTATCCCAAGGCTCTTGAAGTTGGCTGAAACAGCGTACCAGAGACATTCTCCGTTGCTGTCGCGCAACGGCCCGGTACCTACTGTCCGCCAGGGAAACCGACCGATCACGGTTTCAACGTCTGGAGGAAACGCTCCGTTGATAAAGGTCATCGCACAGCCCTCCGTATTGCAAGAAGAAGACTGTCCGCCAAGATTGAATCGACTTGTACCGACGTCGGGCATCGGAAGAAAGCCGTACATGGCGTCGTTGGTTCCGCCGGTGGCTTGTTGCTGTTCGCGATACTGAAGCGCATAACCGATCAGCGCTTCGCGCGCCTGGAGCAAGGCCTCGCCGGTTTGCTGCTGCGCGCGCTCCCGCTGACTCTCCGGCGACAGGTTGCTGACAAAGAAGTACAGGGCGCCCATCGCCAGCAAGGCGATCAGCCCGATAAGAACGAAGCCTTTGTGGGTGTTCTTTCGGGCGCGCCAGGCATGGCGTTGCGCACTTGTCATCGTGCTTGTCCCTATGGTTTTTCGGGGTGTGCGTTCAAGGCGGCCAGCGCTCGTTCCAGAACAATGCGATCAGCGATGTCCTTGTCGCGCGCAGTTTGCTTGGTCAGCAGCAGACCTTGCAGGTTGACTGTGCGGACCGGGATGCCGTCGAGATCGATGGTTTCGGCATGTTGCTGCAAGGAGTCGTAGGTTTCACCGCAGGCGTTAAGCATGAGGTCGACGACGAAGACATCCGCGACGCGAATATTGTCGCCCTCTTCGAACCAGGCCGGATCAATGTCGCGCGCGGCTTGGTCGGGCAGCATCAGAAGTGCGGCTATGATTTTTTGGCCGGCGACAGGGTTGGCGGGAACGAGCAGGTCAATGTCGGTCGTGGCGCGGTGATAGCCATGTGCGAACAAAGCGTAGCCACCAATTAGTAGGTAGTCGGCATCATTCTGGTTTAGGGCCCGGATGAGTGCCTTGAGATCATCGAAGCTGGCCGGACGGCTATATTGTTCCATCAAGCGGTACTCATGGAGACTGTCAACGACGGTCGCGGGCGAGGGATGCCATGCCCCTGGCCAAGTTATCCAGTTGGTGCTGGTTGGCCTCGGCATGCGTCTTGAATCGATAGACGCCCTTCGGGACGAAGCTGTCGCTGCCGCTGGGTAGGCGATGAATCTCGTCGTTGAATCGCGCGCCTTCGGCGAGTCGGGCTGCGGAGGCGGCGAAGCTGATGGGCGAAGGCTGGCGATGGCCGACGGTACGCATATGAACCTGCCTGCGTCAGCGCGACTTGCTGTGTTCAGCCGGCGTCACCACTACACCCTCACCCAGTCGCGTATTGCGTTCGCCGGTGGCACGATTGACGGTTTCGCCGACCTTGAGTTGTGTCGGTGTTTCCTCGCCGGGGGTCAGCACGGCGCTGCCGGGTGTCCTGCGTGAGATCTGCGCGCTTACGCCGGTGCGGGAGCTTTCGTTCTCGGTCTGAGCCTGCCTGTTGATCCAGACCGTGGCTTTGCCGCTGGATCGATAAACCACGCCGTCCAGGCTCATGGTTGTCCCTTGCAGGGTTCGCGCTTCCTCTACGTTCTGGGTCCGCTGGCGCTCCAGTGCGGCGCGACGCTCCGGGGCAAAGAACAGCCGTCCGAGTTCCTGTGCCTCCGCGGCATAGGCGGGGAGCAACAAGGCCGCGCCGACAATAGCCAGGAATATTCTTGTGGAGAAAATCATTTGCCTTCCCTTAGCGTTATCCATTCCAGCGTGCAGTCGGCTTTGAGTTGGGCATTGTTGCCGCGAACGGCGCGGTCCGTGATGGGGTCAATTACGCAGGATCGGACTTGAACCATGGCTTGCACTGCGTTACGAAGTTCGGTAAGAAAATCAAGCAATTCACCTTCATGCAGCAAGTTGAGCCTCAGCTTCATCTGGCTGGAGACGATTTCATAACCGCCAGCGGAAGCGCCTCCGGGCAAAATACCTGAATCCGCGAGCCGTTGCGGTGCAAACTCATATTCAAGCTTGCTCAGGCGACGCGCCGCCTTGATTCGGGCGATAATTTCGACCCAGTCGAGGCGCTTTTCCTCACCAATGAAACCACGGTCCTTGAGTGCCTGGTAGCGTCCGATCTTGTCACGAAGCTCTTGCTCTTCGTCGCGCGCCCGTGCGAGCTTGCCTTGAACCTCAAGTCGCGCAGCTGTGGCTTGCTTGATGTTCTTTTCGCCGTTTTTTTGCAACATCAGAGCACTCCACAAAGAGCCGCCGCCAACCAGTGCCATGAGGACCAGAAAGGCGATGGACCATTGCAGGCGCTTAAAGTCCTTGGCGTCCAGCTTCATGCGTCATTCACCGTGTTGCGTGCCATATTCTTCATTGGCTTGTTATTAGCGGGCGAGCAATACGCAATGCAAATTTGGGAGCGGAAGCGAGGTCAATCATGCCGGCTTCACCTGCACTCTTGAGAGGCTTGTCCGATTCAATGTCAAAGGGCCGGTCGAGTATGCTGACATTTGTGTCGGGGCTGCGTAGTCCTGCAGCAAAGGTTTCTATCATTTCAATCTGGGCGCGCCTGTCGCTGAGCAGATTCAGCGGAAGGTGTGCCTGGATTTCAATCGTTACCCAGCCTCCTGGATTGCCGACGGTGCCTGCCTGTTGCGCAGGCGTTTTAACGGGTTTGAGTGTAGCGCCTAGTTGCGCCTTTCCGTCCGCATCGAGACGATCGACAACTTTCCAGTCGAGATGCGTAATTTCAATTTGCGGGTTGCTATCCAGCGCCTGGCTTAGATGGATCAGCAACGGCTCCATCGCCGGCGTGCGTTTCTGTAGCGCCTCAATACGTTCGATCAGGGCACGCAATTGGTCGGGCGTCAGGTTGGTTTTTGGCAAACCATTCAGAATAGCGTTGTAGCGCTGGGTATCGGCGGTTGTGAGGGTCTTGGTCGCTTCGATTTTGCCATCAAGTTCATAAAGGTTGAGGGCGGTTTTCCCGGCAAAAAGCAGGCAAGCGGAAAGTACGATCCACGCTACGCTATTGAGCGCAAAGCGGATTTGCCACAACTTATGAAAGCGCGTTTCGGTTAGTGGCGCAAACTGCTGGGGCGGAGTTTTCGCGGCCAGGCAGTGGATTAACAGCTTATCGGCGTTGCTGTCGTGAGGGGCCTCCTTGAGCCCCTGCTCTTTCGCGGTGGCGGCCAGATCGACAAATTCGAAGTGAAGCTCATTGGTGTCGCGGCAGAATTCCTGCAACGCGGAAGTCTGCGCACCGTGAGCCAGGACCAAGGTGCGCAATGCCGACCCACGCGGAATCTGGCGTTGGGCAACGAGGTACTGAAATATCTTGGACGAATCGTTGGCGCTCGTGCGGCCGATTTCGTCAAGACTGTTGGTGGCGAGCTGCGACAGCCGCGAAAAATGCAGTTTACCCTTGTCGAAAAACGTCTGACGAACACCACCACTACTCTGGCTGACCAACAGAACCGGCCCGCTTTCGCCGACAAGTTTTTGTGCGCACGCAGCGAGCACCAGCGGTACCGAATAGACGCCGGCGAGAATGGACTCATTTTCTCGTAGCAGATCCAGCCACGGCACGAAATATTCCATACGCGTGAGCGCGGCAAATAGCAGTTTTTCGTCGCGCCTGCCATCCTTGGCTCGGCCCAAAGAAATCGTGGTGGACAACGCGGTGTTGTAGTAATACTGACTCAGGCGTCTTTTCAGCAGGGCAGTGCGGTCGCTACCCTGGACAAAAGGCAGATCTTCGAGCTGGAAGCCCTCTTCGGCGATATCTGCCAGCAAGTAGAAGAGGCTTGAGCGGTGTTTTTTGAGATAACCGGCGAAGGCTTCAAGGCCTACGGGTTCATTGCTGAACTCGCCCTCGCTTTTTATTCGGCCGGCGCTCCAATGGTGCGCCGTCACAAGTCTGCCGTCGAGCAGGAGAATACGTTTGGCCGCCATCAGGTTTTCATCTTGGTGATGATGTCGTAGATCGGACCCAGCACAGCCATCATGATCCAGCCAAGTATCAGGCCAATGGTCACGGTCATTACGGGTTCGATCATTGACTGGACTCTCTCAATGGATTCGCGCACATCACGATTATAGAAGTAGCTGACATTGGATAGCGCAGCATCAAGAGCGCCTGTGCTTTCTCCAACACGCAGCATTCTTAGTACCAGTGGCGGGAACATTCCGGCATTCTGGAAGGCAACGGTAACATTCTGGCCTTCGGCAATCAGCTCCCCCACTTTTTCGAGGCTTTCTTTGATCACGAGGTTACCGACCACGTTTTCTGTGGTTTTGATCGAATCGAGAATGGTGATGCCTGATGTGTACATCATGGCAAACACAGAAGCAAAGCGCGACAAAATGATCTTGCGCAGAATTTCACCGATATAAGGAATACGAAGCTTGAAATCGTCGAAGCGATATCGCGCGGCGGTACTTTTGCTCACCAGGAAGGCGATAACCGCTGCAACAATCAGAGGCAAACCGAGTACGACATACCAGTAATGCACGAAAAAGTCGGAGGTCGCGATCAGTATCTTGGTTTGCATCGGCAGTTCTTGTCCTGTACTGCGGATGAAACCGGCCATTTTCGGTACCAGGTAAATCATCATGAATAATGTGATGGCAACCACGACCACCCCCAAGAAGGCGGGATACATGATCAGCTTCTTGGTATGTGCTGCAAGTTCATCCTGCCATTTGAGCGACTCAAGCATGTTGTTGAGTACTTGCGGCAAGGCACCGGTCTCTTCACCGGCTCGAATCAGGCTGACCATGACATCGTCGAAGGTTTGAGGATGCTCGGCGAGTGCCTGCGAAAGCGTTTTACCGCCTTCAATGCTTTCCACCATGCCGGCAATGACTTCTCGAAAACGCGGATTTTCTATGGTGTCGCGCAAGTCGGTGAGACTTTCGATAAGCGACACACCGGCTCGTGATAGCTGCTCGAGGTGGAAACAGAAATTGATCAATTCAGGGCGGGTAATCTTGGCTTGATTCATCAAGCCGCCCTGCTTTACGGTGTCGCCGTTGATGAAGTCGAGGTCCATGCGTTTCAGGCGCATTTCGAGATCGATCAGGTTGATGGCTTCCAGGCGGCCCAACACGGACCTGCCCTGTGCATTCATCGCTTTATAGGCGTAGAGAGCCATGTCGAAATCTTGGGAGCGCCGCGCCGTGAAGCGGCTACATGCGCTCTGTCAGGTTGATCACGCGGCCAATTTCCTCGATTGAGGTCGAGCCATCAAGTACACGCCGCATTCCGTCTTCGGACAAGGGACGGAAACCCTTTTCCATCGCCAGAGTGCGAATTTCCCTCTGGGTAGCCCGACGACTAATGAGATCGTCGAGATCATTGTCGAGGCGCAGCATTTCCATGATCGCAATTCGTCCACGATATCCTTGGTATTCGCAACGATCACAACCCGCCGCCCGATACACGACGGGTGCCGGTTGGCCGCTGGCAACGCCCATCAACTTGCATTCGTGAGCCTCGGCGGGATAGGGTTTGCGGCAGTGGGTACACAGCCGGCGTACCAGACGCTGGGCAATAATGCCGATAATATTGCCGGCGAGAATGTCCGGCAGTACGCCGATATCGAGCAGGCGGGGGATGGCCCCCAGTGCAGAGTTGGTGTGTAGCGTCGAAAATACCTGGTGGCCGGTCATGGCCGCGCGAAAGGCCATTTCGGCGGTATCGGCATCGCGTATCTCACCCACCAGAATGATGTCCGGATCCTGGCGCATCATCGAGCGAATCCCGTTGGCGAAATCCAGTTTGGCAGATTCGGCGACCGAGGTCTGTCGAATCATGGCCATCGGATACTCGACGGGATCTTCGAGGGTCATGATGTTCACGCCCTCCTGGTTGATGTGGTTGAGTACTGAGTAAAGGGTGGTCGTTTTGCCGCTGCCGGTTGGACCCGTCACCAGAATGATGCCTTCGGGACGCGCAACCATCAACTTCATCAGTCCCATTTGATGATCATCTAGCCCCAGTCCATCAAGGGGCACGATGCCTTTTTGCCGGTCAAGGATGCGCAGGACAATATTCTCACCGTGAATGGTCGGTTGCGAGGCAACACGAAAATCGACGGCGCGGCCGCTGATGTTCAGCGAAATGCGACCATCTTGTGGTGCACGGGTTTCGGCAATGTTCATGCCGCTGATGACCTTGATGCGCACCGCCATGGCGGCCCAGTAGGTTTTGTGCAAGGCACGGATCTGGCGCAGGATGCCGTCAACGCGATAGCGAATGCGCAAGAAACTGGCTTCCGGTTCAAAGTGCACGTCGGATGCATCGCGCTTTACCGCGTCGGTGAGCAGCGCATCGACCAGACGCACTACAGGTTGGCTGTATTCGTCAAGTGAAGAGGACAGGCTGCGATAGTCGATCTCTCCGGTTTCAATTTCCTGAAGGATGCCGTCGATCGAGAGTTCATGACCGTAATACTGATCGATGGCACGGGCGATTTCTGATTCGCCGGCCAGCAAGGTTTCGATTGCAAGTTCCGGGTGGATAAGCGTGCGCAGTTTGTCCAGCGCGACAATATCGTTTGGATCCGAGATCGCGATTTTGAGTCTTTGATCGCGCTGGGAATAGCTGAGCGCCAAAAAAAGGTGTCGCTTGGCGAGTTCGCGCGGAATCAGGCGCAGTGCCTCTGCATCAATAATCGAGTTGGTCAGGTCAACCGCCTTGTGGCCTAGCGACTCGCCCAGCGCGTCGCGCAGAGTTGCTTCAGAAACGAAACCCAGAGCGACCAGCAGTTTGCCTACTGGCTGGTTGGACTTCATCTGTTCCAGCAGCGCGATGCGAAGCTGATCCTCGCTAATCACGCCTTGCGTGATTAGGATTTGACCTATGGGACGTTTGACTACCGGTGCATTCATACTGGCATCATTATCCCGCATCTACCCGCAAGGGCAAGTCCCGTGGCAAGCGACACCGCTTAGGGACGCAGGGAACGCAGCCTTGCTGCTGCCTGGGCGGTATCAAATCCGGCGGGATGGCTCTGGGCAGCAGCAATGGCCTGACTGTAGTATTGCGCGGCGAGTGTGTTTTGCCTCAAGTGTTCAAGGCTGATCGCCAGGTTGTAGAGGATGTCTGGATTGTCCGGTTCGGCACTGAAGGCTCGAAAATAAGACTGTTGAGCGTCGCTCCAGCGGCCATGGCGCGCATAGAGGTTGCCCAGGGAAAAATGAGGGGCCGCCAGATCAGGTTGACTCGCGGATAGAGATTTCAGGCGACTTTCGGCCGTGTGTGGGTCAATTTGCCCGCGGTTGTTGATCAGCGCGGAAATGGCGATCGTATCCTGCGGATTGAGTTCCGTAATCTGTTGATAAAGGTATTCGGCTCGATCAGCGTTGCCTTGACGCACGGCGATAGCTGCCAGCCCGTGCAACGCGTCGGTATTGCGGGAGTCTGATTTAAGAGCGCGGTCATATTCAACTTGCGCCAAGTCGAGTTCGCCACGATTGAATGCTTCGAAACCGCGCATTACTGACGGATCAACCTTGAGCGGTGCTCGGGTCACCCGTACGGGGCTATCCGGTACTGAAACATTGTCTGCGGGGGGGCTGACGCGCCGAGCGCGCGTGGATACTTTTGCCGCCACTGGAACTGCGGGTTCCGCTTCATCGTCAGCTGCTCCAGCAGAACTTTGCGGGGCAACAGCAGGCGTGCTGCCAGGTGTAACCGTGGGTGCAGCGGCAAAAGTCGGCGCTGGCAATACGGCAACGGGCACAGATGCCGGGGCCGGTGGTGCGATGGCTCTCGGCGCCTGCATCACGGGTTGTCTGGCGACAAGACTTGTCTTCGGCTGCAATTGCCACCAGAAGTAACCACCGATACCGCAAACCGACAAAAAGGTGACCACTCCGATCGCAATCGCGAAAGCTTTTCTTGATGAAGGTTTTTCGGGCTGCTTGGCCGCGAACAGATTTTGCGCGGCAGCCTTGCTTTGAGTTGCGGCGGGTTCCACCGGCTTGCGCCTCATGTCCTCTGACGGCGGCGCTTGTGGTGCAGCTGTTGCCAAAGGCGGACGATCGATTGGCTGCTCTTGGACAGGCGTTGCCGCTGCCTGCTTTTTTAGCCGTATGGATGCAGCTTGCGTGGCCTCGGCAAGAAACCGCTCTTCAAGTTCTTCGAGATGAGGCGGCAGGTGGGGAAGTGTTTCCGCGGAAGGAGTGTCGTTCCTTGCCGACTGAGGAGCCTCGGGTTCTGCGTTTTCCGATACGGAGATCGGTTCAAGTGTCAATCCTGCCAGAGGCTCATTTTCGGGCGACGCAGTCGGCTCTTCTCTCTGCCCCTGGCGCTTGGCCAGTTCGGCTTTCTTGAGAGCGTCCATGAGCAGGCTCATTGCGCGCCAGTCCCTTGGCCTTCAGACTGGATTTTTCGACCATTGGGCTTGCTTGCGAAAAATTCCTGGTTGGGCAATTGGTTGCGGAAACTGCGATAGTCTCCGTAGATGCTCGGATCTCTAATGATGGTTGGTTTTAGGAAGATAACCAGCTCGGTCTTGGTACTGGTGTCGTTTCTGTTGCTGAAGAAATTGCCAATTACGGGAAGACCTCCCAGACCTGGTACCTGATTAGTAGTCTGATCGTATCTGTCCTCCATGAGTCCGCCCATGACAGCGACCTCACCGTCTGACAGGCGAAGCATGGATTCCATCTCGCGAGTTTGAATTTCTGGAACAACGTTTGCGATGGTCAGGCCTGGTGTGGGATCTGTTTTACCGGCGCCTTTGAGGCTTGAAATCGTCGGGCGAACATTAAGCAAGATGCTTCCCTGCTCACTGATTTGTGGTGTGACACTCATTACCAGTCCGACCGATACAGACTTGGCGGTGGACGTGAAGTTGTTGGTTGTACCCGTTGTTGTCGTCGTCGAGTCATTCTTAATTTCGAAATAGACAATGTTGTCGACGACTTTGAGCATCGCTGTCTGGTTGTTCAGCACGCTTATTTTCGGACTGGACAATACCCTGACTTTGCCAAAAGTCTCCAGCAGGCTAAGCGTCGAGGAAAGACCAAGCCCCGGTGCCACGTAGTTGAGCAAAAAAGCGAACGTGCCGGTTCCTGATGTGAACGAGCCCGCTGCTGCGGCGAATGGGTCCGGCACGGGTACTCCCGTTTGATTCTGAGCGGCGGAAAAGCCGGCTGTTCGATTGCCTGGGCGCAGGGAGCGCAGGGTTTGCCAGTTGATTCCTTGTTGGTAATTGTCGCTAAGCCTGACTTCGGCAATGGTGGCCTCGATGATCACTTGGCGTCGGGCGCTGGTCAGTACCAAATCGAGATACTCTTGAACTTTCTCATGCTGTCTGGACGTAGCGCGAACCACTACGACACCGGCCTCCGGATTTACAATAATTGAAGCTGCTTCGCGGTAGGTGGTGCGTTTCACCACCGTGGTTCCCTGTTGCTGGAGACTGGCGGGATTTGGGCTCCCTGCAAGACTGGTGGTCGCCGCACCTGATTTTCCGGAAGACTGCCCACTTTGTGCGCCAGTTCCGGTTGTGGCTTGTTGGTCTGTGCGCTCGGTAATCGTCTCGCTGGATCCTTCTGGCAGGATTTTGTCGCTTTCGCGCAAAATGTCCTTTAAGTTTTTTTCCAGCGATTGCCAGAAATTATTCTGTGCGGAGCTCTTTACCGAAGTGCTCGAGTTGTTTCCACCGCCGCTTGACGATGTACCTCCTGCGCTGGTGCTGGTTGATGCGATTTGTGTGTTGATCGAAACCGTGCCCGCTACATCGCGCGACATATTGACGTAGTCAACTTTGTAGTTGCGCAGAAAAGGAGAATCCGGCATGACCAGCAGATTGGGGCCGTCCAGCTCCCAGCGCATATCGACTTGCTTTGAGATGCGCGTCAGAATTTGCTGAAGCGTCTGATCGATCGCGTTGATGGTTACCACGCCCTCGATTCCGGGATGAACGTCAACGTTGATCTTCGCGTCACGAGCAAGAGCGAACAGCAGATCCTGAACCGGAATGTTGCGCACTGAGACCGAGTAAGACTCGGTTTTTGCTGCGGGTCTGGGACGCGGCAGCATTACCGTGGCGGCAACCGGTGGCGGTATGTCTGGAGTGGGGGCGACCTGAGCCTCGGCGCGTATATGCCCGGCGGATGGAGGTTGCGGCTGAATACTGCTACACGCTGTCAGTATCAAGCTGGCGGTCAGCGTAGCGAGGAACGGCGGAATCTCTAGTGGGCGCAATCGAGTCCCCGATCAAATAAATGGGCTTTAGTTAGCATAACACATTATATTTCTTATGCAAGTCAATGATTTAATTGACTCGACTCCTCCACGGCTACCCATCAACGAGCGACCTAGCGAAGCCGGATAATTTTGCGTGGGTAGGGTTTATTTGCCAGCACAGACTTGGGTAATTTACGCATTGCCGCAAAAGCTTCGGCTCTCGACGAGTAATCGCCGTACATGATGCCATAGCGCGCCTCACCGCTGAGTTCTGAATAGTAGACGTGAACCTTGGCCATTTCCAATTTTTGGGACGACAGCCTTCTTAACATGGTTTCAATATCTGGGTGTCGATCGGCTTCGGTAGAAAATATCTGAATGAACCAGCGGTCATTGGTCATACCTTCCAGCCAGGCATTGCTCGCTTCCAGGTGCTCGAGGGTCAGTTTTCCAACTTTCCGATTGACTGCGGGTAATTGCGGCTCCGTCACTGCGAGATTAGCCGCCGTGTCAGATGACGCCGACGCGGAAACTGAAGCTGCGGATGAAGCCGCTGCTTGCTGAAGCGGAACACTTTCTTCTTGTGTGGATTCGACTGATGGCGGCGGCGGGTCGCTGGATTGGAGTGGCGTTGTACCCGGCTCAGCAGTCGGGACATCGGAAGGCTTGGTGGTTGTACTAATTGTTGAGCTATCCACTGCGTCGGTAGTCGGTACCGCAGCGATCATGTTTGTTGGCGTGTCGGTCTTGATTTGCGAGGAGGAAAGCCAACTGCCAGGCCAAACAATACCCACCAATGCGGCGACGGCCAGCAATGCCACGAACCAAATCAGCCTGGTTTTTGACTGGGGCTTGCCGCCATAAGTTGCGTCGCTGAATTCACAATCGCGAATTGCGGCTTTGACCTCGTTTGGGCCGATTTGGTGGCTACCCGAGGAGAATGCTGCGAGTAGAGCTTTGTCGGCAAGAATATTGATGCGGCGAGTCAGGCCGAGTGAGCTTTGCGCAATCATTTTCAGCGCGGATGGAACAAAAACGCTGGGGCCACGATAGCCGGCGGCGCGCATGCGAAAGTCCAGGTACTGGGTGATATCGTCGCGAACCAGCGGCTCAAGGGAGAAATTGTGAGTGATCCTCTCTTTCAGCTGCCGCATATCCGGACGAGCAAGAACATCGTTGAGTTCGGGTTGGCCGAAAAGAACCAATTGCAGCAATTTGGCACGCTTGGACTCGAGATTCGACAACAGGCGAATTTCCTCGAGGGTATCCACTGGCATGGCGTGGGCTTCATCAACCAGTACAACTACCTGTCGACCTTCCCCATAGGATTCGATCAGGTGATCGTGCAGCGCTCGCATCACGGCTGACGTGCGTGCAGCCGCTGGCACGTCGAGACTCAGTTCATCCGCGATGGCGAACAGAATATCGTCACGGGACAAAGACGGGTTGGCGAGATAGATGATGGTGACGCTTTCCGGCAACCGCTCCATCAGAACTCTGCAGAGCATGGTTTTACCGCTTCCGACTTCGCCACTGACTTTGACAATGCCTTCGTCGTGCGTAATCGCGTAAACCAGTGCATCAAGCGTAGCTCCGCGATTTGCCCCGTCGAAGAAAAAGTCAGTATGGGGCGTGATGCGGAAAGGGGATTCGTTGAGTCCGAAGTGTTCGAGGTACATTTTGGTCAGGCGATCCAGTCGCTTATTGCGTAGATGAGCGCTTCTCGCGCGCAAGAGTGTCAATGCGATTGTAAAGCGTGCTGCGGTTTACTCCGAGCAAGCGTGCTGCCTGGCTCATGTTTCCATGGGCGATTTCCTGAGCAGCTTCGATATACGCTTCTTCCCAGCGACGCAGTGTGGAATTGAGGTCAAAATCGTGGCGGCTCTGAATATCGTTAAGTGCAATCGCCAGCAATTCGGCTTTCCCTTCCAGGGTAGGTGCTGGTATTGCGCCGACTGGAACTGGTTCATTGCCAAGGTCGAGTTCGTTTTCAATATCCCGCGCACTAACTTCCTTTCCCGCGAGTTTGGTTGTCAGCCGAATGACTATATTGCGCAGTTCGCGGATGTTTCCTGGAAACCCATATGCCAGCAGGCGCTTGGCCGCTTCTACGTTAAGACGGAAAGGAGGTAAGTCGGCTTGGGCCGCATATACGGCACGGAAATGCTCCAAAAGGCGAATTCGATCCTCACCAAGGTCGCGCAGCGGTGGGATGGCGACCGTGAATACCGATAATCTATGATAGAGGTCGGCTCTGAAGCGCCCTTCGCGGACTTCTTTTTTCAGGTCGCGATTGGTCGCCGCCACGATACGCGCGGAAGAATACCGTGCCTGGGTTTCGCCTATCCGCTGAAATTCACCATTTTCTAGAACGCGCAGAAGTTTTGGCTGAAGGTCTAGAGGAAGCTCGCCAATTTCATCAAGAAACAAAGTGCCATCGGAAGCATTTTCAAAATAACCAGCGCGTGGGCCGGCGGCGCCAGTGAACGCGCCCTTGCTATGGCCAAACAAGGTTGCTTCCACCAGATTCGGCGAGATTGCCGCGCAATTCAGCGCCAGATAGGGTTTCATGGCGCGCTCGGATAGCGTGTGGAGTGCAGCAGCAGCAAGCTCCTTGCCGCTGCCTGATTCCCCTTCAATCAATACAGGGAATGGTGACTTTGCGAACTGCCTCAGTTGTGCGCGCAATCTTTGCAGTGGCGCGCTCTCGCCAATTAGTCCGTCATCCACTTCAGCTGTTGTGTCTCTAAAAGACAACACTCGGCGAATCAGACCACGCAGATAGTCCGGATCCGCCGGCTTGGCGACAAAATCGGTTGCTCCAAGCGCGCGGGCATGCCGGGCGTTAAGTTCGTCGCTCTGGCCGGAGAGAACCACGATCCGGGTCTCCGGCGCATGCGCGAGAATGTCGGCAATAAGCGCGAAACCTTCGTCTGGACGATGAGGCGTTGGCGGCAGGCCGAGATCAATCAAAGCCAAAGCAGGGGAACTTTTGCCACTGCGCAAGAGCTCAATGGCTTCAGTGCGGGTGGATGCCGCGCTCACCTCATAGTCGCGCCCGAGAAAATAGCCTAACGCGTCGGCGATCAATGGGTCGTCGTCGACAATCAGCAGCTCGGTTTTGCTTGTATGGGTGGCCAAGTAGAGACTATGCGTAAGTTGATCTCGGCATGATAACGGAAAGTCGGTGCGGCCCAATCCGCTAGTAGTAGGGGTTTACCCCGCTCTTTGCTGGTTGAGGCAGTTTGATCGGAGGGTCGGTTCTGGTAATATCCTTCGCTGCGAATTTGACCGGGATTCCCGGCGTGAATATGTCCCAGGAATCACTTGTTGAAATCCGAGATCTGAATTTTTCCTACGACAATCGCCCAATACTTACAGGAATCAACATGAAGATTCCTCGTGGCAAGGTTGTTGCGGTAATGGGAAGTTCAGGTTGCGGCAAGACCACGACCCTTCGTTTAATCGGTGGTCAACTGAAGCCGACCTCTGGCGAGGTCAGAGTCGGGGGGCAGATTGTGCATGAGCTTGATTCAGGCGGTCTCTACAATCTGCGACGTCGTATGGGAATGCTGTTTCAGTTCGGCGCCCTATTTACCGATATGTCGGTGTATGACAATATCGCATTCCAGATGCGTGAGCACACAGATTTGCCTGAATCCCTGATTCGGGATCTGGTGATGATGAAACTGCATGCCGTGGGTCTGCGCGGCGCTCATGGTCTGATGCCGGCAGAGCTTTCCGGTGGCATGGCGCGTAGGGTCGCGCTGGCAAGAGCAATCGCACTCGATCCTATGCTGATAATGTACGACGAACCCTTTGCTGGCCTTGACCCGATTTCGCTGTCCATTGTCGGGGAACTTATTCGTAAGCTCAATGACGCCTTGGGCGCAAGTTCGATTGTTGTAACTCACGATGTGCAGGAGTCATTAAAGATTGTCGATTACGTCTATTTTGTTTCCGAGGGCAAGATTGTTGCAGAAGGCACTGCGGAAGATATGAAGCACTCTGAAGTGCCCTATGTACATCAGTTTGTCTGGGGAGAGGCTGACGGTCCGGTACCCTTCCAGTATCCTTCGCGCCCATATGGAGAAGAATTGATGGAAAGCGTGGGGCACCGTGGATAATCGCGTTACAGGCGCGCTGCGCAGTCTAGGCCAGCAAGTTACCGGGCGTATTTGGCGGCTTGGATATGCCAGCCGCTTCTTCCTAGCTGTACTGATGCACTCAGGTACTTCGCTACGGCGCCTTCATCTGACAATACGGGAAATCTATTTCACCGGAGTCTTGAGCCTGATTATCATTCTAGTTTCAGGCATGTTTGTTGGAATGGTGCTAGGCCTTCAGGGATATGACACTTTGCAGCGCTACGGCTCAACTGAAGCTCTAGGTGTCCTCGTTTCTTTGTCGCTAGTCCGGGAACTCGGCCCAGTGGTTGCAGCATTGTTGTTTGCCAGTCGCGCCGGTTCGGCGATTACGGCCGAAATCGGCATGATGAAGGCGACTGAGCAGCTTTCTGCAATGGAAATGATGGCAGTTGACCCCATCGCTCGCGTGGTGGCTCCGCGTTTCTGGGGCGGCGTAATTTCAATGCCCCTTCTGGCTGCTTTGTTTTCGGCGATGGGTATCTTTGGTGGGTACCTGGTAGGCGTGCAACTGATCGGAGTTGATGAAGGCTCATTCTGGTCACAGATGCAAGCATCGGTTGATTTTCGCGAAGATATTCTTAACGGTGTGATCAAAAGTTTTGTATTCGGCATTATTGTCAGTTGGGTTGCGGTGTTTGAGGGCTACGATGCCGAGCCAACCGCCGAAGGGGTTTCCGGCGCGACCACGCGTACCGTTGTAACATCGTCGCTGGCTATTCTGGCCGCCGACTTTATTCTCACCGCCTTCATGTTTACAGGGACATGACATGAGTCGTACTACACTTGACCTTTGGGTCGGATTTTTTGTCGCCGTCGGTTTGGGCGCATTGTTGTTTCTTGCCCTCAAGGTGGGAAATATGGCGTCGACCAGCAGCGGAGACACTTATGCAATTCAAGCCAAATTTGATAACATCGGCGGCTTGAAGGTGCGTGGTGCTGTGAAGAGCGCCGGAGTTGTAGTTGGACGTGTAACAGATATCCAATTTGATGCCGAGGCCTATCAGGCCGTGGTGACGATCCGGATTGATGCCCGCTACCGGTTTCCGCGTGACACTTTTGCGACAATCAATACGTCGGGTTTGTTGGGCGAGCAGTACATTGGTTTGGAAGTGGGCGGTGACATGGCAATGTTGAAAGAGGGTGACAAGATCAAAAAGACCCAGTCGGCAGTGGTTCTTGAGAAACTGATCAGCCAGTTCATGTTCGACAAGGCTGCCACTGATGAGGGCAAGAAGTAGTCAATAGGTGCTAAAAAAAGCAATGAAAACCATACTCCTGTCTCGAATGAAAAAGATCACTGTCGTGATGATGGCAGCCGGACTGTTGGCGGGTTGTGCCAGCTCCGGAAATCCAAAAGATCCAATAGAGGGTTTCAACAGGGCGGTGTTCGCGTTTAACGAAGGCCTCGACACGGCAATCGTGAAGCCTGTTGCAACCGGCTATGAGGCGGTTTTGCCTTCCCCTGTCAGAACCGGCGTTACAAATTTCTTCAGCAATATCGAAGATCTATTTATTGGTGTGAACAATCTGCTTCAGGGCAAGGTTCCGGAGGCCATAAGCGATTTGGGCCGGGTTGTGATCAATTCCACGATCGGCCTGCTTGGCGTAATAGATTTCGCGACCGATGCGGGCCTGGAAAAGCATGACGAGGATTTTGGCCAGACATTCGGGCGCTGGGGCGTAGCTAATGGCGCCTATGTTGTGGTTCCGGTCTTCGGACCACGCACCGTGAGAGATACGGTGGGCCTTGTGCTCGATGTCGCCGCCGATCCAGTTGCCAATCACAATCCTACGAGAACTCGGGATCTGGCTTTGGTACTGCGTCTAGTGAATGATCGCGCCAACCTGTTGGCAGCTGACAAGGTTATCGAGGAGGCCGCACTCGATAAGTACACTTATGTGCGCGATGCCTATCTTCAGCGCCGCCGCAAATTGATCCACGATGGCAATCCGCCACGTGAAATAGAGGCGGATGCTGAGCAGATTGAAAGTTCTTCAACTGTGGCCGTCGCGACGGTTGAAGAATCGCAGACTGATTCGGCGGCCCTTGCAGCTATTCACTTAACCGTAAAGCTTGCGAACGCTGACCCGGCGCGGCGGAACTAGGGCTCCGCTTAGGGAGCTATTGCTCTGTCTTAGGCAATTCCAGGAACTCAATATGAAATTTCTTTTCGCTTTTTTCGGCAGTGCCGTGATCGCATCGGCGGTGATGGCTCAGGCGGTTGCGCCAGACGTCATGATCAAGACGGTTACCAATGATGTCCTCGAGATAGTCCGCAAGGACAAAGATATCCAATCCGGCAATACCAAGAAGGCGATCGATCTGGTCGAAGCCAAGGTATTGCCGCATTTCAATTTTGAGCGCATGACGCAATTGGCGGTTGCCCGTGATTGGCGCAAAGCAACGCCGGCGCAAAAGAAAATTCTGATAGACGAATTCCAGAATCTTTTGGTTCGCACTTACTCCAAGGCATTGACTGAATACAAGGACCAGACAGTCGTGTTCAAACCGTTCTCCATGAAGGCTGGAGAAACCGACGTCCGCATTCGCACCGAAATCAAACAAGCGGGCGCCGGGAAAAATATTGGAATGGACTACTACCTTGAAAAATCGGACACCACCTGGAAAGTCTATGACATCGAAGTCGCTGACGTAAGCCTGATTACCAATTACCGCAGCTCCTTTACTACCGAAGTGTCGAAGGGTGGAATTGAAGGCCTGATCAAGACTTTGCAGGCCAAGAACAAGTCGATTGAGCCGGAGGTGGCGAAGAAGTGATCAGTCAGTCAGGCAATCGAGTCGAGGTTTCCGGCCCGATGCTAATGTCGGGTGCAAATACCTTGCTTGCGGAAGGTGGAGAAGCGATTTCGGCCAATGGTACTGAGTTCGATCTCTCAGCAGTGACTGATCTTGACTCCTCATGTCTTGCGGTGATTTTTGGTTGGATGCGTGCAGCGACTACTGTTGGAAAAACCTTAAGCCTGCGTAACCCGCCAAGGAATATGCTGAGCCTCGCCGCAGTTTATGGCGTCGCCGATCTGCTTCCTCAGCATTGACCACGTCTTGTTTTTCTAGTTTGGCGGCTTTGTCGTCATTGATCAGCCGTGGACTTTCAAAACCCTGTACTCGTATCGTGCATGATTTTGATGCACAGTCAGCCGCCGGATAGACAAAATGTCGCCAGCAATTCGAATTGAGCAAGTATCAAAGAGGTTCGGAAGTACCCGGGCTCTCGATAACGTCGACCTTGAGATCGAACAGGGTGAATTCTTCGGTTTGCTGGGTCCCAATGGGGCTGGCAAGACGACCTTGATTTCGGCACTTGCCGGACTGGTTCGAGTCGACACTGGCAATTTGAGCGTGATGGGCTACGATGTCCAGTCCGACTATCGTGCGGCGCGCCGCCATCTTGGAGTTGTTCCCCAGGAACTGGTCTTCGATCCCTTTTTTAGTGTTCGAGAGTCGTTGAAAATCCAGTCGGGCTACTTCGGTATCGGCGACAACGATGACTGGATCGACGAAATTCTGGAAAACCTTGGGCTCGCATCGAGAGCAGGCGCAAATATGCGCATGCTCTCCGGCGGCATGAAACGCCGCGTTCTGGTGGCGCAGGCGCTGGTTCATCGGCCTCCGGTGATTGTGCTGGACGAGCCCACTGCGGGCGTCGACGTCGAACTGCGACAGACCCTATGGCAGTTCATCAAGCGACTTAACGAAGCGGGACACACGATTGTCTTGACGACGCACTATCTTGAGGAAGCGGAAAACTTATGCAATCGCATCGCCATGCTGAAGGATGGTCGAGTGGTGGCGCTGGACACGACGAAGCAGTTATTACGCCGGTTCTCTGCACACGCATTGCGCTTGCGAACTGGAGGCGTAATGCCGAAGGAATTGACGAGTGAAGCTACGGAAAGCGGCGGCTGGTGGTCAATACCGTTCAACAGCTTTGATGAAATTGAACCGCTGCTGGTGAAAATACGTACGGCCGGCTGCGAGATAGACAGTCTCGAGATCGGCAAGCCGGATCTTGAAGAAGTCTTTATTCGCGTAATGCAAGGGGCGCATCATGAGTGAGCGATCTGATCTGCGTTACGGAGGTTTCACGACGCTTTTCTACAAGGAAGTATTGCGTTTCTGGAAGGTGGCCTCGCAAACGGTGGCGGCACCGGTATTGACTGCGCTTCTATATCTGCTGATTTTTTCGCACGTTCTGGAAGGGCATGTGCAAGTCCATGGAGTTGCCTATACGGCATTTCTTATACCTGGGTTGGTGATGATGTCGGTGCTGCAGAATGCCTTCTCCAATTCCTCATCCTCGCTGATACAGTCCAAGGTGACAGGAAATATTGTTTTCGTCTTATTGCCGCCGATTTCCTATATGGAGTTTTTTGCCGCCTACGTCGCCGCTTCAGTGGTACGCGGACTGGTGGTGGGGACCGGCGTACTTTTTGCCACTTTCTGGTTTGCGCCGCTCACCTTTGTTGAGCCTATCTGGATACTTGTGTTTGCGGTGATGGGAGGAGCCATTCTCGGTAGCCTTGGAGTAATCGCGGGTATTTGGGCGGACAAATTCGATCAGCTTGCGGCATTCCAGAACTTTCTGATCATGCCGCTCACTTTTCTGTCGGGTGTGTTTTACTCTATCAACTCGCTGCCACCGTTCTGGCAGAAGTTGTCCCACTGGAACCCGGTTTTTTACATGATAGACGGCTTTCGCCACGGCTTCTTCGGCATCTCCGATGCCTCGCCCTGGTTGAGTCTCGCGGTTGTCGGCGGATGCCTGGTGCTGCTGGCGACATTTACCCTGAACCTGCTGAAGCGTGGCTATAAGCTGCGTAATTGAGGAGTGAGCACATGCTGGACCCAAAACAAATCGAGAGCTGGATAGCGGCAGAGATGCCCTGCGAGCATTTGAGCGTCGATGGCGATGGGCATCATTTTGCCGCCGTCATCGTCAGCACCGAGTTTTCAGGGCTGAATCGCGTCAAGCGTCAGCAGCGTATCAACGCGATCCTCAAGGCACGGTTCGACTCCGGTGAGTTGCACGCCTTGTCCATGCAGACGCTGACGCCCGAGGAGTGGAAGGCCAATGGATAAACTCCTGATCGCGGGAGGCCGGCCGCTCTCGGGTGAGGTAGCAATTTCCGGTGCGAAGAATGCCGCTCTTCCATTATTGTGTGCGGCACTTCTGACCAAGGAACCGGTGACTTTCACCAATGTTCCGCACCTGAATGACATCGGTACCATGTTGAAACTGCTGGCGCAAATGGGCGTCGCAGTCTCGCGCGAGGCGTCAAAACTCGGCGCTGGCGATACGGTGACGCTGGACGCCTCGGGTCTGAACAACGCGGTCGCACCCTATGAAATGGTCAAAACCATGCGCGCGTCCGTCCTGGTACTGGGACCGCTTGTCGCGCGTGCGGGCGAAGCAAAGGTGTCGCTGCCCGGCGGTTGCGCCATCGGGGCACGGCCCGTGGATCAACACATAAAGGGCCTGACCGCGATGGGAGCCGAGATCAGTGTCGAGCATGGTTACGTTCATGCCAAAGCGACAAAGTTGAAGGGCGCCCGTCTGTTCACCGACATGGTGACCGTCACGGGCACAGAAAACCTGATGATGGCGGCCTGTCTTGCTCAGGGGGAAACCGTGATCGAGAACGCGGCGCGCGAGCCGGAGGTGGTTGATTTGGCCAATTGCCTGATATCCATGGGCGCACGGATTTCAGGCGCAGGAGGCGACGTGATTCGCATCCAGGGCGTCAGTGCTTTGCACGGTGCGACGCATCGGATCATGCCGGATCGGATCGAGACCGGAACTTATCTTTGCGCCGCTGCTGCTACCGGTGGCGAAATTCGATTGACCGGCGCCTCAGCCGCCAATCTGGACGCGGTGATCGACAAGCTGATGGATACTGGTTGTGAGATCATTGCCGAGCGTGACGCGATTCGCCTCAAGGCACCGCAGCGGCTCAGCGCCGTGAGTATTCGCACAGCGCCCTACCCGGCCTTTCCTACCGATATGCAGGCCCAGTTCATGGCGATCAATGCCGTTGCCGAGGGAACTGCGGTGATACGTGAAACGATTTTCGAGAATCGCTTCATGCACGCAGTGGAGTTGATTCGACTCGGCGCCGATATCAAGATCGACGGCAATACCGCGTTTGTCACTGGGCGGCCCACGCTCGACGGCGCCACCGTCATGGCGACCGATTTGCGGGCTTCAGCCAGTCTCGTTATCGCTGGCCTGGTTGCACAGGGTGAAACGCTGATTGAGCGTATCTACCATCTCGATCGTGGCTACGAAGGGCTTGAGCAGAAGCTAGCGGCTTTGGGCGCAGATGTTCGCCGGATTCACTAGGTATTTCTCCCGCCTCATTCATCAAGAAGAGTGTTCCGGGTATTCGCGAGCAAAGCCCGCTCGAATAGAATAGCGCCATGAGCGGAATCACTATTGCCCTGTCCAAAGGGCGCATCTATGAAGAAACGCTGCCTTTGCTGGCGGCAGCCGGTATCGTGCCGTCTGAAGACCCCGAAAAGTCGCGCAAACTGATTATTGGCACCAGTCGCGATGATGTTCGCGTGGTCATTGTGCGTGCGTCTGACGTCCCGACCTATGTTCAATACGGGGCTGCCGATCTGGGAATAGCTGGCAAGGATGTGCTGCTCGAGCACGGAGGAGAGGGCTTGTATCAGCCGCTCGATCTGAACATCGCCAAGTGCCGCATGTGTGTCGCCGCACCCACCGGATTCGACTACGAAGCCGCCGTAGGCCGTGGCGCAAGGTTGCGTATTGCGACCAAGTATGTGGCCGTGGCACGAGAACATTTCGCCGCCAAGGGCGTGCATGTCGATCTGATCAAGCTCTATGGCTCGATGGAACTTGCTCCACTGGCAGGATTGGCCGAGGCCATTGTCGATCTGGTGTCCAGCGGCAGCACGCTCAAGGCCAATAACCTGGTCGAGGTGGAAGAGATCATGAACATCTCTTCCCGGTTGGTGGTAAATCAGGCGGCGCTGAAAATGAAGCGTGATCTGTTGCAACCGGTCATTGCCGCGATTGAGGGTGCAGTGAAGTGATTCGCCGCTGGTCGACCCGCGACCCCGATTTCACGTCTGCGCTTGATGCGCTGTTGCATTTCGACCATTCCACAGACGACGCCATTGAGTTGACTGTCGCCGAGATTCTTTCGCGAGTTCGAGCCGAGGGCGATGCGGCAGTACTTGAATACACGCGCCGCTTTGATCATCTCGATGTCGCCGCAATGGGCGAACTGGAGTTGTCCAGAAGCCAGCTGCGCGAAGCGCTGGATAGGCTGCCGGTGCCACAACGTTCCTCACTGGAAACCGCCGCGCAAAGGGTGACCTCCTATCACGAGAGGCAAAAGCTCGAGTCCTGGAGTTTCACCGAAGCCGACGGTACGCGATTGGGCCAGAAAGTTACGCCGCTGGATCGGGTTGGACTATACGTGCCGGGTGGCAAGGCGGCCTATCCGAGTTCAGTGTTGATGAATGCGCTACCGGCGAAAGTCGCGGGTGTGGGTGAGCTGATCATGGTCGTGCCGACGCCGCGCGGCGAAAAGAACGCGCTGGTGCTGGCCGCTGCTTGCCTGGCCGGTGTCGACCGGGTTTTCACCATCGGCGGCGCGCAGGCGGTGGCGGCGCTGGCGTATGGAACACAGACGCTGCCGCAGGTTGACAAAATCGTGGGACCGGGTAATGCCTATGTGGCCGCCGCCAAGCGCCGCGTGTTTGGTACTGTCGGAATTGACATGGTCGCCGGTCCCTCGGAGGTACTGGTCATTGCTGATGCCTCGGCCAATCCTGATTGGGTGGCAATCGATCTGTTCGCCCAGGCGGAGCATGACGAGTTGGCGCAGGCGATTCTGTTGAGTCCCGATGCCGAGTTCATCTCGCAGGTAGCGGCCAGCATCGAGAGGCTGCTGCCGACCATGCCGCGTCGCGAAGTGATTGCCGCCTCGCTCAAGGGACGCGGCGCCCTGATCCAGGTTACCGATCTGGAAGAGGCTTGTGTACTCGCCAATCGAATTGCACCCGAGCATCTTGAACTGGCGCTGGCCGATCCCTCGCCATTGGTGGACAAAATTCGTCACGCGGGGGCCATTTTTGTCGGCCACTTTTCGTCCGAGTCGCTTGGTGACTATTGTGCCGGTCCAAACCACGTTTTACCGACATCCCGAAGTGCGAGATTTTCTTCGCCGCTGGGTGTTTATGACTTTCAGAAACGAACCAGCTTGATAGAGGTTTCCAAGGCGGGTGCTCAAACCCTGGGGCCGATCGCCGCGACCCTTGCGCACGGCGAGGGACTCACGGCGCATGCACGCGCAGCGGAGCTGCGCACAAAAAACTAGTCAGCGGAACTGCACAAAAACTAGTCAGCGGAACTGCACAAAAACTAGTTTGCAGAGTTACGCGTCAATCGCGAAGAATGTCCTTCAGCGCGGAAACCAGTGCCGCGCACTGCTCGTCCGTACCTATTGTTATCCGCAGAAACTGGTCGATGCGCGGCAGCTTGAAATGGCGCACGATGATTCCGCGTTGCCGTAGCGCCAGCGCCGACTTTTCTGCATCGCGCAGCGGATGGCGTGCAAAAACGAAGTTGGCCGCTGAAGGCAACACTTCGAAGCCAAGGGCTGTCAATTCGCTGATCAGCTTTTCGCGCGAAGCGATGACGGTCTTGCGGCTGTTTTCGAAATACTCGCGATCCTCGAAGGCTGCGCTGGCACCAACAATTGCCAGTCGACCCAGCGGATAGGAGTTGAAGCTGTTCTTGACCCGCTCGAGAGCTTCGATCAAATCAACGTGCCCGACGGCAAAACCGACACGCAACCCTGCCAGCGAGCGGGCTTTTGACAGAGTTTGCACCACCAGCAGGTTGGGGTAATTGGCAATCAAGGGGATCACGCTTTCACCGCCGAAATCGACATAGGCCTCGTCGATTACCACGACCGAATCGGGGTTCGATCGTAACAATTTTTCTATCTCGATCAACGCCAACAGGCAGCCTGTCGGCGCGTTCGGATTGGGAAATATGATTCCGCCGTTGGGCTTGGCGTAGTCACCAATCCGTATCAAGAAATCTTCGGTGAGCGGAATTGTTTCGTAGGCCACCTGATAGAGCCCACAATACACAGGATAGAAGCTGTAGGTGATATCCGGGAACAGGATAGGCTGCGCCTGCTTCAGCAGTCCAAGAAAGATATGAGCCAAGACTTCATCCGAGCCGTTGCCGACGAAAACGTTTTTGGCATCAACCGCATGGTATTTGCCAATGGCAGCTTTTAGCTGCTCGGCACTCGGGTCCGGGTACAGCCTTAATGAATCGCTTGTCGCGTCACGAATTGCCGCCAAGACACGTGGCGATGGGCCGCAGGGATTCTCGTTGGTATTGAGTTTCACCAAATTGGCGAGCTTGGGTTGCTCTCCTGGTACGTAGGGGCTGAGCCCCTTGGCGACATCGCTCCAAAAGCGGTTCATGACGTAATTAATGGACAAGTGAGAAAATCGACAATGTCGTACCGGGCTCGCGTGCAGGCTGCGAGGCCGATGGTATCATGCACGACTCATCCCTTAGCTTGATACAGACTGCCATGCGGCAAGCCGAAATTTCACGCAACACCCTTGAAACCCGCATCCGTGTTGTTCTCGATCTTGACGGTACGGGAGTTTCCAAACTTGCTACCGGCGTGGGTTTCTTCGACCACATGCTGGATCAGGTTGCCCGCCACGGCATGATTGATCTGAGTGTCGAGGCGGAGGGTGATTTGCATATCGACGCACATCATACTGTCGAGGATGTCGGCATCACGATCGGTCAGGCATTGGCCAAGGCGCTTGGCGACAAAAAAGGATTGCGTCGCTACGGACATGCCTATGTGCCGCTCGATGAAGCGTTGTCGCGGGTGGTGGTAGATCTGTCGGGCCGGCCGGGGCTGGTCTTCAATGTGCCGTTCACCCGGGCTGCAATCGGTGAGTTCGATGTCGATCTGGTGCGCGAGTTTTTTCAGGGTCTGGTGAATCACGCTGGAATGACACTGCACATCGATGCTTTGCGTGGCGACAACTCTCACCATCAGGCCGAGACGGTATTCAAGGCATTTGCCCGTGCGCTGCGCATTGCAGTAGAGGCCGATCCGCGAGCCGCGGGCGCCATTCCTTCGACCAAGGGCGCGCTCTGATTCTTCCATGAGTATGGTAGTGGTAGTCGATTACGGCATGGGCAACCTGCGTTCTGTGGCGAAGGCCATTGAGCACGTCGCCCCGGATGCGGATGTGCGGATCAGTTCAGACGCTGCCGAGATCGCCGTCGCCGAACGTGTGGTGGTGCCCGGCCAGGGCGCTATGCCGGATTGCATGCGTGAATTGAACGCGCGAGGCCTGCGTGAGGCGGTGATTCGGGCTGCGACAGAGAAACCCTTTTTGGGTATTTGTGTCGGCTTGCAGATGTTGTTCGGCCACGCGGAAGAAGGCGGCGTAACGGGGCTGGAAATTCTCCCCGGCAGCATTCCGCGATTTCCCCTGGCGGCTATGGTTGCCCCCGATGGCGCTAGACTCAAGGTTCCACACATGGGCTGGAATCGAGTGCAGCAAGCTGAAGCGCATTCTTTATGGGAGGGCATCGACGATGGTTCCCGCTTCTATTTTGTGCACAGTTATTACGTCGAACCGCTGACTCCCGATTTAATAGCTGGCTCAACGCATTACGGCATACCCTTTACCAGCGCGGTTGCGCGCGCTAACATCTTTGCTGTTCAATTTCATCCGGAAAAAAGCGCACAGGCCGGTTTGCGGCTATTGAGCAATTTCATGCGCTGGAATCCATAATTCGTTGCCACCCACGTTTTTGCTAATCTCCACATATTCCTATGCTGCTGATACCCGCGATTGATCTCAAGGATGGCCATTGCGTTCGCTTGAAGCAGGGCGCAATGGATGATGCAACCGTTTTTTCGGAAGATCCGGCAGCCATGGCCCGGCACTGGATCGATCAGGGTGCGCGCCGTTTGCATCTGGTGGATCTGAACGGTGCGTTTGCCGGCAAGCCGAAGAATGAAAAAGCCATCAAGGCCATTCTGGAAGAAGTCGGTGACGAAATTCCGGTTCAACTTGGAGGCGGTATTCGCGACCTCGATACCATCGAGCGCTGCCTCGATGATGGCATTACCTACGTCATCATCGGCACTGCTGCGGTAAAGAATCCGGGATTTCTGCATGACGCCTGCGGCGCATTTCCCGGCCATATCATTGTTGGACTGGATGCCAAGGATGGAAAGGTTGCGGTGGATGGCTGGTCCAAGATGACCGGGCACGATGTAATCGACCTGGCAAAAAAATTCGAAGACTATGGTGTTGAGGGAGTGATCTACACCGATATCGGGCGCGATGGCATGTTGTCCGGTGTGAATATCGAGGCGACGGTAAAACTGGCGCAGGCGTTGCGTATTCCCGTAATTGCCAGTGGTGGCATCGCCAGCTTGACCGATGTCACAGCGCTCTGTGAGGTACAACTGGAGGGTATTTCCGGGGCCATTACCGGACGTGCTATTTACGAGGGTTCGCTGGACTTCCGCAAGGCGCAGGCTGAAGCCGACAAGCTTTCCGGTCGTTGAGGCCCGCTCGCCATGCTCGCTAAACGTATCATTCCCTGCCTTGACGTCAACGCCGGCCGGGTAGTCAAGGGCGTCAACTTCGTCGAACTGCGCGATGCCGGTGATCCGGTCGAGGTCGCGCGTCGCTACGACGAGCAGGGTGCTGACGAAATCACTTTTCTCGATATCACCGCCAGTTCCGATGACCGGGATCTGATATTGCACATCATCGAAGATGTGGCCGCGCAAGTCTTTATTCCGCTTACAGTAGGCGGTGGTGTAAGGCAGGTGGAAGATGTGCGGCGTTTGTTGAACGCCGGTGCCGACAAGGTCAGCATGAACACTGCAGCAGTGAACAATCCACAACTGGTGGCTGACGCCTCGGCCCGGGTCGGCTCGCAGTGCATCGTTGTCGCGGTCGACGCCAAGCAAACCGCGCCGGGACATTGGGAAGTGTTTACCCACGGCGGGCGCAAGAACACAGGGCTTGACGCCATCAAGTGGGCAAAAAAAGTTGAGAGTCTGGGCGCTGGCGAAATCTTGCTTACCAGCATGGATAGGGACGGCACCAAGGCAGGGTTCGATCTGCATCTGACGCGCTCGATCGCCGACGCGGTAGGAATTCCGGTGATCGCCAGCGGTGGCGTAGGCAACTTGCAGCATTTGGCCGACGGCGTTACCGAAGGGCGAGCCGATGCCGTATTGGCAGCCAGTATCTTTCACTATGGTGAATACACCGTACGTCAGGCCAAGGAGTTCATGCGCAGTCGCGGTATCGAGGTCAGGCTGTGATTGTGGCAAAGAGCACTCAATGGCTCGATGAAATCGTCTGGGATGCTCAGGGTCTGGTTCCGGCGATCGCTCAGGATGCTTCTACAGGTGAAGTGTTGATGTTTGCCTGGATGAACCGCGAAGCGCTTGCACTTACTGCCGAAACCGGTCACGCCGTATACTGGTCCCGGTCGCGTGCACGTTTGTGGCACAAGGGCGAGGAATCCGGACACACGCAGAAAGTGCTGGAACTGCGTGTTGATTGCGACAAGGATGTGGTGCTGCTGAAGATTGAGCAGATCGGAGGCATTGCCTGCCATACCGGTCGTCGCAGTTGTTTTTTCAACCGGCTTGAAGATTCGGGCTGGCAGGATGTCGAGCCAGTACTCAAAGACCCGAAGGAGATTTACAAGTGATTGATCTGGAAGTTATGCATCGAGTTCAAGCGACTCTGCTTGAGCGCAAGGGCGCTGCGCCCGAGTCATCCTACGTCGCCAGTCTGTATGCCAAGGGCACCGACGCGATCTGCAAAAAAGTTGCCGAGGAGGCCGCAGAGACCATCATGGCGGCCAAAGATGGAGATCGTCTTCACCTGGTACGCGAAGTCACGGATCTTTGGTTCCATAGCCTGATCTTGCTCACCCAATTCGGCATCGGTGTTGATGACGTAATGGTTGAGTTTCGCCGCCGCGAAGGAATTTCCGGTATCGATGAGAAAAAAAGCAGAGGGACAGAAGCGTGAGTGAATGTATTTTTTGTCGGATCGCGAGCGGAGAGATTCCGTCGAAGAAAATTTACGAAGATGAAGAAATCTTTGCTTTTCACGACATAAACCCGATTGCACCGGTGCATTTCATGATTGTGCCGAAACAGCATATCCCCTCGCTGATGGAAGCGGACATGAGCCACCAACTGGTGCTTGGTCGCTTACTCGCCAAGGCCAACGAATTGGCCAGGAGCCAGGGCCTCAACGAAGGCTTCCGCACCATCATCAATACGGGGAGGATAGGGCATCAGGAGGTGTATCATCTACATGTACATATTCTGGGCGGCCCCGAACCATTGGGGTCCATGCTAAAGCGCAAGGCACCCTGAAACTAATTTAGCGCAAGGAGAAAATATATGGGAGCTTTCAGCATTTGGCACTGGCTGATCGTGCTGGTCATCGTCATGTTGGTGTTTGGTACCAAGAAACTGCGTAACATGGGTGCCGATCTCGGTGGTGCGGTCAAAGGTTTCAAAGACGGCATGAAGGAAGCCTCGGCCGATAAGCCTGCAGATCCACAGCAGGTTACTGGCGAAACCATCGACGTCGAAGCGCGTCGGGAGCAAACCAAAACCTGAGCACCAACGGGTGAGGTGGTCTGACGGTTTTAGTCGCGGCCGCCAGCTTGCCCGTACTTTTCTCACCCCACATTCCTAAGACGCCATGTTCGACATTGGCCTTTCCGAGTTGATGCTTATCGCCGTGGTCGCTCTGGTCGTCATCGGCCCCGAGCGCTTGCCCAAGGTCGCTCGCACGGCGGGCCATATATTGGGTCGCCTGCAGCGATATGTAAGCGACGTCAAAGCTGATATCAATCGGGAGATGCAGCTTGACGAACTGAAAACCCTGCAAAAGCAAATGACCGAGCAGGTCAATAGCATCAGTAATTCCGTGACCCACGAAATGCGCGAGGTTGAAACTTCAGTGAGCAGTGTCATTGAACCCTTGAAGGGGGACGTTGCCGTGTTGCCAGCGCCGACTTCTGACGAGGATCTTGACCCGAACGCATCGGCGCCACCAAAAGAGGCGCTACGCGCCGAAGTCAAAGAAGCACCAAAAACCTGATGGCCGAAGAGCAGGAAACTTTTATCTCGCATCTGGTTGAATTGCGCGATCGTCTGATTCGAGTGCTCATTGTTGTCGGTGTGGCGTTTGTACCGTTGGCCTTCTTTGCTCGCGAGCTCTACTCCCTGCTCGCCACACCACTGCTCGCCGTGTTGCCTTCCGGCGGTCAGATGATCGCGACCGATGTGGTCGGCGTGTTTCTGGTGCCGATGAAGGTTGCGTTGACTGTCGCGTTTCTGGTTGTCTTGCCTTACGTGCTTTACCAGGTATGGGCCTTTGTCGCACCAGGCCTTTACGCGCATGAAAAAAAGCTCGCCCTGCCGCTGATAACTGCCTCGGTTGTTTTGTTCTTCTTGGGCATGGCGTTTGCCTATTTCGCTTTTTTCCCCATGGTGTTCGGTTTCATGTCGCAGATTGCGCCCGAAGGTGTGGCGTGGATGACTGATATCGAAAAGTACTTCTCGTTTGTCCTCACCATGTTTTTGGCGTTTGGAGTCACTTTTGAGGTGCCCGTCATCGTGATCGTGCTGGTCAAGATCGGCGTGGTTGATGTCGCCAAGCTAAGAGAGATACGGCCTTACGTGATTGTCGGCGCATTCGTGATTGCCGCGATCTTCACCCCGCCCGATGTTATTTCCCAGTTCATGTTGGCGATGCCGATGTGGCTGCTTTACGAAGCGGGGATTTTGATCGCAGACATGATCGTTCGCCCCGATCTGGACTCCGCTGGGGCTTCGGATTATCAAGCTCCATCCAATTCGGAAATGGACCAGGAACTTGATCGCGCTGAAGAGCAGTCGCGCGACCAGAAAGCCTGACCGCATCCGTGGCTTGGTCAGCACCCACTCGGATTTCCAGTGATGCGGAGGTTCGCAGTCTTGCCGCCTCTTCCCTGGTAAAGCTGTTCGACAGCCTGTATGAGGGCGCAGTTGTCATCGATCAGGAAGGTCGTATCACCTGGATCAACGACAAGTACAAAGCTCTGATTGGCTGGAATGGCAGCGAGCAGATTGAGGGCCGTCTGATCGAGGAAGTGCTACCCAATAGTCGTTTGCGCAATGTGATGGAAACGGGACAGGCAGATTTGCTCGACGTCCTGACACTTGGCAGGCGTCAGATGGTGGTTTCACGGATTCCATTGCATGGTGAGGCCGGCAACATCATTGGCGCGTTGGGCGTCATTCTCTTTGACCGACTTCAGGCACTGAAGCCCATCGTCTCCAAGTTTCAGCAAATGCAATCGGACCTTGCGGGGGTGCGTAAGCAATTGGCAGAGGGTCGGCACGCCAAGTATCGATTTAGCCAGTTTGTCGGTGCCAGCCGCCTGGCGCTGGAAACCAAGGAACAGGCGCGACGTGCTGCCGAGCGGGAAGGCGCGGTGCTGCTGCTGGGCGAAACAGGCACTGGCAAGGAACTCCTGGCCCACGCCATTCACGCCGCGAGTCGTCGTGCCGAGGGGCCGTTGGTCAGTCTTAATGCCGCAGCCATACCGGAAGCCCTGCTGGAAGCCGAACTGTTTGGAGTTGAACCGGGCGCCTATACAGGTGCAGGTCAGAAGAAACGCATGGGCAAATTTCAGTTGGCTGACGGAGGCACCCTGTTTCTCGACGAAGTCGGGGATATGCCACTTTCTTTGCAACCCAAACTGCTTAGGGTATTGCAGGAAGGGGAGCTCGAGTCGCTGGGTGGAAATCAATTACGCGCGGTCAATGTTCGTGTGATCGCCGCGACCAGTCGAGATCTCAAGGCAATGATCGAGGCCGGTAGTTTCCGGGCCGACTTGTACTACCGGCTCAATGTGTTACCAATTCGTCTGCCACCCCTGCGGGAACGACGCGAAGACATCCCCGTGCTATGCGAAACCCTGCTCGAACTGATTGCTGAGCAAGGTGGGGAGGCTTCCTGTACGCTTTCCGCAGACGGTCTGGCTCGATTGGCGGGATATGAATGGTCGGGCAATGTTCGCGAATTGCGCAATGTGCTAGAACAGGCGGTGGCGCAGTCAGCAAATCGCCGTCTCACCAGCGCCGACTTTCCCATGCTTCCGGAAGTCGTCACTGCTCCGGGTGTATCCCAAGTCTCGTCGAATCAAGCGATGGCTCCGGTTCGCCCCTTGCGTGAGGCGGTGGCTGCAGCGGAGCGCGTAGAGATTTTGCGAGCCCTGGAGGCTACTGGCTGGGTAAAAATGGCTACGGCCAAGGTACTGGGAATCAGTCGGGCCAAGCTTTACGAAAAACTGGGCGCATTGGGAATTTCGTCCGAAAATCAAGACACAAGTGGTGATGTATGAAAATATGGACAGTTTGCTATAAATCAATATAACCAATAAGTTATACGTTATTTTTGGTACATGTGTCTCGTATTCTGGACAGTTGCTGTGGGCTTGAGTGGGGTAATGAGTGGTTAACTATAAGACTTCCCAGTGTTTTAGGGGGGTGGCACGTCTTCTGCTACGGTGATATTGCACCCGTTTGCGCGGGGAATCATTTCATAATACGGAGGACTACCCATGAAATCGAAGGCATTGGCTTTTGCAGCCTTGGCGGCAGCAGCCGTCACAATGACCGCTCCGGTCAGCGCACAGGAACTTAAAATCGCGCTTATTGCCGGAAAGACCGGTGCCCTTGAAGCCTACGCCAAAGACACCGAGACGGGCTTCATGATGGGGCTCGAATATCTGACCAAGGGAACCATGACCATCAATGGCCGCAAGATCAAGGTCATCGTCAAGGATGATCAGAGCAAGCCCGATCTGGCCAGGGCCGCGTTGGCGGAAGCTTACGGTGACGACAAGGTAGACATCGCGGTTGGCAGTACGTCCTCCGGCGCCACCTTGGCCATGATGCCGCTTGCCGCCGAATACAAAAAAGTGCTTGTTGTTGAGCCAGCGGTTGCAGATGCGATCACGGGCGAGAAGTGGAATCGCTACGTTTTCCGCACCGGGCGTAACTCGTCGCAGGACGGTTTGGCAGCAGCAGCAGCTTTGATGGGTGACGCAAATATCGCCTTTTTGGCACAGGATTACGCTTTCGGCCGGGACGGCATCAAGGCCTTCAAGGACTCGCTCGCCGCCGTGAAAAGCAAGGCCAAGGTAGTACATGAGGAATACGCGCCGCAGACCGCTACTGACTTTACTGCCTCCGCGCAACGAATCTTTGACGCGCTCAAGGACAAGCCTGGCCGCAAAATTCTTTCGATTTATTGGGCCGGCGCCAATCCGCTGACCAAGATCGCCGACATGAAGCCGGAGCGGTATGGAATCGAACTGGCGGCGGGCGGCAATATTTTGCCGGTAATGAAGGGCTGGAAGAACCTGGCTGGCATGGAAGGCGGCATCTACTATTACTACGATTTCCCCAAAAACAAAATGAACGATTGGCTGGTTGCAGAGAATCAGAAGCGATCCAGTCAGCCGCCTGATTTCTTCACCGCGGGCGGATTCGCGGCGGCTAGCGCAGTGGTGACGGCTTTGACCAAGGCCGGTTCTAGCGATACCGAAAAGCTGATCGCTACCATGGAAGGCATGGACTTTGATACGCCCAAAGGCAAGATGACCTTCCGCAAGGAAGATCACCAGGCCATTCAGCCGATGTTCCACTGGCGCATCAAGAAGGCTCAGGCCAATGAGTGGGACCTGCTGGATCTGGTACGTGAAATTCCAGCAGCCGAGATGCCGCTTCCGATTCGAAACAAACGCTGAACAATTTGTAGAAGCACAGTCAAGCCGACCACGGGAGGCGGGCGCATGGTTCAATTACAGGAACATAGTCGTTGTTTCTGTAGTGGTTCCGCAGGCGGCGAGGTTCGTCGCTGCAAGCCCGGCAGTCTTTCCGTGGTCTCGGTAGTTTCCATGGTGAAAGAAATTTGATGACCAGTGACGAGCATCCTGTCCTTTCGACTCACGGCTTAAGCATCCGTTTTGGCGGGCATGTCGCTGTCAACAACGTGAGTTGCGAATTCCGGCCGGGAAGCCTGACGGCAATTGTTGGCCCCAATGGGGCGGGCAAAACCACCTACTTCAATCTGATGTCCGGGCAACTGTCGCCGACTTCGGGATCGGTGCGCTTGTATGGCGAAGACGTGACCCGTCTGGGAGCACCGCAACGTACCAAGCGTGGCATTGGTCGTGCGTTTCAATTGACCAATCTGTTTCCCAATTTAACGGTGCTGGAGAACGTGCGTTTGACAGTGCAGAGCCGGGCCGGACTGGGGCTGAACATGACGTCGATGTGGTCCAGTCATGTCGAACTGATCGAGAAGGCCGAGCACTTTCTACATGCTGCTGCGCTCACCGATCGGCGCAACGAGTTGGCGTCTGCCTTGCCGCATGGCGACAAACGCAAGCTTGAAATCGCCATTCTGCTTGCCCTGGAACCCGATATTTTCATGTTCGACGAGCCAACCGCAGGTATGAGCGTTGACGAGGTGCCGGTGGTGCTTGATCTGATTCATCACATCAAGGCACAGAGCGACAAGACCATATTGCTGGTCGAGCACAAGATGGATGTGGTGCGCTCGCTGGCTGATCGCATCATCGTGCTGCATAACGGATATCTGGTGGCCGACGGCGATCCGGATGAGGTGATGGCCTCGCCAATTGTGCAGGAAGCCTATCTCGGAACGGGGATGGCAGAGCATGTCTGAACCCTTGCTGAAACTCAAAGGTGTTCATACACACATCGGCCAATATCACATTCTGCAGGGTGTGGATCTCGATGTGCCAAGAACCGGCATCACCGTCCTGCTTGGGCGCAACGGTGCAGGCAAGACCACCACGCTACGCACGATCCTGGGCCTGTGGCATGCGTCAAAAGGAATCGTGCGCTATGACGGCAAAGACATCACGCAGAGTCCGACGCCCGATATCGCTTCTGCCGGTATCGCCTATGTACCAGAAAGCATGGGAATATTTTCAGACCTGACGGTCAGGGAGAATCTCTTCCTGGCAGCTCGCAGCGTGAAAAGCGTCGGCGAGATGGATGAAAAGCGCCTGGAGTGGATTTTTGGTTTCTTTGGTGCTTTGAAAAAATTCTGGAATCAGCCGGCGGGTACCTTGTCCGGAGGACAAAAGCAAATGGTTGCGATCGCTCGCGCAATCGTTGAGCCGCGCAAATTGCTGCTGATCGACGAGCCAACCAAGGGGCTGGCCCCCGCCATCATTCAAGGCATGATCGCCGCGTTCAGTGAGCTCAAGGAAACCCAGCCCATTTTGCTGGTCGAGCAGAATTTCAGTTTCGTCAGCGCGCTGGGTGACACGGTAGCCGTGATGGATGGCGGACGTATCGTTCATTCGGGCTCAATGGCCGAACTCGCCGAGGACACCGATCTGCAGCACCAACTGCTGGGGTTGTCGCTGGACGCCCACCAATAGGTCCAACACTTATGACGAAAATCCTAAATGTCGCACCGCAGGATACCGCACTCCCCAAAGTGCGGGTCGATATGGTGCCGCTGCTGCTGGTACCGGTACTCGCGCTGCTGATGTTGCCTCTGGTTGGCAGCTTTCCGACCTGGGTGACGTTGACTGTAGCCGGTCTGGCCATGGGCATGATGGTGTTCATGATGGCCAGCGGCCTGACCTTGATCTTTGGCCTGATGGACGTGCTCAATTTCGGTCACGGCGCCTTCGTTTCGGTCGGTGCCTTTACCGCCACGATGGTCCTGTTGCCGATGAGAAGCTGGGTGGAGGCAGATTCGGTCTGGATGAATCTGTCTGTGGTGGGAATGGCCATTTTGTTGGCGATGGTGGTCACCGGTCTGCTCGGTTGGGCTTTTGAGCGCATCATCATTCGACCGGTATACGGACTGCACCTCAAGCAGATCCTGATCACCATGGGCGGCATGATCGTCGCAGAGCAACTGATCCACGTGATATGGGGGGCCGAGCAGATTCCCCTGCCACTACCGACCACCTTTCGCGGCGCGTTCATCATCGGTGATGCCGCGCTTGAAAAGTACCGCTTGATCGCCGTTGTAGTCGGACTGATCGTATTTGTCAGCATGTTTCTGGTATTGAATCGGACCAAGGTGGGCTTGCTGATCCGCGCCGGCGTAGAGAATGGTGAAATGGTCGAGGCTCTTGGCTATCGAATCCGAACTCTGTTTGTCGGCGTCTTCATGGCCGGCTCCGCCCTTGCCGGACTCGGCGGTGTGATGTGGGGTCTATACAAGGAAACCCTGACGGCGACGATCGGCGCCGAGATCACCGTACTGGTTTTCATTGTCATCATCATCGGCGGTTTGGGTTCGGTCGGCGGGTGCTTCATCGGCGCGATGCTGGTAGCGCTGGCGGCCAATTATGCGGGTTTCCTCGCACCCAAGGTGGCGCTGGTATCGGACATCCTGCTGATGGTCACGGTGCTGTTGTGGCGTCCGCAGGGACTGTATCCCGTGGCAAAGCGCTGAGGTCGGCGATGATTATCAAGACTCTGCTCTCTGGTGACTTGCCCCGCAGCCGCATCTTGTCGGCGATGCTGCTGGCCGTCCTGATTGGACTCATCCTGGCGCCCTTTGTTTTTCCCGGCGCACGCTCGCTCAATGTGGCAGCCACCATCTGTGTGTTTGTGGTGCTGGTCGCCTCTTATGATCTGCTGCTCGGTTACACAGGCGTCGTTTCTTTCGCCCACACCATGTTCTACGGCATCGGTGCGTATGGCGTCGGTCTTGCGCTCAACGGCATGGGCCCGAGCTGGTGGGCGGTCTTTGTAGGAACCAGCGGAGCACTGGCACTGTCCCTGGTGCTGGCTTTAGTGATTGGCCTGTTTTCGTTGCGGGTGAAGGCCATCTTTTACGCCATGATTACCTTGGCGGTGGCTTCAGCCTTTGCCGTGCTGGCTTCGCAACTTTCCGACTTTACGGGCGGAGAGGATGGCCGCACTTTCCGAGTGCCGGAAATGTTGCAACCGGGGTTTCGTCTGCTGGACACGGAAATTCTTGGTCGCGCTATCGACGGCAAGCTGATTACTTATTACCTGGTATTTTTCTCGGCACTGGCGCTGTTTCTGTTCATGCTGCGCATCGTCAATTCGCCTTTCGGGCGGGTTTTACAGGCGATTCGTGAGAATGACTTCCGCGCCGAGGCTCTGGGATATCGAACGGTTATCTATCGTACGCTGGCCAACTGCCTCGGCGCCCTGATTGCCACTCTGGCCGGTGTCTTGATGGCGCTCTGGCTACGCTATGTCGGACCCAAAACCATGCTTTCATTTGAGGTCATGACCGACATTCTGTTGATCGTGGTGATCGGTGGCATGGGAACGGTCTACGGTGCGGTGATTGGCTCGGCACTGTTCATCCTGGCGCAAAACTATCTGCAGGTGATGATGGGCAAAGCCTCCGTGGCAATGTCCGGAATCCCGTTTCTGGCCAATCTGTTTCATCCTGATCGCTGGCTGCTATGGCTGGGCGTGTTGTTTGTGCTCTCGGTGTATTTTTTCCCAACCGGAATTGTCGGCCGCCTTCGGGCAAGGGCGCTGACCCGCGAGCGACCGTGAAGCAGCTCCGGATCGAGCGCGCTGATGGTGTGGCGCGGGTGGTGCTGTGTAGGGCACACATGCATAACGCATTGGTGCCTGAATTGCTGACCGAGCTTCTCGTGGCCCTCACTGAATTGAAACACGAAGCTGATACTCGTGCTGTTATTCTTGCCGCTGAAGGGCCGGCGTTCTCGATCGGTGGCGATATGCGCCGATTCAAGCACGAGCGCGAGCAAGGTGATTTGCAAGCCTATGGCGCCGGGTTGGTCGGTCAGCTCAATCAGGCAATTCTGGCGCTGATCGACTTGCCGCAGCCGGTGGTGGCCGAAGTGCACGGGCTCGTGACGGGTGGCTCGATCGGACTGGTACTGGCTGCGGATATTGTTCTGCTCGCGCCGCAAGTCGTATTCAAGGCTCATTACGCAACCGCAGGATTCGGCCCCGATGGCGGCTGGACGGCCCTAGTGAGTCGTCTTGCTGGGCGTCGTCGGGCGGCGGCGGCACTGCTGTTGAACCGCAGTGTTCACGCGGAAGAGGCCGTGAGCTGGGGCTTGGCCAACGAGATTGTTCCGGCCGACGTCCTGCATGTCGAAGCTGCAAAAGCAGCCCAAAAAATGGCTCATTATCCCCTCGGCACCATGCGTGCCGCGAAGCGTCTGTTGTGGGGCGATTGCGAGCGGCTGGCGACGGATCTTGAAGCCGAGCGCGCTCATTTCGTCGAACTGATTGCCGAGTCGGCAGCACAGGCGGGGGTCGACGCCTTCCTGCACGATTTCGGCGACTACCCCGATTCACCGGATTAGGAGAATGCACCATGTTGATACCTGACTGGCTGGTCAAACACGCGAAACAGTTTCCTGAAAAGATCGCACTGGTTGATCTGCATAGCGCACGCTCAGTCAGCTACGCGCATCTCAACGAGCGCGCCAGCCGCTTTGCCGAATTCATGCGCGATCTGTGGCAGATCAAGCCGGGCGACCGGATCGCTGTTCTCGCTCACAGTTCAACCGATTACGTCGAGATGCTCTACGGCTGCGGCAAGCTCGGTGCGATCATGGTCTGTCTCAACTGGCGTCTGGCCCCGTCCGAACTGACCGGCATCGTCGAAGACGCGGCGCCGGCCGCGATCGTCTGGGGCGAGGAATTCGAGCAGACCGGTGTCGCTCTTGCAGCAGCGTGCAAACTCAAGCAGCAAATGGTCATCGGTGCAGCAAAGGACGGTGTTACCGGGTACGAATCCGCGTTGGCAGACATGTCCGGCAGGTCCATCGAAATGCCCTGGCGCAACCACGAAGACGTCTGGTATCTGCTGTACACAGCCGGGACCACCGGAAAGCCCAAAGGGGTGTTGCAAACGTGGGGCATGGCCTTCACCAATGCGGTGAACGGCATGCTGGCCGCCGGTCTGCGACGAGAAGACAAGATGCTTTCCGTTTTGCCGTATTTTCATACCGGTGGACTGAACCTGTATATGAACCCGATGATCATGTGTGGCGGCACGACACTGATCATGCGTCAGTTCGATGTGGATCAGACCATGGATCTGTTGGAGCGCGAGGCCACGGTGATGTTCGGCGTTCCGGCCATTTATCTGTTTCTGAGCCAGCACCCCCGTTTCACCAGCGCCGACTTTTCGCGGGTGCGCAACTGGGCCTGTGGCGGCGCCCCGATTCCCAAGACATTGCTTGAGCAGTATCTGGCCAAGGGCGTCACCATCTGCTTCGGCTTCGGCATGACCGAGACCGGGCCAACCGTGTTCCTCACCGACGAAGCCACGGCGCGCAAGAAAGTTGGTACCGTCGGCAAGCCGGTGATGTATGTCGAAGGCAAAGTCGTGGATTCCGCCACGCGCCAGAACCTCGGCGCCAATCAGCGGGGCGAGTTGCTGCTGCGCGGCCCCGGCCTCACGCCCGGCTATTGGCACAAGCCCGAAGCGACCGCCAAGGCCTATGAAGATGGCTGGCTGTGCACCGGGGATATCGCCTACTTCGATGACGACGGCGACTACTACATCGTCGATCGCTCCAAAGACATGTACATTTCCGGCGGTGAAAACGTCTATCCGGCGGAAGTGGAAAACGTCATCTTCCAGCTGGAAGGTGTCGCCGAGGTCGCCGTGATTGGCGTTCACGACGCCAAATGGGGCGAGGTGGGCAAAGCCATCGTTGCCCTCAAGCCGGGCGCGCAAGTGAGCGATGCCGATGTAGTCGCACACTGCAAGGCCAGGCTGGCCGGCTTCAAGGCGCCCAAATTCGTGGTGTTCGTTTCCACCGTGGCGCGCAATGCGGCCGGCAAACTGGATAAGCCGACCCTGCGCCAGCAGTTCGGAGACCAGACAGGATGAGCGGTTACCAGCGCGTTCTGTTGCAAGCGGATTTCGACCGCTTTGCCAGGCTGACCGGTGACGACAATCCAATTCACTGCGATCCGGAATTCGCGGCCAAGAGCCACTTCGGGGCGACTGTCGCGCACGGCATGCTGCTTTATAGCTGCATCTGCAAGGCCCTGACCGAACAGATCGGCCCCGGCGTGGTGCAACTGGAACAGACACTGATGTTTCCCAATCCGACCTACAGCGGCGATCGGCTTACAGTTACGCTGCACCGGGAAGCCGGCGCCGCGGGCACGATGGAATTGCTTACGGAAGTCACAAAAGTCGGCGCTGGCGACACGGCGATGGTGACGGCGACAGGCCGCTGCCGGGCTGTTGCATCCGGAACGCCACCGCCGGTTTTGGGTTCCGTCGACCATCAACTCAAGGCGGGCGATGCCGAACTTCATGGCTTGCGCCCCGGCATGAGCGCCAACAGCAGCAGAACGTTCAGCGATGCTGATATCGACGAATATGGCGACTTGACGGGCGATCGCAACCCGATTTTTCGTGACGATGCCGAAGCGCAGGCGTGCGGTTTCAAACGTCGCGTCGTGCCTTGGCCGTTGCTGGCCGGGATGTTTTCCGATTTGCTCGGCACGCACTTGCCCGGACGTGGCACAGGCTGGATGAAACAGCATCTGCGCTATCTTTCTTCAGCACATCCCGGCGAACCGCTGACGGCAAGAGTTTCAATCACGAGGCTGCGTAACGACAAAGCGCTGGTCAATCTTTCAACCCGTGTCATCGCGGTCGATGGTCGCGTCGTCTGCGATGGCGAAGCGCTGGTACTGGTACGCAACCTGGAGAACAAGTCGGAACGAAAGCTGGAAGATGCTTCCGAGGCGAGTTCGGGATGAGCGACGTCGGCATTCTTGGCTACGGTCTGTATCTGCCATCACACTATATGAGTGCCGCCGATATCGCCGCTGCGACTCACGGCCGGTGGTCGGAGTCCGCAGTGCGTGAAAAACTGGGCATTGTCAGCAAGACAATTCCCGGCCCTCTGGACGGTACTCAGGAAATGGGTGCCCTTGCGGCGCTCGATGCTTTGGCCCGAACCGGCATCGACGCCACCGAAATTGACCTGATTCTAAGTATGGGCGAAGAGTGGAAAGAGTATCCACTGACGACCTCGGCCATCCACATTCAGGAGCGTATTGGCGCGCATCGCGCCTGGGGGATCGATCTTCAGCAGCGTTGCAACACCACACTGGCGGCGATCAAGATCGCCCGCGACATGATGGTGGCCGATCCTGAAATTGCCACGACCCTGATCGTCGGCGGCTATCGCAACGGCGATCTGATCGACTACACCGACCCCGACGTTTCGTTCATGTACGACCTTGCCGCAGCCGGTGGCGCATTGATTCTGCGTCGCGATCTCGGCCGTAATACTGTGCTCGGCAGCCACATCATCACCGATGGCTCATTCTCGCGCGATACCGGCGTGCGCTATGGCGGCACGGTGCAGCCGATCGAAACCCTGCCCGAGAAAACCTTGCAAGACTTGCGCGTCCGAGGCAACCGCAGCCTCAGTGTGTTCGATGCCGAACACATGAAGACGGGCCTGAATGAAGTTTCGATGCCCAACTGGTTGAGTTGTATCGACCGTGCGTTGGAAAAAAGCGGGGCGACAAGGGGCGACATCAACTTTCTCAACGTGCTGCACTTCAAGCGCTCCATGCACGGCGGCCTGTTGGAAACCCTGGGACTCACAGATGATCAATCGGTGTATCTGGAAAACTATGGCCATGCCGGGCAGGTCGACTTCATGATTTCCCTGCATGAGGGACTGCAGCAGGGGCGGCTCAAGAATGGCGACCTGATGGTCGCCATCGCCGCCGGCATCGGTTATGTCTGGGGTGCAACGGTGGTGCGCTGGGGCCCGGCCACATGAAATCGGTCTCAACTTGATTGGGATGTCCGGTAGCGTCGGCGGCGGTTTCGCTATAGGGCCGCTCCGCGGACGCAGACAGTGAAAGCGCTTGAAACTTCGACCGAGCCTCTCCAAGCTGACTGAAGATTTCATCTATCCATCCAATGCCTTCACCCGCGCTCCAGCGGAACTTGCTACATTCCGTTCCATGAGCGTAAATGTGGCCCAGTTGTTGGTGCGTACCGCGCGTCTCGACCCGCAAAGGCCAGCGCTGGCGCTGGGTGAGCGCTTGCTTGCGAGCTATGCCGAGCTGGCAAGGCGTGTTGCCGCACTTGCCGCAGGCATGGCATCACGCTTGGCAGCCAACGATCGAGTCGCGTTGGTGATGAAGAACTGTCCGCAATACGTCGAGCTGATGTTTGCCTGCTGGCACGCAGGTCTGGTTGTGGTGCCGATCAACGCCAAGCTGCATCCGAAAGAGGTGGAGTTCATCCTGAAGGACAGCGGCGCGCGACTGTGTTTCGCCAGCGCCGATCTTTATCCGGGGCTCACAGCGCTTGCCATAAGCGGCCTGGACGAGTTGATCGATGTCGATGGTTCCACCTACGTTCAATTGGGCGGCATCGGGACGATGCCAGTCGCGACACGCACGGCGGACGATGCGGCCTGGTTGTTCTACACCAGTGGCACCACCGGACGACCCAAGGGTGTGACCCTGAGTCATCGCAATCTGATGGCGGCGACACTCAACTATTTTGTCGACGTCGATATGATTGCGCCGGGTGACTCGATCATCCACGCAGCGCCGATGTCGCACGGTTCAGGCTTCTACATGTTGCCCCACGTTGCGCGTTCGGGCCTAAATGTAGTGCCGGAAACGCGCGGTTTTGACCCCGCCGAGATTTACGCACTGCTGCAGATTCATCGGGGAGTGACGGTTTTTGCAGCACCCACCATGGTGAAGCGCCTGGTCGATTATCCCGGCGAGTCCGATACGTCGGGACTCAAGACCATCGTGTACGGCGGTGGCCCGATGTACGTGGCTGACTGCAAGGCTGCGCTTCGGCGATTCGGCTTCAAGCTAGTGCAGATCTACGGCCAGGGTGAATCGCCGATGACCATCACCTGCCTGGACAAGACTCTGCACGCCGATACAACGCACCCACGCTATGAAGAGCGGTTGGGCTCGGTGGGTCATGCGTTTACAGGCGTCGAGGTCCGGGTCGCCGGAGCCGATGACCGGACTCTTGTCGCGGGCGAGATTGGCGAGATACTGGTGCGCGGTGATGTGGTCATGGCCGGCTACTGGAATAATCCAGCGGCCAGCGCCGAGGCCTTGCGCAACGGTTGGCTGCACACGGGCGATGTGGGCAGCATGGATGAAGACGGGTTTCTGAGCTTGAAGGATCGTAGCAAGGACGTAATCATCTCGGGTGGTTCAAATATCTATCCGCGCGAAGTCGAAGAAGTGCTGCTACGGCACCCTGCGGTAAGTGAAGTCTCGGTGGTGGGGCAATCTGATGCCGAATGGGGTGAAGTCGTAGTCGCATTTGTCGTTGCGAAGGGAAACCCGCCCGACAGCAAGGAGCTAGATACTTTGTGCCTAGACAATATCGCCCGTTTCAAGCGACCCAAGTCGTATGTCTTCGTTGATACGCTACCGAAGAACAACACTGGGAAAGTACTGAAAACCAAGTTGCGTGACTTGCTGCCGGGCGGGAAACCGGTGGCTGTTTCTTGATGGGTGACCAGTCGCAGGAGAGAGTGCATGGCAGCGATTGACCTGAACCACCTCCGTAGCTGGATCGGACGATCGCGTTCCGATGAGGATCTGATTTCTGTCCGTCACGCGCTATTGATGGCGGCAACGGTGGATTACTCCGAGGCATCACGAATTCGTGAGGGCGAGCGCTTGCCGCCGCTCTGGCACTGGATCTATTTCCTTGAAGCTTTGCCGTCTGGCGAGCTTGGTCCGGACGGACATTCGGCGCGGGGTGGGTTCTTGCCGCCAGTACCCTTGCCGCATCGGATGTGGGCTGGCGGACGAGTGTCATTTGCGATGCCGGTACCGATTGGTGTAATCGTTCGCAAGGAATCGCACGTCCTGAAAGTTGATCACAAAGCGGGCCGGTCGGGCGAGCTTGTGTTCGTGACCGTACTTCACGAATTGAAGACTCTGCAAGGTGGTTTGGTGATTCGGGAGGAGCACGACATCGTATATCGAGGTGATATGCCGCTAGGCGGGCGCTCCGATACTCCGGTATCCCCTCCTGTTGCCCAATTTACCAAGGAATTCACGCCAGACACGACAACGCTTTTCCGCTATTCGGCACTGACGTTCAATGGGCACCGGATTCATTACGATGCGGACTACTGTCGCGAAAAAGAAGGCTACGAAAGCCTGGTGATTCACGGCCCGCTCCTGGCAACTTTGCTGGCTTCGTATGCCGAAGAAGTTAGCGAGCGCCAGATCAGTGAATTCGGTTACCGTGCCATTTCACCGGCCTTTTTGGGCGGTCCGGTTACACTGCACGCCAGCATGCACGATGAGCGTGTCGTCCTTTTTGCTACCACGGAGCTTGGCGTGGTGTGCATGCAGGCCGAGGCCGTATTTGGCTAAGCCAAAAACCAAACTCCATGTCGCATTTCCTGCTGCTCGGGAAACCCCTTTTTCGGACTCGAATATGAAAACTGTAGTGAGGATGTTCTTCAGGACGCTGCGTATCGTTATTGGACCCATCATGCTGCTTTGGGAGTATTTGGCCCGCCCCAAGGGCTTGATACGTGAGACCCAACGACAGCAGGAAGTTGACCGGCAGTGTCTGGAAATGACCCTTTACAAATACAAGACCTGTCCCTTTTGTATCAAGGTCAGACAGGAAATGCGGCGATTGTCGCTGCAGATAGAACAGCTCGACGCACAGTACGCTGGAGTCAATCGGGAGAATCTTGTGCTTGGAGGCGGGAAGGCCAAAGTGCCCTGCCTGAAGATTGCCGACGTCGATGGAAGTAGTCAGTGGATGTACGAATCGGACGCGATCATCGCGTATTTACGTGGGCGTTTCGCGGAGGCCTAGGCGACCGGGCTTGTGCCATAGAAGACTGCATGGATTCGACTTCTTCGATCTGCGGCACTTAATGCCCGAATGGGCTTGGCTCAGCCTGACGGGGCTGATACTTTGGTGATGTGGTTGTCAGGCATACAGTTGCTTCGACCATAGAGCCATTTCATCACCAGCGGTGGCAACAACGTCGTCAGGGCGATTACGATGATCATTGCGGCATAGATATCGTTGTTCAGTATGCCGCTGACCCGGCCGAGTTCCGCGAAGATCAATCCGACTTCACCCCGCAGCACCATACCGACTCCGATCATCCAGCGCACCGGTAGCGGATCACGAATTATGAATGCGCCGGCCATTTTTCCTACGACTGCCACGATCAGCATCGACAGCGAGAAGATCCAGATGAACGCTGAGTTCCAGTCGACTTCGCGCAAACTTAGTGACAGGCCGACCATGACGAAGAAAATGGGAGTGAACAGATGAACAATAGGCTTCATCTGTCGTTCGATGTGCTGCGTGAATTTCTCGTTGGAATGTAGCGCGGCGCCGAAGGGCAAAAAGAACCGTCGTGACAGCGCAAGTCCGGCGGCAAAGCCGCCCAGCAGTTCGGGCGCGCCAATTGCATGCGCCAGCCAGGCAAAGAACAGCACCAGGGAAACGATGGTGGTGGGGATCAGGCCAGGAATTTCGCTAACTTCGTCTGCGCGCTGGATCACTAAGGCCATCAACTTTGCTGCGATCGGGGCGAGAACGAAAAATACAGCGACGAATAGTGGAATCTTGCCGGCGTTGGCGAGGCTGATGTCGCCAGCGACCGAGAACTCATACAGCACTGCCAGCCGAATCACCCCAAATACGTCATCAATAACCGCCGCGCCCAGTACCACATGACCTTCGTGTGAACTCTGGCGCGCCAGGTCGGACAATACGCGCACTGAGATGCCGATGCTGGTCGCGGTGAGTGTTCCACCGGCAAACAGCGATACCAGCAGTGGTAGCCTGAAACCCCAGAAGGCGAGCGAGAAACCCAGCAGAAGCGGCAGAAAAAAGCCAATCAGCGCTACTGTTGCCGATTTTCTTCCGGCGTGCGCCAAGCGTTTGACATCGGTCTCCAAGCCTACCTCGAACAACAACAGGATAATGCCGATCTCGGCCAGTAACTTGATCGCCTCGACCGGCTGAATCCAGCCGAACAGGCTGGGACCGAGCACGACACCGGCGAGCAACTCGCCGATTACGGCCGGTGATCTCATGCGTGTCGCCAGCTCGGCAAACACCCGCTCCGTAATATGAATTGCCAGCAGAGTCAAGAAAAACTAATGGGTGGGCATGTGAGATTCGTCTGCCTTGGTAAGTGCGTGGACTTAAGCCACAGCAAAGTGTCCGGCTGATCAATAGCCAACTTCGATACTGAACAATATCAGCGTTTCCAGGTGGTCGAGCAAGATAGTTGATTCACGCCTCATTTTTGGCAGGCAAAAAATTGTCGGGCTTTCAGGCGCACCAACAAGCAGGCAAGAAGCCTCGGACCACATTTACAGGCCAGCGAAAATTGTGAATCCGCCAACTCCCCAAAACCACTGCGAATGCATTGATATAAGTCAAGACGCGCCTATGCGACGGGGAAGATACTGACCCGGTCCCAGCTGGGAGATGCGTTTTGAATGATAGTGATTTGAATCCTGCATCAAGGAAGTCGGCATCATTGCCCTCGCGCAGTGTCGCCTTCCGGAGATGCAACGGACGAAAATTTGCCAAAACGACCGAAAGTATTGGTCTGTTTATCGATGGCGCTGGTGTTGGTCATCTGCTGAAAGCCAACAAGAATAAGAATCGCCTGATGGCAGAATTGGCCAAAGGCGGCTCGCCGTGGTGACGGCTGCCGCTATGTCCAACTTCGTGATTGTGGCTCGGGAGGATTTCTCTGAGGTCACGTACCTGCTTGAGATCCTCCATCCACTGATGGCCAAGGCGGCCAAGCCCGGGCAATTCGTGATCGTCATGCTGAATGAGCACGGTGAGCGCATTCCACTCACCATTGCAGACTTTGATTCCGAGAAGGGCACCATTACGCTGGTGATTCAGGCGGTTGGAAAGACTACCCGGCAGATGCAACAGGAATGCCAAGTCGGTACGTCGCTTTATGGAATGGTCGGTCCAATGGGTATACCCAGCCCGATCAGCCACGCGAAAAAAGTCTTGTGCGTGGGCGGCGGTCTCGGCGTCGCGCCGATATTTCCGCAGGCCCGAGGCTTCAAGGAAAGCGGCGCGTATGTGATCGCTGTCCTTGGGTTCCGAAACAAGGAACTCGTTTTTTGGGAGGAAAAGTTCCGCGATTGCTGCGACGAACTCATCCTCTGCACTAACGATGGTTCAGCGGGCATGAAAGGGATGATCACGGATGGCATCAAAGTCGCTCTGGCGGGGCACCCCAATATCGAAGAGGTCGTCGCGATCGGTCCCCCGGTAATGATGAAAGCTTGTGCCGATACCACACGCCCCTACAAGATCAAGACCATGGTGAGTGTCAACCCGATCATGGTCGATGGCACCGGAATGTGTGGCGGATGCCGGGTGAAGGTCGGCGATCAGGTGAAGTTTGCCTGCGTCGACGGGCCGGATTTCGACGGTCATCTGGTCGATTTTGATGACCTGATGCTGCGCTTGCAGCGATACACCAAGGATGAAAAATCTGCCAGCGAGCGCTGGTCGGAAAACTGCCGAATGACGAAGCAGATTGATCCAGGCGCGCTGAATGAACTGGCGAAAGGCGGAGCGCCGCAAAGCGAGCCTCTTGAGTTGCCGGATCCCTATGAAGACGCACCCGGAGGCTAGATCGAAATGATTCCCAGCTTGCTTGTGGTTGCAGTTCGACGCGGTCCGAAGCGGCGAATAGCAGACTAAGGTTCAGCGATGGCAAAGAAGAAGACGATACGAACCATCCCACAGGAACGCACGCCGATGCGCGAGCAGGATGCGCAGGTACGGGCCAGAAATTTCGAAGAGGTCGCCTGCGGCTACAGCCTTGATGACGCAATGCGCGAGTCCGAGCGTTGTCTGATGTGTCCGGACGAACCCTGTATTGCGGGCTGTCCGGTAGGAATCAACATTCCTGGGTTTATCCAGAAAATAGGTGAGAAAAATTTCCGCGGCGCTTACGATATTCTGACGGATACCAATCTCTTGCCGTCGATTTGCGGTCGGGTGTGTCCGCAAGAGAATCAGTGCGAAGGTGTATGTACCGTCGGCGAGTCATTGGAAGCGGTTGCGATCGGACGGCTCGAGCGCTTTGTTGGCGACACAGCAATCAAGGAGGGTTGGAGCAATATTCCCTATATCGAGGCGAACCGGTTCAGGGTCGGCGTCGTCGGCTCGGGTCCGGCTGGCATGGCCTGCGCGGCCGATATGGCGAAAGCCGGGTGCGATGTCACCGTGTACGAGGCTTTCCATCAGCCTGGCGGCGTATTGAGATACGGCATCCCGGATTTTCGCCTGCCCAATACCGTCATCGATGCCGAGATCGACAATCTGAAAAAACTCGGAGTCAAGTTCGAGTGCAACACCCTGGTCGGCCGCTTGTTTACGATTGAGCAGATGATCGACGAGATGGGCTTTCATGCCGTATTCGTTGGTGTCGGCGCCGGGTATCCGACGATGCTCAATATTCCTGGAGATTCATTGAACGGAGTGCTCTCGGCCAATGAGCTGCTGACCCGTTGCAACCTGATGCATGCCAGAGACTTCCCCAATTTCGATACACCGTTGCCGATTGGCCGCCGTGTTGCCGTAGTCGGCGCTGGCAATACGGCAATGGACGCCATGCGGGTATCCATCCGGCTTGGCGCCGAGAAGGTGTATTGCATTTATCGGCGTTCGCGCACTGAAGCCCCAGCGCGTGTGGAGGAAGTCCACCACGCTGAGCAGGAAGGGGTGGAATTTCACTGGTTGACCAATCCTGTTTCAGTCCTGAATGATGGCACGGGTAGCGTTCGCGGCATGCGCTGCGTGCGCATGGAACTGGGTGCGCCAGATGATTCGGGTAGGCGCCGTCCGGTTCCAATAGCTGACAGCGAGTTTGATTTCGAAACTGACTTGATCGTCTATGCGATCGGCACCAACGCGAACCCGATCATGGGCCAGACGTCGAAACTAAAGCTGAATAAATGGGGCTATATCGGTACCGACGAGAATCTCGCGACATCAGTGGCGGGTGTATTTGCCGGCGGCGATATCGTCACGGGTGCGGCAACCGTGATCGAGGCCATGGGAGCTGGTCGCAAGGCTGCGTGCAGCATGAAGGCTTATCTGGGAATTCGCGATCCTGCGCTTCCCTATTTCACCGAAACAGGTAGCGGCACGCTTTTCGGGATCGACATGAGGGAGCGCAATTTCGCGCGTGTGCGCGTTGCCTGATGCCAAGGATGAACTGATCCTCGGCCCTGCGGCGCAATCGTGAAACAGCGGCGACGAAAGATCATGAACGAAACGACACTGCAACAATCGATCAAGAAAACCAGCAAAAAGTCTGAATTGACCGCAATTAAGCCTGCGCCAATCACACTGAAGGAGCATATTGTTGAAATCATCAGCGACTCGGGCGAGGGAGCGCAAAAGTGCGGGCAGTCGCTGGGTTCGATCGCTGCGCAAATGGGCAATGGCATCTGGACTACGGAAATCATTCCTGCGGAAATTCGCCCCCCGGCACGCAGCGTTGCTGGAGCTAGTGGCAACCGCATTCGCATAGGAGCAGGACGAATCACCAATGGTGGCGACGAGACCGATCTGGTCGTTGCTTTCAACGAGCAAGTGCTACTTGGGCGGGTGCGGGCCAAGGAGCTCAAACCGGGTTGTGTCATCCTGCTGGAAAGCATGTGGAGGGCTCATGCCGATCCGAAGGTGGTTGCGTCTTATATCGAGACTTATGACGCGCTCGTGGCTGCCGGCTACAAAGTGTATGAAATTCCGATGGAACTCGAGTGCCGAAACCATGTTGCGGATGCCAAGCGCGGCAAGAACATGTTTGCTTTGGGAATGCTTTGCTACATCTATAGTCTCGAGCTGAAACTCGCGGTGGATCAGATCGTGCAAACCTTCGGCAAGAAGGATCGAAGCGTGGTCGACGCGAATATCAGACTGCTCGAGGCGGGCCATCAATGGGCGCAGGATAATCTGGATTTTTGCTACTGCATTCCGGCACAGCGCTCGACCGAGCCGCAGATCGTGGTTAACGGAAATACGGCACTGGCACTGGGTGTGCTCGCATCGGGCATGGAGATATGCGCCATGTATCCGATTACGCCGGCGACATCCGCTTCGCACTATCTTTCTGAGGTGTTCGAAAAGGTTGGCGGCATGGTGCATCAGGCCGAGGATGAGATAGCGGCCTGCGCGTTCGCCATCGGCGCTTCCTATGCCAGCAAATGCACGGTCACCATCACTTCCGGACCGGGCTATTCCCTGAAACAGGAGGCGATTGGGCTTGCGGTCATGGGAGAGATTCCGCTGGTGGTGGTGAACGTTCAGCGCGGTGGCCCCAGCACCGGTCAGCCGACCAAGATGGAGCAGGGCGACCTCATGACGGCGATCTTCGGCAGCCACGGCGATGCGCCAAAGGTGGTAATGGCACCCGGCACCATCGAAGAATGCTTCTATTCGATCATCACCGCGCGCAAGATCGCCGAAGCTTTCAATATGGTGGTTGTGGTACTGACCGACGCGGGTCTCGCTACATCGCAGCAACCTTTCCCCCGCCCGAAATTCAGCGAATCATGGATGGCGCCACCGATTGACCAGAGTCCGGTTCCCGAGGGTGCCCGGCCCTACGATTGGGACGAAACCACCGGTTTGGCACGCCGATTCATTCCAGGCCAGCCAGGCGGCATGCACGCACTGACCGGGCTCGCTCATGATCGCGACAGCCACGTCGCTTACGACGCAGAAATAAATGAGCAAACTCTGCGTTTCCGCAGCTTGAAACTGGCGGCCTTGCAAAAGACGCTCAAGGCGCCGGCTGTGTTCGGTGACCGCAAGGGCGATTTGCTGGTCATCGGATGGGGCAGCACCAAAGGGGCCATTGAGGAGGCAGTCGAGACGATGCGCGCTGAGGGGCAAAAGGTATCTTCAACCCACCTGCAGTTTCTCCAGCCTTTGCCTCCAGGGATCAAGGAAATCATGCAAGGTTTCAAGCAGGTCATGACCATAGAAAACAACTGGAGTGATCGCCCTGAAGATCAGATCATCGACGAAACCAATCGTCGCTATTCATCCTTGGCAATCTTGTTGCGCTCGCGCTATTTGGTAGATATCGATTGTTGGAGCGAGGTCAAGGGTCAGCCGATCAAGCCAAGCACGATCCGACGCGTAATGAATGAAAAATTGAAGAAATAGGATGGCGCAATATGACGGTATGTAACGTTTGAACCCGCGCCTGAATCGGAAAAGGTGAATTAGCCATGAACATGATGTCCGCTACCGAGTGCCTGCTGCAAATGTGCGATGAGCACCTCGAACTCGAAGACTATGCGAGCGGTGTGCCGCGCTGGTGCACGGGCTGCGGTGATAACGCCATACTCGCTGCAGTGCAGCGCTTGTGCCGAGACGAAGGCTTGCGGCCGGAGAAGACCGTGTTTGTCTCCGGTATCGGCTGCTCCAGTCGTTTTCCGCACTACATGAAGACTTACGGTTTTCATGGCATCCATGGACGTGCGTTGCCGATCGCCGAAGGCGTCAGGATGGCGCGGCCCGACCTCAATGTGTTCGTCAATACCGGAGACGGCGATTGCTGCAGTATTGGCGCCGCGCACTGGATCCACGCCATTCGCTACAACATGAACATTACGGTGTTCCTGCATGACAACCAGATTTACGGCCTGACCAAAAAACAAGCTTCGCCTACATCTCCGATCGGTACCAAGAGCAACACGACTCCGCGCGGCAGCTATCTGGAGGCCCTGAATCCACTGTCGGTGACGCTGGGAGTGCAGAATGTTTCCTTTGTTGCACAAGCGGTCGACTGGATTCCGGAGGTCTTGTTCGACATTGTCAGGGCGGCCTATCACCACAAAGGTTTGTCGTTTGTGCGCATCGTCCAGCGTTGTCCGGAGTGGTTACCGGCATCGCTCGATCCGTGGTTGCACGACCCCAACAGGGTACAGCTACTGAACCACGAGAATGGTTTGCAGTCGAGCGCGGGTCTGTCGCGCGTGTATAGAAATCAGCTGCAACACGATCCATCCAACATAGACCGGGCGCGCGAAATCGCGTCCAGTACCGATACTGTTCCCGTTGGGATTCTGTACCGAAACCCGGAGGTTCCTTGTTATGAAGATCTGCGGCGCATCGACGAATTGCGTACGCCGGAGTTGACCCGGGCGGGTCTCAATGCGGAGCTGGACAAATACACGGTTTGGCCGCAGGAGCAAAAGGAAATGGTGGCGTAAGGCATCACAAGTCGCTGGAAGGAAACCCACCCGAAACTAAGTGAAATACATTATGGAAGCTGATACCCAATCGCATATCGCATTTTTTCTGACCGGCAGACGACCGAGTGAGCATCTGGATGCTGTAGCCGGGCTGGGTTTACGCCCCGCACTTTTTGCCGGTTTCAGCGAGCTCACTCAACTGCGCTACGATTTTCCGCTGATGCTTGTCGCCAAGCGTTCAGACAAACTCATGGTCCAGTCGCTTTCCGGCCTTATCGACGATGCGCTTGTCGAGGCCGCTTCCGGTAGCGAGGGAGAGCGAATCAGAAAACACGTACTGAGTCTGGAACAAGCCATCCGGGTTCTTGTCGCAGACGGTGCAGGTGGATCCTTCTCTGTGCTTTGGGAGCAGGCAGCAAACCAGTTGGAAAGGACCGGCGGCGAGTCGATCGCGGAAAGTCTCCGACGCACTCGCGCCGCGATCAAGTTTGACGGAGAGATGGTGGGTTGCGACGCAACGCTGCCGTCGCGCTTGCTGCAGCACGCGTGGGCCGCTGTACAAAAGCAGAAAGCCGAGGAATTTCGCAAGGATATAGCTCGGCTGGTGCTCAGACTGTCCGATATCCTCAAGGCAGATTTTGAGCGTTCTGAAGCGGGGCGTAGCGCCAAGCACCTGAAAGCTTCAGTAGGCGCCGGATTCGTCGATGCATTTGATTTCGACGCCATGTCGAGCATGCTCTCCAAGGCATTGCCAAAGGAAGGCTTTCCCGAGAGTCGGCGCAAGCGCATTGGCGATTTGCTCGAAGTGTTGAACGCGCAGCAGTTCTTTCCTATGTCGGAAGCCTCGGAGAAAAAGACCGCTACGGCCAAGCACTATTCCTTTGTTTTCCACAGTTGCGCAGACGCTTTGGCGGCTTTTCGCAAGCGTCTGCCAAAACTGATCGAGCTCGCCAAGGCCATCACAATTGCCGAACTCGAGATTGACGGCCAATATAGCGAACCCAAGCACGACGCTTTGTTTGAGGAATTTGGTGCCAACGGACTCGATCCACAGGAACTGGCTCCTTTTCCTGACTACCTGGTGTGTGTCAACGCCGAAAGAATGCAGGCGGTCGAGCACGCGCAGCTGATGGAGATTCTGTCTTCGGGTCTGCCGATCAAGGTGCTACTCCAGATCGATGACATTCTGGAGGAGTCGCCGAATGGGGAGGGCAATCTCACTTCCGGAATGCGTAGTAGACAGACCGCCAATATGGCGATCGGGCTCAATGAGGTGTACGTGCTGCAGTCGAGTGCTTCCAACCTGTTTCGCTTCAGAGAACGGGTGCTGCGCGGCTTGAATTATCCAGGTCCTGCGCTGTTCAGCATTTTCTCCGGTGCCAGCGGTGCAGCTTCCGGTTTGCCCGCCTATCTGATGTCTGCAGCGGCAATGGAATCGCGCGTTTTTCCGGCATTTACTTATGATCCTTCAGCAGGGCCGAATTGGGCTGCGCGCTTCTATCTCGAGGCGAATGCACAGGTGGATCTCGACTGGCCGATTAAAAGCTTTGCCTATGAGGACGAACAGCATCAGAGAGTATCGGAGGATCTGGCCTTCACTTTCGTCGATTTTGTTGCCAGTGACCGTCGCTACGCCAAGCATCTCGCGCGAGTTCCGCGGGAAAAGTGGAACGGCAGCATGATTCCCATAGATGAGTCTTTGACAATCGAGCGCAAGGGACTGCCGGACAAGGTGCCCAGCTTGCTGATGATTGATGCCGACAACGTGCTGCAAAAGGTTATTGTCGACGAACGTTTGATCAGGGAAGCCCGCCGCTGTCGAGAGATGTGGCACAGCCTTCAGGAATTGGGTGGGGTGCACAATTCGCATGCGGAAAAACTGCTAGCGCGGGAGAAAAAGGCCTGGGAGGAACGCATGCTGCAGGAAGCCGAGGCACATGCCGCAGCCCAGCCTGTCGGTGGCCTGGCGATCGTCCCCGTGGCACAGCCCGCGCAGACTACAGCGGATGTACTGGCGGAGCAGGAACCGGAAAGATCACCTGACGAAGCCTATATCGAGACACCGCGGTGCTCGACCTGTGACGAGTGCACCCAGATCAACAAAAACATGTTTGCCTATGATGGGAACAAGCAGGCCTACATAGCTGACATTAACGCCGGAACCTACGCGCAACTGGTAGAAGCTGCCGAGAGTTGTCAGGTATCCGTCATCCATCCGGGTCTGCCACGCAACCCTAAGGAACATGGGCTGGAAGAATTGCTCAAACGCGCCGAGCCGTTTCGCTAATCTCGAACACGCGACACAAACTTCTACGCATTCTCACTCGGTACCAAGGATTTCAGGATGTACTTGCCGTCGCGTGCCAAAGGCGCAGTTTGTCCAGTGAAAGAGGCTCATTTTCAGCCACGACCATTCGCGCGCCGTCGAAGTTCTCGTTGACGGTGTAATCGCTGAGTGTGATTACCGTCGGTATCCCTGCGGCAAGAGAAGCGGCCAGTCCATGGGAGGAGTCTTCGAGAACCAGGCAGTCACGTGGAGGAAGATTCAACTGAGCCAGAACCCACTGGTAGATTTCCGGTGATGGCTTTTTGGCCTTTACTACATCGCCGGAGGCGATGGCATCAAACCAGGTATCCGCGCTGGGTCCCAAATTGGCCCGCAACAAACCTACGACATTCTCCAGCTTCGAACTTGAGGCGATTGCCAGTCGGACATCCTCGGTACGCGCATCGCAAATCAGCTGTCCGATATCTGCTCGCAGGGAGATGGCTCCGGAGGCCAGGAGCTGCTGATAGTGGGCTGTCTTGATCTCGTGTACGCGTTGTAGCAGTTCTTCGAAATCGGGCCGAGCCTGCGTTTCCGGATCAAATTTCTCCGCATAGTGGCGCATTCTTTCCATGCCACCGGTTACATCCAGCAGGCTGCCATAGAAGGCCTCATCCCAATGCCAAGACAGCCCGACCTCGGAAAATGCGGCATTGAATGCGGGGCGATGTCCGTCACGCTCGGTATAAGCAAGGGTGCCGTCAACGTCAAAAATGAGCGCGCGCAGAGCCATGAAGAATCACCACAAAACAAGTAATGAGATGCAAAGATTAGCCGATTTTTCGCTAAGAGGAAAATCCGTCTGCTGATTATTTGAAAATGGCGCGATATCAGCATTTCTCGGGGCCGGAGGGTGCTACAGTTCACCATTTGAGGCGTCGGCGTGCCGTTGCCGGCCTGGATACTGCACACAGTGATGGAGCCTGAGCGCAAGTGAAATCAACGAACATCGGCGCCCACGAGTATTTTCACAAAGTCGTGGATTGTCAGTGGGCTTGTCCGGCTCACACCCCCGTACCTGAGTACATCCGGTTGATTTCCGCCGGGCACTACTCGGAAGCCTACATGATCAACTGGCGGTCCAATGTCTTCCCGGGAATTCTGGGTCGTGTTTGTGATCGCCCCTGTGAGCCGGCCTGTCGACGCGGGCGGGTGGACAAAGAGCCGGTTGCTATTTGTCGATTGAAGCGTGTTTGCGCTGATCTAAAAGACGAAGTTCAGGATCTCTTGCCCCGCGCTCCGGAAAAGAAGAACGGCAAGCGTATCGCCTGCATAGGTGCAGGCCCCGCCTCCTTGACCGTTGCCCGAGATCTGGCCGTGCTCGGCTACCACGTCACGGTGTTCGATAACGGTTCCTCTCCTGGCGGCATGATGCGCAGCCAGATACCCAAATTTCGTTTACCCGACGAGGTAATCGACGAGGAGTGCGGCTACATAATCGATCTTGGTGTTGAAACCCGCTACAACCAGTGGGTTACCAGCCTTCGAGAAGTGCTAGCCGAGGACTGGGATGCGGTATTTGTCGGCACTGGCGCGCCTCGTGGGCGCGATGCAGATGTGCCCGGCAGGCAGGAAGCGGCAGCGCACATTCACATTGGCATCGAATGGCTGGCCAATGTCGCGTTTGGCCACACTGAAAAAATATCAAAGCGAGTGATTGTCCTTGGCGGCGGCAACACGGCGATGGACTGCTGTCGCTCGGCACGCAGGATGGGTGGAGATGATGTGAAGGTTGTGGTGCGCAGCGGTTTTGATGAAATGAAAGCCTCGCCATGGGAGAAAGAAGAAGCCATTCACGAGGGTATTCCGATCCTCAACATGCTGGTGCCGAAGGAGTTTGTTCACGAAAACGGCAAGCTGACAGGGGTGTTTTTCGAGAAGGTGCGCGCGGAGTATGACGCCAAGGGAAGGCGCAGTCTGGTGCCTACCGGAGAGCCGAATGTCCTGATGGAGTGCGATGAGGTTCTGGTGGCGATCGGGCAGGAGAACTCTTTTCCGTGGATCGAGAAAGATATCGGTCTAGAGTTCAACAAGTGGGGCTTGCCGGTATTGGACCAAAAGACACTTCAATCGACGTTGCCGAAAGTATTTTTTGGCGGTGATTCGGCATTCGGTCCGAAGAACATCATTACGGCTGCGGCGCATGGTCACGAGGCGGCCATTTCCATCGATCTGTTCTGTAGAGGCAGGAACTTGCAGGATCGTCCGCCACCGATGGTCAATCTTGTCAGCCAGAAGATGGGCATTCACGAATGGAGTTACGACAACCAGATCTCCGAGGAGGAGCGCAAGAAGGTACCGGTAAAATCGCTTGAGAAAACGCTCAAGGACATCAAGCTTGAGCTTGAGTTGGGTTTCGATCCCTTCATGGCTTGTGCCGAAGCCGAGCGTTGTCTCAATTGCGATATCGAGACCGTATTTACCGTCAAGACTTGCATTGAATGTGATGCCTGCGTTGATATCTGCCCAACTGAATGCATTACCTTTACCAGCAATGGCGAAGAAGACGACCTGCGAGGGCGCCTAAAGGCACCGGCGCCGGACAAAAGTCAGGATTTGTATGTTTCGGATGTTCTCAAGACTGGGCGAGTCATGGTCAAGGACGAAAACATCTGCCTGCATTGCGGCATGTGCGCCGAGCGTTGCCCGACGGGAGCATGGGATATGCAAAAATTCTTCCTGCAAATGGCAGAAGCCGGAACGGAGGCGCCAAGGACATGAGTTCCACTACCAACATCGAGAGCTGCAACGATTTTGTTATCAAGTTTGCCAACGTCAATGGCTCGGGCTCGGCATCGGCCAACGAGCTGTTCGCGCGCGCCATCATGCGCATGGGAGTGCCAGTCGCACCCCGTAATATATTTCCGTCCAACATTCAGGGCATGCCTACCTGGTACGAAATGCGCGTTTCGGCGGAAGGCTGGCTCGGTCGTCGCGGCGGTTGCGATCTGATGGTCGCGATGAATCCACAGACATGGGATCGCGACCTCGCCGAGATTGACTCAGGCGGCTATCTTTTCTACGACTCGACCAAGACATTGCCGCGCTCCCGGTTTCGCGAAGACATCACGGTTTTGGGTATCCCGCTCACCGAAATCTGCAATCGTGAATACGCCGATCCACGCCAGCGGCAGCTATTCAAGAACATTATGTACGTAGGTGCGCTAACGGCACTGCTGGACATGGATCTGGGTGTCGTCGAGAATTTGATCTCCGATCAATACCGTGGCAAAGACAAGCTGATCGGTGCCAACGTCAACGCCCTCAAATTGGGCTATGACCATGCCAAGGCCAATCTTCCCTGTCCGATCGGACTGCGTGTGGAACAGTCGGATGGTGTCGGTGATCAGATTTTCATTAATGGAAACAACGCCTGCGGACTGGGCGCGATCTATGGCGGTGCGACAGTTGCCGCCTGGTATCCGATAACGCCATCGACATCGGTAATAGAGGCTTTTGCCAGCTATTGTCGCAAATATCGTACTGACCCTGACAACGGCATGGCCCGTTACGCAGTGGTTCAGGCTGAGGATGAGTTGGCATCGATCGGAATGGCAATCGGTGCAGGATGGAACGGCGCACGCGCCTTCACGGCGACTTCGGGCCCCGGTATTTCCCTGATGCAGGAGTTCTTCGGTCTGGCTTATTTTGCCGAAGTTCCTGTGGTGATCTTTGACGTGCAGCGTGGTGGACCATCTACCGGCATGCCTACGCGTACACAGCAATCCGATTTGATCTCCTGTGCCTACTCCTCGCATGGAGATACCAAGCACGTAATGCTTTTTCCGGAAGATCCGCACGAGTGCTTCACCCTTGGTGCGCAAGCATTTGATTTGGCGGATCGGTTGCAGACACCGGTGTTTGTTCTGCTTGATCTCGACATCGGGATGAATGACCGGCTGTGCAAGCCATTCGAATGGGATGATCAGCGTCGCTACGATCGCGGCAAGGTAATGAGCGCGGAAGATCTGGAAGCCGGCAAGAATTTTGGCCGTTATCTGGACGTCGATGGTGATGGAATTCCGTGGCGGACCATTCCCGGCACCCATCCGACCAAAGGTGCCTTTTTCAGTCGAGGCACGACACGCAACGCCTACGCCAAGTACAGCGAGGCCGGAACCGACTATGTCTACAACATGGAGCGTCTGCGGCGCAAGTTTGAAACGGCCAAGAGCCTCTTGCCAGCACCCATTCTGCAACGCGCTTCGCAGCCGAGTCGTTATGGAGCGATCTACTACGGGTCGACCGGTCCTGCCATGGCCGAGGCATCTGCGCTTCTTGAGGCGCAGGGCGTTCATGTCGATACCCTGCGCGTGCGTGGCTTTCCTTTTGCCGACGAGGTAATCGACTTTATCGACGAGCACGACTATGTTTTCGTCGTCGAGCAGAACGAGAGCGGTCAGTTGCGCATGCTGCTTTGTACCGAAGGCGAGGTCGATCCGAAACGATTGATCCGCGTACTGCATTACGACGGAACGCCGATTACCGCCCGCTTCATTTCCGGAAGGATCGCCGACGCACTCTCGGAGCACAAAGTGACACCAATTCGCAAAAAGGTGGCTTCATGACCTATCTCGTCAAACCCAATATTCTGCGGCCCGACACACCAAGAAATACGCTTGGATACACGCGGCGTGATTACGAAGGTGCGATATCGACACTCTGTGCCGGATGCGGCCACGATTCAATCAGCGCGGCGGTGGTTCAGGCCTGTTTCGATCTCGACATCGAGCCGCATCGGGTGGCCAAATTGTCTGGCATCGGCTGTTCGTCGAAGACCCCCGACTATTTCCTGGGTGCCTCGCATGGCTTCAACACCACGCACGGTCGCATGCCTTCGGTGCTGACCGGAGCTGCGCTGGCCAATCGCGATCTGATCTATATGGGTATATCAGGAGATGGCGATTCTGCTTCGATTGGTATCGGTCAGTTTGCTCACGCCATGCGGCGCGGAGTGAATATGACCTATATCGTTGAGAACAACGGGGTCTACGGTCTGACCAAGGGACAGTTTTCGGCTACCGCCGACAAGGGCTCCAAGAGCAAGCGTGGTGTCGTAAATAGCGATACGCCAATTGATCTTGTTGCTCTGGCGCTGCAGCTTGGGGCCAGTTATGTCGCGCGCAGTTTTTCCGGCGACAAGGAGCAGTTGATTCCTCTGATCAAGGGCGCGTTGCGCCATCGCGGACCCGCGTTCATTGATGTCGTCAGCCCGTGCGTGACGTTCAACAATCATGCGGGTTCGACCAAAAGCTATGACTACGTGCGCGAACACAACGACGCGGTCAATCGCCTTGACGTTATTTTGCCTCGCGATCAAATCAATGCGTCGTACGAGCCTGGTTCACTACGCAGGATTGTCCAGCATGATGGTTCGATCCTGCATTTACGCAAGCTGGCCACGGATTACGATCCGTCGGAACGGGTTGGTGCCATGAATCATCTGCAGGAAAGGCACGCGCTTGGAGAAATCGTTACCGGCCTTCTCTATGTGGATAGTGCCGCCGAGGATATGCATCGCAACCTCAATACGGTGGAAAGGCCGCTAAATCAGTTGGGCGACGCTTATCTGTGTCCTGGCAGCAAGGCGCTGCACGCACTGAACGCTTCACTTCGATAAGTTCTCACGGCTGGTGTCAAACCAGCGTTTGGCGGTTTATCTTTCGCGTGTTGGCTTGGGCCGCTTCCCGATAACGACGTTCAGGTCGATATCTTTGCCATCGCGCCTGAGTAAGAAAGAAGCCGGTTTTTCCGGTTCCAGGGCGGCAATCAATTCCAGCATGCCCTGGGCATCTTTCACTTTCTGGCCTGCGACCTGGGTCAGTACGTCACCCGGTCTAATGCCGGCTTTGTCGGCTGGACTGCCGCGCATGACACCAGCGATCAGAGCTCCCGAGGTACCGGAAAGTTTGAAAGATTCTGCAAGCTCTTCGGTAATTTCCTGAACCTCAACACCGACCCAGCCGCGTGTCACGCCGCCGGTTTTGACGATCTGTTCCATTACGTTCTTGGCCAGCGAAACTGGAATCGCAAAGCCGATGCCCATGGACCCGCCACTTTGCGAATAGATGGCGGTATTAATGCCAACCAGATGTCCGTTGGCATCAACCAGCGCGCCACCGGAATTGCCGGGATTGATCGCAGCATCGGTCTGAATGAAATTCTCGAAAGTGTTGATGCCCAAATGCGAGCGGCCCAGCGCAGAGACGATACCGGAAGTGACAGTCTGCCCGACGCCGAAAGGATTGCCGATGGCTAGCACCACGTCGCCTACACGCAAATTTTCACTACTGCCGAATGCAATGACAGGCAGTTTGTGGTCGGCAGGAATGCGCAATACGGCTAGATCGGACTCCGGGTCGGTGCCCACAACTCGTGCCTTGTATTTCCTTCCGTCGCTGTGTGCGACCTCAATTTCGTCAGCGCCATCGACCACGTGATAGTTGGTCAGGATATAGCCTTCGGGTGATACCACGACACCGCTACCCAGTCCCGAGCGTCGTTGGGACAATTCACCAAAGCGATCGCCAAAAAAATGCCGGAAGATGGGATCGTTGGTAAACGGATCGCGCGGCCCTTTGACTTCCTGGGTAGTGAAGATATGCACGACCGCTGGCAGGGCTCTTTTTGCTGCATCAGCATACGAACTCGGACGCAGCGCCGCGCTACCGGCAGGTGCTTCGACTACCGTTGCAACTTCAGGATATCCATTATTTGTGCTGGGCAGATGAGGTAGCCATTCCGGTTTGAGCGTTTTCACGACAAACAAGACTGCAACACAGATTGTGACGGTTTGGGCAAAAGTCAGCCAAAGGCGGCGCATAATTTGATTTTTGGGGGAGCAAAAAAATGTCGGTGAAAGCAGTGCTTCGTGAAGAGCTTCGCGTTTATCTGGATAGGGAGCTAGACACAGCACGCTTCCATGATTATTGCCCAAACGGACTACAAGTGGAAGGCCGCGAGCGTATTGCGCGGATTGTTTGCGGCGTAACGGCCAGTCAGGCATTGATTGAGGCAGCTATCGAACGGCAGGCCGACGCCTTGCTGGTGCATCACGGATGGTTCTGGAAATCCGAAGATGGTCGTGTCACAGGTTTTCGCAGGCAGCGTATGGCGCGCCTGCTGGCACATGACATCAACTTGTTTGCTTTTCATTTACCGCTTGATGCCCATCCACTGCTGGGAAACAACGCGCAACTTGCTGTGCGCCTGGGTTGGAGCGTCACTGGGCAGTTTGCGGAGCAGGGAATCGGCTTCGTTGGCGTGCCACCAGCGCCGACTTTTGCCGGAGAACTGGTAAAGCAGCTGGAACAGGCGCTGGGCCGGACGCCTTTGTTGATCGGCGACCCAAAGCGGGAGATCACACGTATCGCCTGGTGCAGCGGTGGCGCGCAGGACTATTTTGAAGACGCATTGGCGACCGGGGCGGACATCTTCGTCTCCGGCGAGATTTCGGAGCAGAACGTGCATCTGGCTCGCGAGTCCGGGATGGCATTTGTTTCTGCGGGCCACCATGCCACGGAACGCTACGGCGTGATGGCGCTGGGCGAGCATCTGGCCGAGAAATTCGGGATTGCCTGTGAGTTTGTCGATATCGACAACCCGGTGTAACTATTCAAGGCGAAAATTCACCGGGAAAAGGGATTGGCGCGGGCTGCCGGGCAGGGCGCCGATCCTGCGAGCGGCTTCCAATGCCGCCTGATCAAGCAAGACATGACCAGAACTGCGCGCGATGGAAGCTGAGACGACTCGGCCATCCTCCGAAAGTTGCAGCAGCAGAATCACTTCACCTTCCAGTCCGCGCTCGATGGCTTCCAGCGGGTAGTACAAATGCTCGGTCAGCGAGGCTTGCGCGCGGCGTAACGCGCTACCCTGCAATTTGCGAGGTGGCGCGACAGTTGGTGGTGAAGCGCTTTGGACTGTTTTGCTTGGCTCCGTGCTCACGGTGTCTGCTGGTGCAACGTCTGGCGTTTGGGGAATCAGGCGTGCATCGATGCTCGCTTCCGGGAATGGCTGTAGCCGGGTCGCTTGCCAGCTAGGGGCAATGATTAGCACGGCGTGCAGGGAGAGGCTCAGCAGCAAAGCAAAGTGAAGCGGCATTGCGTGATTCTAAGTCCCGCGTTGATTTGCCCCGGTTCAATATTCCGGGCGCGTTGCGTGTCGGACATGGCCGGTTTCGGTTGTTCTGATTTCGGGTTGGCGATTCTTCGAGTCAAAGCCGCCTTTTGGGAGCAAGCGCCGCATCCTTGACGGCGGCGGACATATACTTCCCGTCATGAAGACTTTTTCATTTTTCCTGGCTTTTCTGATTGGTATTTCGTCCGCAAGCGCAGCGAGCCTGCCCGATCCAGTGCGTTTTAGTTTCGCCATTGAGAATGGCGATATCAAGCAAGCGCGAGAGTGGCTGGACGCTGGTCTGTCTCCCGACTTTGAAGGCATGCCGATCGGTACAGGTGTGATGATTGGAGCGTGGGAGGGCAATGTTCCGATGATGGAACTGTTTGCCGAGCGTGGTGCTGACATCAACAAAACAAACGCGATTGGTGAGCAAGCCTTGCTGCATGCGGCGTGGAAGGGGCATCTGAGCGCGGTGCGCTGGCTGGTGGAGCATGGCGCAAGCTTGAATCGGCAGGGCAAGCAATGGGCTGCGCTGCACTATGCGGTGTTTGCCGGTCACATCGACGTCGCACGCTACCTGTTGCAGCAGGGTGCCGACATCAATGCGCTGTCAACCAACGGTTCGACACCGCTGATGATGGCGGCGCGCGAGGGACAGGAGTCGATCGCCAAAGAATTGCTTGCCGCTGGCGCGCGAGCCGATATCGTCAATGAATATGGCGACGATGCGCTGCGCTGGGCGATGCGTAACAACAACCTGAAAATTGCCCGGGAGATCGCGGGTCGGGAACGGTTTTCCGAAGTTGTTGCTCGGCCAAAAGCGACTTGGGGACCCGAGGTACGCTCGCAACCCGTTCCGGATCGCGCCGACAGCCTCATGGCACAGGCGCGAAGGATGGAGGCCTCTGGCCGGCGCACTGAAGCGCGCAGGCTTTACCGGGCGGCAATTACCGCTATTCGCCAAGCCGAGGCCTTGGCAAACAAGGCAGCGATCAAGGCTCGCGCTGCGCAGGGGATGACTATTACTGCGAAGCGCAGCAAGCCCGAAGCGCAATCTGCATCCCTTAGCTATTCGACACCGGCAGTCAAGAACGATGCCAAGGAAGATCGCGATAGTGAAGCCGCAAAAATCGGCGCTGGTGATACGGCGACTGCGGGCATAGTGGAAGACTGGCTGCGCCGTGCTCGTGAGCTGGAAGCCGCTGGACGCCGCAAGGAAGCCCTTCATGCCTATCGCCAGGCCGTCGAGGTCTTGCGCATGCCGAGTCCGGATCCATCGAGTCCACCGGGCCTTCCCTGAAAACAGGGAAGCAGTATCAGTCTCCACATTTGACACCTAAAGAAAACAATATTACGATATAGGCAATCGAATTACACAAAAGTTAATTTTGTACGACCCAAGGAGACACCATGAGTGAGAAAAAATTTGCCTCGCACGCCGACCTCGAAGAAAAGAAGGTCAGCTTCGAAAAGCTTTCAGACAACGCCTATGCCTACACCGCCGAGGGTGATCCCAATACCGGTGTGATTATCGGCGAGGATTCCGTGATGATCATCGATGCGACCGCAACACCGGTAATGGCGCAGGACGTGATCCGCTATGTGCGCCAGGTGACCGACAAGCCGATCAAATACGTCACGCTGACGCATTACCACGCAGTGCGTGTATTGGGAGCGTCGGGCTACAAGAAGGAAGGCCTGCAGGACATCATTGCTTCGAAGCAGACGCGCGAACTGATTGTCGAGCGTGGTCAGCAGGATATGGATTCCGAGATCGGTCGTTTCCCGCGCCTGTTCAACGCCGTTGAAAGCGTGCCTGGCCTGACTTGGCCAACCGTGGTGTTCGATCGGGAGATGACGCTGTGGATGGGCGATCTGGAAGTCAAGATCATGCATCTGGGCCGCGGTCATACCAAGGGTGACACGGTGGTTTGGTTGCCGCAGCAGAAGATTCTGTTCTCCGGTGATCTGGTCGAGGCCGATGCCGCCTGCTACACAGGCGATGCCTATCTGGCCGACTGGCCGGCCACGCTGGATGCTTTGGCTGCCTTGAAGGCCGAGAAGATGATTCCAGGACGCGGTCCGGCGCTAATGAATCCGGAGCAGGTGCAAAAGGGCCTGTCTTATACCAAGGATTTTGTTTCGACCCTGTATTGCAGTGCCCAGGAAGCCGTGGCCCAGGGAATGGATCTCGCGGCCTGCATGGCGCACACGCGTAAGACCATGGATCCAAAATTTGCCCAGGTGTTCATCTATGAGCACTGCCTGCCTTTTGATGTGACGCGCGCCCACGATGAAGCCTCGGGCATTCGCGATCCGCGGATCTGGACCGCCGAGCGCGATCAGGAAATGTGGCACGCCTTGCAGGCGGCCGCCTGACCTCGCTGCCAAACCAGTCAAGGAGAGCCATTGATGCTGAGTACGTACAGCTATCCCAAGTTTGAATACAAGACGCCGCGGGAAATAGCCAGCGGCCAGACACTTAAAGTACCCGTGGTGGTCGTTGGCGCTGGCCCGGTTGGTTTGGGCGCAGCACTGGATCTGCAAATGCACGATATTCCAGTGCTGCTGCTGGATGAAGACGATACCGTGTCGATCGGTTCGCGCGGCGTTTGCTATGCCAAGCGCGCGCTGGAAATTCTCGATCGCTACGAGCTGGGTGACGCCGTTTGCGACAAAGGTGTGTCGTGGAACGTCGGGCGCACCTTCTTTCGCGAAAAGGAAGTGTACAACTTCAATCTGGTGCCGGAAGCTGATCATCACCGGCCGGGCATGGTCAATCTACAGCAGTACTATCTTGAGGAATATCTGGCAAATCGCGCTTCCACACGGCCTGGCATAGATCTACGCTGGCGCAACAAGGTGGTATCGGTGGCGAAAACCGGATCAACTGTCACGCTTAAAGTCGAGACGGAGGACGGTTTCTATACCGTCGAAACCGACTGGCTGATAGCCGCCGATGGCGCGCGCAGCCCGATTCGCCGCATGTTGGGCCTTGAAGTCGAGGGCAAGATATTCATGGATCGTTTTCTTATCGCCGACGTCGTGATGAAGGCAGACTTTCCGGCGGAACGCTGGTTCTGGTTCGATCCGCCGTTTCATCCGGGGCAATCGGTACTGTTGCACAAACAGGCCGACAGTGTGTTCCGCATTGATTTCCAGTTGGGCTGGGACGCCGATCCGGAAGAAGAAAAGAAGCCGGAAAACGTGTTGCCGCGGATCAAGGCCATGCTTGGCGATGAGAGAGAGTTCGAACTGGAATGGGTCAGCGTGTATACCTTCCAGTGTCGTCGCATGGGGTGTTTCAACCATGATCGCGTCCTGTTTGTCGGTGATGCCGCGCATCAAGTCTCGCCTTTCGGTGCGCGCGGGGCCAACTCGGGCCTTCAGGATATCGACAACCTGGGCTGGAAATTGAAGCTGGTAATTGATGGCAAAGCGCCTGCAAAGCTGTTGGACAGCTACACGGAAGAGCGTGTTTTTGCCGCTGACGAAAACCTGATGAACTCGACACGCTCGACCGACTTCATCACGCCCAAAAGCAAGGTCAGCAAGACGTTCCGCAACGCGGTGCTGGGACTGGCCAAAGATCACGCCTTCGGCCGAGCACTGGTGAATTCCGGTCGATTGTCGGTGCCCGCTTTTCTTACTACCTCCAGTCTCAACACGCCGGATGCCGCGGCGGATGAGTTTGCGGGAAGAATGGTACCGGGAGCGCCGATGGACGATGCACCGGTACTGGCAAATGGTGATGCAAGCTGGTTGCTCAATGCGGTGGGGAATCAGTTCTTCGCTTTGTACTTTGCCGATGATCCGAACAAACTGGATGCCGCAACCATTGCCGCGCTGTCCAATTTGTCCTTTGGCAACATACCGGTGCAAGCACTGGTCATTTCTTCAACGCCGGGCACCGTTGATGGCGGCATCCCGAATCTCGAAGACCCCAACGGAATCGCTGCCCAGCGCTACGATGCGAAGAACGGTACCGTTTATCTGGTGCGCCCCGACCAGCATGTTGCGGCTCGATGGCGTGCGCTCGATCCCGAGAAGATCAAGGCAGCCGTGGCAAAAGCCACGTGCAACGCTTGAAAGGAGAAATGATCATGGCACTTAATCTGAATCCGAACTTTGCCGAAGCCGGGGTGCGTTATTTCACCGCCTACGCGCCGGGAGACGATTTCTACGAAATGCTCATCAACGCTCATCGCGACTTGTCGGATGAGCAGTCCGAACTGCTGAACGCTCGACTGATTCTTTTGCTCGCCAATCATATAGGCGACATCGGTACATTGCGTGAAGCCCTCACTATTGCTCGCGAAGGAGTCTGAAAATGAGCGCAAGTCTGGTTAAAAAAGTGCACCATGTTGCCTATCGCTGCAAAGATGCCAAGGAAACCGTTGAGTGGTACGGCAAGTACCTCAACATGGGCTTCATTCTCGCCATCGCGGAAGACGAAGTGCCGTCGACCAAGGCGCCGGATCCCTACATGCATATTTTTCTCGATGCCGGCGCCGGCAATATTCTGGCCTTTTTCGAATTGCCGACGCAGCCGGAGATGGATCGGGATCGAAATACCCCGAGTTGGACCCAGCACCTGGCGATGGAAGTCGGAAGCATGGAAGAAATGCTGGCCACCAAGGCTCGACTCGAGGCCGACGGCATTGAAGTCATCGGACCCACCGACCACACGATTTTCCAGTCGATCTATTTTTTCGATCCAAGCGGGCATCGTCTGGAGCTGGCTTTCAATACCGGAACACCGGAAATGATGAAACAGCTCGACGAGGTCAAGTGGGACATGCTCGAAGAATGGGCCAAGACCAAAAAAGCCCCCAAGCACGCACGCTGGATGCACGACGGAAGCGTCAACGCGACGGCGGCAAAGTCGTGAAGCTGGCCACCCTAAAGCATGGCAGTCGAGACGGCACGCTGGTTGTCGTCAGTCGCGATCTCACACTTTGCCAAACCGTGGGAGATACTGCCCCAACCCTGCAGCAGGCCCTGGATAACTGGGATGCGGTCCTGCCGGCTCTCGAACTGGTCTATGACACATTGAACCTGGGCGCCAGCCAGCAATCCGCACGTCACGCAATTCCCTTCGAGCCCCGGCATTGCCACAGTCCGCTGCCAAGAGCCTATCAATGGGCCGACGGATCGGCCTACATTAACCATGTCGAGTTGGTGCGCAAGGCGCGCGGCGCCGAATTGCCCCCGGAGTTTCATCTAGATCCACTGATGTATCAAGGAGGCTCCGACAGCTTCGTTGGCCCCTGCGACTCGGTCATGGCCTGCGATGAGGCATGGGGCATCGATTTTGAGGCCGAGGTAGCGGTGGTAACCGGTGATGTGCCGATCGGAGCCACACCGGAACAGGGAGCGAAGGCGATTCGTCTGCTGATGTTGGTCAATGATGTCAGCCTGCGAAACCTGATTCCGGCAGAACTGGCCAAGGGCTTTGGCTTTCTACAGTCAAAGCCCGCTTCGGCTTTCTCACCGGTAGCCGTCACACCCGACGAACTTGGAATGGCATGGAAGGGTACGAAGTTGCATCTGCCGCTCACGGTCGAATTGAACGGCGAAGCTTTTGGCAAGCCCAACGCCGGTGTCGATATGACTTTCAACTTCGGCCAGTTGGTCGCACATCTGGCGAAGACCCGCGAGCTCGAGGCGGGAACCATCATCGGCTCAGGAACAGTGTCCAACAAGCAGGGCGGTTTGTTCGGATCATCGGTCGCCAATGGTGGCGTTGGTTATTGTTGCATCGCCGAAGTGCGGATGTATGAAACCATTGAAGAAGGCAAACCCAAGACGCCTTATATGCAGTTTGGCGATCGCGTCAGAATTGAAATGAAAGACGAAAAAGGCGTGAGTATCTTTGGCACCATCGACCAAACCGTCGAGCGCTGCATTCCGGCGGTATAGATGTCTGAGTGAGCGGAAGTCTGGATGGGTTTCCAGCCGCCTCGATTTTCTTTGGATTGGCAGCTTCGCTTGGGGATGATAGGCCGCCTGTAGGCTTCCCTGAAGCGCCGCTATGCCTCGCTTGCTCGAATGACTTCTATCAGGAACAGGATTTCTTCCGCGACTGACTGCGGAAAACCGGCTCGTGCGCCATCGCGATTGTCTTCCAGGAGGTGTCGCAGATAGCTGAGGCATTGATCGGGTTGCAGCCAGATCTGCTGCACCTGAACCGAAACACGGGTAAATTTTTCCAGCGACCGCTCTTCGCCATCGCGCGGACGGTCCCACTCATCCGCCTGAATGTTGAAAAACTGGCGCAGTTTTCCCGCGGTGTCAGTGAATTCCTGCTGCATTCCTTTCTTGCGATAGATACCAAGAAGTTTCAGCCAGTGGTAAACCGCCTGACGCGGATTGGACTCGATGTATTCCAGCAAAGCCTGTGCCGCGCCTTGATCCAGCCCCATTGAGAGCATGATCTCGGCCAGTTGCAAAGTCGGCTCGTCACCCTTCCCCATCGATTTCGCGGGGGCACTCGCGGGAATTTTGCTGCCCGGCAGCGGGGCTATCGTGCCCACAGATGCAACGGTATCCGGTTTGGTTGCTTTCGGCAAAGAGTGGATCTCTCCCGGTTTGGCAGCCGGCGGCTTTGTGGTGTCCTTGATTTCTGAATCCGATGACTCCGAAGATGGGCCATTTGTTTTGGTGGCAGAGTCAGAGTTTGGCTTGATGTGAGGTTCAACTCTTTGGGCTTGGTCTGTTTGTTTTTCGCTCGGTTTATCGGCAGCAACCTTGGATTGATCGATGGCGGATTTCAAAGGGTTTGATCCGCCGTGATCAGCCTTGACAGCACCGGCTGCTTTGCGTCGACGGAACAACCACAGAGCCACCAGGCTCGCAGCGGCGATATTGGCGACCAGCAGGCGCATGCTGGAATCTCTGCCATTTTTCCCGGCCGTCTCTACGGTTGGGGCGGGGGCAGTCGTAGCCGGCTTCCGGTTTGGCATGGCGACAATTTGCCGAGTGGCCTCATTGATATCCACCTCGAGCCGCTGCAATTTGTCTAGCAGGGCTCGCACTGTTTGCGCTTCTTCCCCACTTGCCAGCGCCACTCGCCACTCGATCCGTAATACGTCGCGCTCATTCTCTGAAACCTTGCCAAGCCGCCGAAGGTCAATTCGATCGCTGCGCCGTAATTCGATATCGTAGTCAGTCTGGGCAGCAACCGTCGCAGGCAATAGTGCCGTCGCGATCAGGACGGCGCACAAACCGCCGAAGCATGCTCGGCAATATGTCGGCGGGAAAGCATTTTTTGACATCGAATGGGTCAACGCAAATGGGTCAACGCTATAGTCCGATCATTCTATTCCCTGGGGTGGATGCGAGTTTGTTTCGAGCAAGACCGGTCAACCCCCTCAATTGCTGTTTTCTCTGGACCGCAGCACGGCTCCAGGCATAGCTTCCGGCCCGCTCAATCAAGCATTTTTACTTTATACACAAGTCATGAAACTTTATAGCTATTTTCGAAGCTCCGCCAGTTTTCGCGTGCGCATTGCGTTGGCGCTCAAGGGACTCGCATACGATTACCTTGCCGTTCATCTGCTCAAGGACGGTGGTCAGCAGCTTGCCGCCGAGTTCAAATCCTTGAATTCAGCCGGTCTGGTTCCGGTGCTTGACGAAGATGGCGCCATATTGACTCAATCGCTGGCCATTATCGAATATCTTGACGAGACGCGACCACAAGTTCCTTTGTTGCCTTCCGATGCGGCGGGCCGGGCGCGGGTGCGAGCGATTGCGTTGGCCATCGCCTGCGAGATTCATCCTCTGAACAATCTACGTGTACTGAACTATTTGAGTAAAACCTTGGGCATTTCAGACGAACAGAAAAACGCCTGGTATTGTCATTGGGTGGAAACAGGTCTGGCGACTGTCGAGTCCATGCTGAGCGACAATGTTTTGACCGGCACCTATTGCCACGGCGAATCTCCCGGTCTTGCGGATATTTGTCTGATTCCGCAAATCTTCAATGCGCAACGCTTCAAGGCGAAGCTGGATCATGTCCCGACTGTCATGCGCATACACGAGGCCTGCATGCGGTTGCCGGCCTTTGCCGACAGCGCGCCGCTCAATCAGCCGGACGCAGAATAGTGGCGTTGGACACCAGGGCACGCGCCTGACGCAGACCCAGCCATTCATTACCAATCAAAGCACCAATCACCATCGCGCCACCAACCAGTACATTGGCGCCGGGTTGCTCGCCAGCGCCGAGCCAGGCCAACGCGATGCCAAAGATGATTTCAAGCAGCGCCAGCAAAGAGACTTCGGGTGCACTTAGAGCGCGGGCCGCGATGATCGCCAGCGAACAGGGAATGGCCAGTTGCATCAATCCCAAGCCGGCCAGTAGCGCAATGTCGTGATGGCTGGCCGATAGCGGCCATGCCAGCGGCAGAGTGACGACACTCGACACAGCGGCACCGATCAGGATTGCCGGAACCATGTCCGAGTCACCGGATTGTTTGACAAGCGTCCAATTCGCCGCCGCGGCAAAGGGTACGCATAGCGCGACGAGCAAGCCGGACATGCTGTTGCTACCACCCTCCGACATCTGACCGCCGAAGATACCCACGATGCCGATGCCCGCCAGCAGAATAGCCCACCAGGTGCGACGTGGCAGAGCCTGGCCGGTGACAACACGCGCTACCAGTGCTGTCAAAAACGGGGCCAGCGCCATGGTGACCAGCACGTTGGCCACGGTTGTCATCGTCAATGCAATCATGAATGCTGTGAACATGATCGACCAGCAGATCCCGGAGACCCAGAGCTTGGGACCGCCGGCGACCAAGCTGCGCATCAATCCCGGCCCACGCCACAGGCGCAGAATCAGGCCGAGCGATAGCAGGGTGAAGAAGCTGCGCCAGAAAGTGATTTCGAGACCCCGTGCTGCGTCGAGATGCCGCGTCACCACGCCAGCGATCGACCACAGAAAACTGGCGAGCACCATCAACAACACGGCACGGCCATGCGGATGCACGGACGAACTCATTCCGGCTGCTTCAAGCGACCTGCGAACAGCTTGCGTAGCTTTGCCGCCTTGGGCGCGACTACAGCTTGGCAGTATCCTTGCCCCGGGTTGTTGGCGAAATAGTTTTGGTGCCCTTCCTCGGCACGCCAGAAAGTCGGCGCTGGTGATACGGCGGTGACAATGGGATCGGGCCAGTAATTGGCCTCTGTCAGCTCCTTGATCAGCGCTTTTGCGATGGATTCCTGTTCCGCGCTGTGAGTAAATATCACCGAGCGGTACTGGGTACCGATATCGTTGCCCTGCTGGTTGAGCGTGGTCGGATCATGAATCGCAAAGAAGGCTTGCAGCAGCGTGCGATAGTCGATCACCGCCGGATCAAACCGTACTTCGACCACTTCGGCGTGACCCGAGCTGCCGCTGCACACGCTGTGGTAGTCCGGGTTCTGCATTTGTCCGCCGGCATAGCCCGAGACCACCGACTCGATGCCTTGAAGCTGCACAAATGCAGCTTCAAGGCACCAGAAGCAACCGCCACCGAGCGTGGCAAGTTCGGTTGCAATTTCGGTAGTGTGTGAGTGGGTCATGGAAGTCTCCCGCAGCGAAGAACAAGGGGCCAGATTATGGTCTTTCTTGATTCCGGGTGGGGCCAAATTTGCTCCAGTCGTTGTTTCAGTGCAATGCAGGGGTCGATGCCGGTTTCTCTGATGCAGCGTTGTGTGGCCGACCAGGTGCGCAGATAGGCAAGCAAATCGGACAACGTCCATTCGAGACGGATTTCAAAAGCAGGCGTAGCGATATCGCCAAATGGGAAGGGAATGTCGCGGTAGCCGAGGTCGACCCAGCGGCGTTCCGGTGGCCAGTAGCGACCGACGGTGTGGGTGTAGAAATCACCCATGATCTCGTTGAGATCCGCTTCCCCCCGCAGCAGCGAGTAGGTCCATGCTGCGAACAGTCCGCCCGGTTTGAGCACTCGCTTCACTTCTGCGTAGAAATCCTCGGTACAGAACCAGTGCAAGGCCTGGGCAACTGTTACCAGATCGCAGCTGTAATCCGCCAAACCGCTTGCCTCGGCAGGTGCTGTCAGATAAACGATACGAAGATGTGGCGGAGCCTCTATCAACTGTTTGTCTGAGAGGTCGGTGGCATGAACGTGCTGGAAGTGATCCGCCAGGGCGAGTGCCGCCTGTCCGTTGCCGGTCGCGCAATCCCAGACCCGATTTCGCGTCGGACAAGCTTGCGCCAGCCAGGTAAACAGCTCAGGCGGATAGGAGGGCCGCGCCCTGGCGTATTCCGCCGCATGGCCTGAGAAATGATCGGTGGCCATCAATGCCGGCAATTCCGCCAGCGCCGAAAATCAAACGCGCTCGATAATGATGGCAATGCCTTGTCCGACGCCGATGCACATGGTGCATAAAGCATAGCGCCCATTCATGCGATGCAACTGGTACATCGCAGTGGTTATCAGGCGTGCACCACTCATGCCCAGCGGATGCCCGATCGCAATCGCACCGCCATTGGGGTTGACCCGCGCGTCGTCGTCGGCCAGGCCAAGCTCACGGGTAACCGCCAACCCCTGCGCTGCAAAGGCTTCATTGAGTTCGATGACATCCATTTGATCGAGGCGCAATCCGGTCAGGGTCAGCAGTTTCTTGACCGCAGGCGCCGGCCCAAAACCCATAATGCGCGGAGCGACGCCGGCGGTAGCCATGGCGACTACGCGCGCTCGTGGTGTCAGGCTGTAGTGCTTGGCTGCGTCGGCCGAGGCGATAAGCAGCGCGCAGGCGCCATCATTGACACCAGAGGCATTGCCGGCGGTGACGCTTAGGTCAGGGCCGTTGATGCCCTTGAGTTTGGCCAGTTGCTCCGGCTTGGTATCGGGACGCGGATGTTCGTCGGTGTCGAAAATTATCGGGTCACCCTTTCGCTGCGCAATCTCGACCGGCGCGATTTCATCCTTGAAAAACCCCGCCGCCTGCGCGGCCGCCCAGTGCTGTTGCGAGCGCAAGGCGAAAGCGTCCTGATCGGCGCGCCCAATGCTGAATTCCGCAGCAACGTTGTCGGCGGTTTCTGGCATTGAGTCCACGCCGTACTGCTGTCGCATCAGTTTGTTTACAAAACGCCAGCCAATGGTGGTGTCATACACTGCATTGCTGCGCGAGAAGGCGCTTTCGGCCTTGGGCATGACGAAGGGAGCACGGCTCATGCTCTCCACGCCGCCGGCAATCATCAGCGAGGCCTCACCCGACTTGATCGCGCGTGCGGCGGTACCCACGGCATCCATGCCAGAGCCGCACAGACGGTTAATTGTCGTTCGGGGCACGCTGACTGGCAATCCGGCCAGCAGGCCGGCCATGCGGGCCAGGTTGCGGTTCTCTTCGCCGGCCTGATTGGCGCAACCGTAGATCACATCCTCAACCTGCCCCCAGTCGACCTTGTCGTTGCGCGCGACAATCGTTTTGATCGGCAGTGCAGCCAGATCGTCGGTACGTATGCCGGACAGTGCGCCGCCAT
>JAIPCF010000065.1 GCA_021738385.1 Sulfuritalea sp. | reverse complement strand
ATCATGGAGTATCCGGCCGCTACGCCCACGACGGCCGCGGCACTGTCCTGAAAGAACACACCGAAGGACGAGTGCTTTACGTTGTCGGGAACGATGGCGCCCGCCTGCCCGGCCAGCAGCCCGAGTTTGGCGCCTATCATGCGCATGTCCTGCTGCGCCTGGCGGTCTACCTTGCCGGAGCGGATGGTCTTCACGATACGATCGAGCGCGGCCTTCTCGTTCGCGCCAAATCCATCCATGCGTTTTTTCAGGTCGCGCAGGAAGGGGTTGAACTTTCTGACGGCGTTATTGGCCGCAAGCTTGGCCGCTGCTCGCGTGGCGCCATTGACCCCTTCGTCAAATTTTCGGGCAGCATCGGCCGCAAATTTGGCCGCTCCCGCCATCGCATCCTTGACTATCGTGTCGGTAATGCACTTGCCCTTGCCGCCAAGCTCGGTCAGATCTTTGTCGCAGGAAGGAAGGAACTCCGTGACCGTGCAGGGCCGCTGATTCAGATGCCCGCATGTTGTTGGGCGACCCGACGCATCGGTGGAAACGCACTTGCCCGATATGAGCTTCAGACCCGAGTTGCATGCGGATTGTGCCGTGCAGGCGGCACCACCGGTCACCGCATTTGCGTTGCGGTTGTAACCCGGGGGACAGGACCAGCACTCGCCATTGTTGCGTGGATCGAAAGCGGTTCCGCCGGGGCAGCCGATTTTCGACCGGTAGGTCGCCGTCGAGCGCTTTTCCGGAACAGACGCGGAGCAGGCATTGCCGCCCTTGATGTGATTGCCGGTGCGGTTGTAGCCACCGGGGCAACTCCAGCAGTAACCGCCCTGGTAGCCGTCCCAGAAACGCCCCCCCTTGCAATCCCAGGCCCAGGGAGTTTTTTGGTGTCGCGACGCGGAAGAAAGCTTTTCGCCAGCGGGTATGTAGCAGGCATTGCTGGCGGTTACGGCGGCGCCCGAACGGGTGTAACCACCCGGACAGGACCAGCATTCGCCTCCATTGCGCGGATCAGGAAACGCGCCGGACGGACAAAAAGGTTTGGTCGACGATTTGCTCGCTGCTGTAGTCGTACAGGCCGACTGACCGTCCGCGCCGCAGGCGGCGTGGGCTGAATTGAACGAACCCGGAACAAGGGTATGAATCAGGGCAACGAACAGGAAGCTCGCAAGAAAATTGCAAAGACGTGGACCCATGACCACTTCCTCCAAGTTGAGGATATCCAAATAAGATTAATTGCAACCTAAAGAAGTATCCTGATTTCTTGCGCCCATTGCAACAAAAATAACAAGGCAAGTAACTGAATTTAATAAAAACACGCCGTACCGCCCGCGCCGACTTTTTACTCAGCGCGAGCATGAGCCGACAACGCGATTGGCATAAGTCATCTCATGTAGATAGCTTGCGTCCGAGCTTTGTTTCCACCGATCCGACCTTTGCGGTGATGCGGCCTCCCGGTCCTTTGCGGTAGTCAATCTTGATGTGGGTTCCAATTCTGTCGCAGTCGCTACGCATGGCGTCAAAGCAGGCGGTAACCACCGCCATCACCTCGGCCCACTCCCCTTCGATGATGGTGCCCATGGGAGTAAGCTGATACGGTAAACCGCTTTTGTCGATGATGTCGAGCGAACGGGCCACATACGGACTCATGCTGTCGCCTTTGGTCGAAGGCGCCATTGAAAATTCGAGTAATACCATTGCAGTCTCCACTTGGTTGACAGGTTTGACAACAGATTGGCCACATTGCGGTCTGATGAAACAAAGGCGCACTTTCGGCCACTCGCAATTTTGAAGCAAGACGAGCCAAGCGGACGGTTTCCTGACTTGCGGTATAGTCTTCGCCCCTGTAAACGCAATCAGTTTTCGGCTCCACGAAACCGTCATCATGAAAATCTGGCATACACATTTTCCGTTGGATGAAGCGAACCGCCGCGGCCAAGGGTGTGCCAACAGCCATCTGGGTATTGAACTTCTGGAAGCCGGCGACGACTATCTGAAAGGGCGCATGCCCGTTGATGAGCGCACGCGTCAACCTGCGGGCGTTTTGCATGGCGGAGTATCGATGGTACTGGCTGAAACACTGAGTTCCTGGGCCGCGGCGTTTGTTGTCGACCCCGAGAAATATCACTGTGTGGGTCAGGAGATAAACGCCAATCACGTACGCGCCGTTGAAAGCGGGTGGGTTTATGGCGTTGCCCGGCCTTTGCATCTCGGGCGAAGCACCCATGTCTGGGATGTTCGCATTAACGACGAGTCGGAGAAACTGGTCTGTGTATCCCGCGTCACCATGGCCGTGCTTTCGACCCCGATACGCTATTGATCACCAGTGTCGAAAACTGCAGCACTCTGTGCCGGCAGTTAACACGGACATTCACGGGTGTCTGAAAAGGTAACAATTCACGGAAACTGTGAGCTTCAAACTATCGGGTGAGCCGCCAGCTGCTGATGCTGTTCTACATCAAACGACGGCCTGACTGATGATTAATTTAATGCGTGTGCTTCTCAAAAAGGAATTGAAAATGGCTTCCAACAAATCTGTCTGGTTCATCACCGGTTGCTCAACCGGTTTCGGTCGGGAACTCACGCGCGTGCTGCTGGCGCGTGGAAACAGCGTAGTTGTAACAGCACGGAACCCGGCCACGCTTGAAGAATTTGCTTCGCATGAAAACGCCTTGGTCGTGGCTCTGGACGTCACGGCAGCCTCACAAATCGCCGATGCTGTTCGACAGGCCGTGACCCGATTTGGGCACATCGATGTCCTGGTGAATAACGCTGGCTATGGCTATCTGTCGGCGATCGAGGAAGGTGAAGATGCCGAGGTCCGGGCCATGTTCGAAGCAAATGTTTTCGGCCTGGCCGACATGACCAAAGCCGTGCTGCCCGGAATGCGCAAGCAGCGCTCCGGTCATATCGTGAATATTTCATCCATGGCGGGACTGGTCGGTTATCCGGGAATCGGTTACTACAACGCCACCAAGTTTGCGGTTGAAGGCTTGTCGGAGGCACTGGCCAAGGAAACCGCACCCTTAGGCATCAAGGTGACGATTGTTGAACCGGGACCTTTCCGTACCGAGTGGGCCGGACGCTCACTCAAGGTGCCGAAGAACGCGATCGCGGACTATGCCGATTCTGCGGGCGCGCGCCGCGACGCAATTCAGGGATACAGCGGCACCCAACCCGGGGATCCGGTACGTGCAGTCGAGGCCATCATCAAGGCTGTTGAATCCGACGAACCGCCACTGCATTTGATACTTGGACGACCCGCCTTCGACGCAGCCAGCCTGAAGTTCAAGGAATTTTCGGCGGAAATGGAGAAGTGGCGCGACGTATCGCTGGGAGCCGATTACCCCGACGCCGGCTGAGGATCGATCGCGAATACCCGGACGGAGCACGTCACAGGGTAGCGATCGAATCCCCATCAACGGTGAGCCAGGCACATTCGCCATTCCTGCGCTTCATGCCGAGTATTGCGCTGCGCGGCTTACCGGTGATATGACGGGTGATGACATCTATCGTCCAACCGTGAGTGATAACCAGCACACGTTTCCCGCGATTGACTTCACCGATGTCCCGGACGGCGCCCAGCACCCGGTCGGCAAACTCATCCATCTCTTCCCCCTGCTCGAACGAGATGGCTGGGTTGCGTTTAAGGATCTGCTGCAGCAAAACCGGGTTCAGCTCCGCCAACTCTGACTTGGGAATGCCCTGTATGACGCCGAAGTTCCGCTCCTTCAGACCGTCATGACAGGTCGGCGGCGCCAGACGCAGTGAGCGAGCAACGATTCGCGCAGTTTCCAGGGCGCGAATCAACGGACTTGAATAGACGCTCGAAAACCCGGACAGAGAATAGGTGGCGACCAGTTCATACGATTGCCGTCTGCCTTGCTCGTTGATCGGTACGTCTGTCCAGCCCTGCAGGATGCCGGCGTTGTTCCAATCGGTTTCACCATGGCGCACGACACAAATGTGAGCGGGAAGCAGAATGGAGTCGCCCTCTTTCACGATACGAAGTAGCGGCTAGAAATACCAGCGGGTAACCATCTCCGCCGCGCAGGCCGGCTTTTCATTCCCTTCGATCTCGATCGTGGTTTGCCAAACGATCTGCGCGCCTCCAGAAATATCATCCACCTGTGCCAGAACGAACCGGGCACGCACGCGACTGCCTACTTTCACCGGAGAAGCAAAACGCACGCGATTCAAACCGTAGTTCACAGCGAGCTTTATTCCATCAACTTTGATGCATTCTCCGGAAAAATTCGCGAGCAGCGACAAAGTCAGATAACCGTGAGCGATCGGCCCACCAAAGGGTGATTCCCGCGTTGCCCGCTCGACATCGACATGAATCCACTGCTCATCACCGGTGACCTTCGCGAACGCATTCACGCGATCCTGATCGATAACCATCCATTCACTCAGGCCGATTTCCTGGCCCACTTTCGATTTGGCGTCGTCGATTCCGGTAAAGCGGGTTGATTTCATCGTGCGGTTCCTCATGCGTTCAAAATGATTGGTCCGCCCGACAGGACTCGAACCTGTTACCCCCGGCTTAGAAGGCGGATCAGCGTGTTTTCTGAATAAAGTAGGCCTTGATTATATGTAACTTTTTATCAACCAGGCGCTCTCGCAAACCGCCTTATCCCTAGTTTTACCGCATCATGCCGTACAGTTCTTTCACAGTTGTTTTTCCAGTCGCAGCTCAAACTTAGCGAATTCTCGGATCGACGATTCCTCGGCATTAGAGTCACGACGGCACACCGCCGCACTATGCCACAGCCCGCTCGATCAAAAATGGCAAGGTTATATTCCACGCTTAATTTGTCCCCAAATGAGGGGCAAACTTGCCTCTTAGTATCGTTAATGTTATATTTCACGCACAGTACGTTTCTTTTAGAGACGCCAATTGAGCACTAAATATCACTTGCAAACGAAGACGCTAGGCCCACGGGCAGCGCAGCTATTCACTGAGCTGAATGAGCTTCGCCGGTCTACGTTTACTTTGGCGGATGTGAGATCTATCACCGGCCTGTCGGCGGCATCGGCCCGCAATCTCGTGCACAAGGCCCAGCAGCGAGGCTTGGTGACGCGACTGAAGCCTGGCCTGTACAACCTCGTGCCCTTCGAACTCGGCTGGGCCACCGAGCATATCGACAGCCCGTACCTGATCGCCCGAGAACTCGCGGGTGCGGCGCCCTACTTCCTGTCGCACGGCACAGCACTTGAACTGCACCGCATGGTAACGCAGCCGAACTTCACCGTGTATGTGTCATGCACGCGGCGCGTACGTCCGCAGACGGTGGGCGGCTATGACTTTCGGTTTGTACACATTAAGGCGGAGCAAGAATTCGGGGCCATGAAGCACTGGATCGACAAGGAGCGCTTCGTGATGATCAGCGACATGGAGCGCACGATCATCGATGGTCTCCGACACCCGGTATTTGCCGGTGGTATCACCGAAGTCGCCAAGGGCTTGTGGATGAAGCGGGACGTATTGAAAGTCGAACGGCTGGTGGACTATGCACGACGCCTCGGCGTCGGCGCCGTCGTGCGCCGCCTCGGCTACCTGCTGGAACACTATGGCCTAGCCGATGCTCCGGTGCTGGAATCGTTGCGCGGCATGCTGACGGCAACTTACCAGCGCCTTGATCCACTGCTCCCCGCCGAGGGGGCATTCCTCTCGCGTTGGCGGCTCCAGCTCAACGTGACTCCCGAAGAACTCGATGCCGTGAGGCTTGGCTGATGATTCCCCAACGCAACATTTCCCTGATCTCGAACACGCTGGTGACCGCTGGCGGGCGGCGCATTCCCGAGGCTGTCATCGAACGTGACTACGTGCTGGCCTGGTTCCTGACCGGTCTGGCCGGCCATCCGTTACGCGAGGTGCTGGCCTTCAAAGGTGGCACGGCTCTGCGACGCTGCTGGTTTGAGGACTACCGGTTTTCGGAAGACCTGGATTTCACCTTGATCCGTCCGATCACCCTCGAAAAGATCCTGACGGGGCTGAACGAAATCTTCGCCACCGTCGAAGCCGACTCGGGCCTGCGGATCGCTTTTGATCGCGAAGAGCGCCACGGCCACCAGAACAGCCACACCTTCTACCTGCGCTATCAGGGGCCGCTGCCCGCCGCGAACGACGTGAAGGTTGACATCACGATCAACGAAGTCCTGTGCTTCCCTCTGCAAGATCGCCCGATTCGGCGCACCTACGACAGCTTTGATGACTTGCCCGAAGGGCCGACCGTGAAGGTCTACTCCATAGAGGAGATCGCGGTTGAAAAGCTGCTGGCCTTGAGCGATCGAGCGCGCAACGAGCCACGTGACTTGTATGACCTCTGGTATCTGTTCGGCTCCACCAACATGAGAGTTGCGGAGATGCGCGCCGAACTCGATGCCAAGTTGGCATTGCGGCAACGCGTCATTGCAGGCATGGAGCAGGCAATCGCCGCCAAGGAAGATCGTCTACGACGGCTATGGGCCGCCCGTCTCGCGCACCAGATGAACCATCTGCCACCGTTCGATGACGTCTTTCGGGAAGTGCTGCGTGCCGTTCGCGCCGCCGACTTGCCTAAGGCGGATGGCTAATTGGTTTCCTACTCGCGGCCCGCAAGAAGGAAAGCGCTGAAATTGCCGCCGAGGGAAAGGAATTATCGGCGATCGCGGAACTGGTGGCTCCCATGCCTGACTCCCCTTCCGCGGTTTCCTGACCGATACACAAAGACCGAAAGAGTTCAGCCATCGCTAACCTTGGCTGGACTCTCTCGGGTTACCTGTGCTACTTCTTCTTGGTGGGAGAGGACCGAGGAACCGGTACGCGACGAATCGTCTCAACTTGCGTGGTCGACGGGCGACGTTCCGCTTCTCGAACAGGTATGAACTTCCCAGTCCCAGAATCGCGGCCAACTTTTACAGGTTTCGTAGGCATAGTGAGTTTTCCTTCCGGCATAGTGCCATTGCTGAATCCCAACTACCGAACCTGTTTCATTACTGGCGCAATAGTCAGCACCTGATGGTTGAAACATCCCCGTCGGGACACAATTGGGGCGCAGGAGTCAAGGCTGGAGCATTGGCTTTTGCGTTTCTGATGGGGCGATTATACGCGAAGTTCCATTTTATGGAACTTATGAAAAATAGTTGTTCCACCGAATGGAACTATGCTATATTCGCGCCATGATGTTACTCAACAAGGAATTGCTCACCAGATTGCTCAGGGAGTCGGCAGGAGCTATTACGCCTGTAGCACTTTGGACTGATGACGTTCAACGGTCTCAATGGCGGAGTCGTGAAGATGTCCTTAAGGTGTATCCACGGGCTAAGTTTCTCGGTAGCTCGATGGTCACTTTCTCCTTTGACGCTGGAGGTTGCTCTGTGACCGCACAAATAGCCTACAACACGGCCATTGTCATCGTACTCGCAGCGTCAGCAAATTCAATTTTAGGCAAAGAAAGACATTGATGGATTTGCGAATGATCAGTAACGAACTTCAATACACAGCTTTGCTGGATGAGGCGAAGGAGATTGCTCTTGCCGATCCGCCGAAGGGCAGCCGTGAGGCAGATCGACTAGAAATCATCGCGTTGCTGCTTGAGAAGTACGAAGCAGGTAGATTCTTGCTTGAAAAGCCAGATCCTGTCGAAGCAATTCTGTATCGCATGGCAGAGATGGAGCTCAAACAAAAAGACTTGGCCGAAATCATGGGTAGCAAAAGTCGAGCGTCCGAGTTACTGGCAAGGAAACGGCCCTTGACCGTAGAAATGATTCGTGTCATTCATGAACGTTTACATATCTCAGCCGATATCCTGGTAGCCCCAATGCGGACGGCTGAAAAAGTAGCGCCTGATATTGATTGGGGAAAATTCCCAGTACGTGAAATGCAGCGGCGAGGCTGGTTTTCTGCCGATGCTGCAGTCGGCAAAACCGGCGAAGAACTTGTGAAAGCATTTTTCTCGCGAACGTCTATGTCCGCAAGCCCAATACTGCTTCGGCGAACCATTAGTGGCGCTACGGAAGGAAGCGACAAATTTGCTTTATATGCTTGGATTGCACGGGTATTAATCCGCGCCCGAGAGACAAAGCGTCCCGAAAGCAGGTATTCCACAGGTTCCATAAGCGACGAGTTCTTGCGGCAGCTCGCTAAGCTAAGCCACTCAGAACAAGGCCCCATCCTCGCCAAAGAATTCTTAGCGATGAAAGGGATCGTTTTGGTCGTGGAGCCTCACCTACCGAAAACTCGACTTGACGGTGCTGCAATGCTGGACGAGGATGGGACGCCTGTAATCGGAATCACACTTCGATATGACCGCGTAGACAATTTCTGGTTCACGCTGATGCATGAACTGGTTCATGTTCAGCGGCATCTCGGCAAGCAGGGACAAGCATTTGTTGATGAGTTGGAATCGTCAGACGGTTCCGACGCGCTTGAGACAGAGGCTGACCTAACGGCGGCGGAGGCTTTTATACCGCGCGTCATTTGGAAAAGCAGCGATGCCTACAGGCTAAAGCGCGCGGATGCGATTGAACAGCTGGCCTCCGAACTAGTAATTCATCCCGCAATCATTGCTGGACGAATCCGCAGAGAAACTGGTAATTATCGAATCCTCAAAGAGCTGGTTGGGCAGGGGGGGATCCGACGATTGTTTACAGATGTCACGTGGACAAAGGAGACTCTATGAGTACCGCCGTTTATAGCCCGTTTGTGAAAACAAAGCGAGGGGAAGCCAGGGCCCTTAAAGAGCTTGATAGCACTACGAAGAGAGCGATCGTTCCTCTTTTCGATATTCTTAAGCTGAATCGAGGAATTACGGCAGAGTCCGACATCCAGAAACACTTAGAAAAGCAAGTCGGTATGATCGACCTCGCGTGGGCGGATCAAGGCGCTTGCTATGTAGATCTATACGATGTTCATCCCGGCGCTAGGGCTTTGAATGGTTTGCACCCGCTGACTTGCGTAAGCGACCTCCTCGATCAGAAAAGGATTTCCTTTTTTCCGGTGGCGGGTCTAGGTCGCGACGTCAATTATTTGGTGGCCCTAAGAGCCGTCATCGGCAATGGTTTCCTTGGATTGGCAGTGCGACTTGAAGTCGAAGATTTGCTGTTGCCGAGGGGCCTTGGGCTAAAGATTCAAACATTGATCGATCAAGTCGGAGCAACGTCCTTACCTCTGCACGTGCTTATCGATTGCCGCAGCCTCGTTGGTCAGGATGCAGGCCGTCTGAGGCGAGCCATTCAGGCCGCACTTCCAGAAATACGTGTGCTGAGTCCAGAGCGTATTGTCTTGTGTGCGTCCAGCATGGTCGCCGACATGAGCACATTCAAGAAGAACACACTCAACCGTGTCAAACGCGATGACCTATCACTATGGATGAGCTTTGTCCAAGGAGGATCGTCAGACTTGGGATTTGGCGATTACGGCGTGATTCACCCCGACTATGCCGACTTGGACCCGAGAGTTATCAAGCCTTCGGCGAAGATTCGCTATACGGCTCCCGGCGAGTGGATAGTAATTAAGGGGTTTCGCTGGGTGGACGACACATCGCAGCATCACGACTTGTCGATGGAATTAGCCAACTGTCCAGAATTTAGGAGCGCGGACTCATGGGGTGGCAGCTATATCGTATCGGCGGCGGCGGGGCGCCCGAAATATGGAACATTGGAAACGTGGGTTACCGTTGATCAAAATGTCCATATCACGCTTACCCGCAAACAAGTCGAGCGTGTATTGATGCCTCTTCGACAGATCACTTCAAGCAAGGCTCTAGTTACTTGACATTTTCCGACCTGGCCACGCGACCACAATTGGCAAAACCAAGAAAGTGGATTGGGTGATCCAATTGGCCGATCAGGACATGTACGAAGCCAAAAGGTTGAAGCACCAGATGGTCAATGGCGCAGGCAGTCAGTGATCCTCTTGCCTCGATTCCTTGGGATCGAGGCAGATGTCGCGCCAGAGATCTCGGAGCAGACTGAATCTTGCCGTCTAAGTGCCGGCCGCCCATGACTCCAGAACGGGACTCGTGCGGCTGCTTTTTGGCCTTATACCCATTGCGTAAAATCGGCCAAACGAGATATTCTGACAACCAAAATACTACGCGAACCATCGGCCGGAGTTCTCCACGTTGCCGACCTTCATAACATGCACGGCGAGGCTACTCAGGCAATCCCCTTCCTCCGGGCATGCAAGTATCACAGCCATCTGTCACTACTGACGAATACTGATCGCAATATTTGCTAATGGCATGACCTATATCAAAATCCTTTTAATAATAAGGCGGTAGGGTCATTATCGTTAGGTTAGTTGGGGCCCCGAATGAATGTCAAGTCCGATTCAACAATTCTGATTGTTGATGACTCACCCGAAAATCTGCATGTCCTGACTGAACTGTTGCGTCCGCATTATCGAGTTCTTGCGGCGGCCTCGGGAGAGGTGGCTTTGCGCTTGGCCGGCGGTGAGGCAAAGCCCGATCTGATCTTGCTTGATGTGATGATGCCCGGCATGGATGGGTACATGGTCTTGGCACGACTTCGCGAGGGGCAGGACACAAAGGATATTCCAGTCATTTTTCTTACGGCTTTGGCTGAGCCTCAAGATGAGGAACGCGGGCTTACGCAAGGTGCCGCTGATTACATCAGCAAACCGATCAAACCTGTCGTTGTGTTGGCCAGGGTACGCACCCAACTTGAGAATGTACGAGCCCGTTACTTGTTGGAAAATCAGAATTCCCTGCTCGAAGCCGAAGTGTCCCTGCGCATGACGGAAAACGATCTGACCCAGCGCGTCAGCATCCGGGCGCTGGCGCATCTGGCAGAAACGCGCGACCCGGAAACCGGTAATCACATCCTGCGTACCCAGGGCTATGTTCAGCGACTGGCGAGCGCATTGCGACAGCATTCGCGCTTCGCCGCCACCCTGAGTGATCGCTACATCGATCTCTTGAGCCGCTCGGCGCCGCTCCACGACATTGGCAAGGTGGGCATTCCCGATCATATCCTGCTCAAACCCGGCAAACTCACGCCCGAAGAATGGGCAATCATGCAGACGCATGCCAGGCTAGGCAGCGTCGCCATCGAGCAGGCCGAGCAGGACATCGAGACGCCGTTGCCCTTTCTCTCGCTGGCGAAGGAGATTGCCCACTGGCACCACGAGAAATGGGACGGTAGCGGCTATCCCGATGGCCTTGCCGGCGACGCGATCCCGGTATCTGCACGCCTGATGGCCGTGGCCGACGTGTTCGATGCCTTGATCTCCGTGCGCGTCTATAAACCGGCGATGCCCTATGAAGAAGCCCGCGAGATCATTTCCGCCGGCCGTGGCAGCCATTTCGACCCGGACATCGTGGCAACCTTTCTCGAAGGCTTCGATTCCATGACGGCCATCGCCGATCAATACAGCGACCGCGGCAATCCGGAGAAATGATGGGCGTCGCGCCGCATTCGAGCAAGGTCGAAGCACCTGCGGCGGCGGCGGGGCGGGTGGTGCTGATCTATGCCGCCTTTGCGACGATCTGGATATTGACTTCCGACGCGGCGCTCGAGGCCCTGCTCCGCGACCCGGCCCAATGGGCCCGTGCCGAAATGGTCAAGGGTTTGCTGTTCGTCGCCGTTACGTCGGCGCTACTGTATGTTCTGGTGCGTCGTCTGCTGAGGGCGATGCGTGATGCCTTACTCGAGGAGCACGCGGCGCAGGTCGCAAGCAGGCGGCTTCAGGAAGAAATCTCCCGTGAGCGTGAGGACCGGCAGGCGCTCGCTTCGCATTGCGCGACCCTGATCGAGGTGGCACGCGACATTGTGCTGCTGATCGACCCTGCCGGTCGCATCGTTGAGGCCAATCGTGCCGCCGAGGAGGCTTATGGCTGGAGCCGGGCCGAGCTACGCGGCATGACGGTGCGGGACCTGCGTGCGCCGGAAAACATGGGCGAGGTCGAACGCCAGTGGCAGGCGTCAGCCAGCGCCGAAGGCGTCCTGTTCGAGACCACACACCGCCACCGCGACGGTCACGTCTTTGCGGTGGAAGTCAGCGGCCGGGCAATCGAAATCGAGGGCAAGCTCTACCGTCAGAGCTTCGTCCGCGACATTACCGAACGCAGGCAGGTCGAGGAGGAGATGAAACAGCGCAATGAAGACCTCGAGCGCTTCAACCGCGCCAGCGTGGACCGCGAACTGGACATGGTCGCGCTGAAGAAACGCGTCAATGCCTTGTCCGTCGAACTCGGCCGTGCCCCGCCCTTCGATCTGAGCGCGGTAAATGTCGCAGAAGCGGAGTTCAAACGATGACTTCGCGCCCGCTCTCGGCCGTCCTTGCGCGCCTCGTCTGGCTCAGCCTCCTGCCATTGCTGCTGGTAGCTGGCAGCCTGGCGGTATTCCATGTGTATTCCGAGCGTACCGCGACCCGCGCGGCCGCGGAGAGGCGCCTGGTCAACTACGCTGCGCAAATCGATGGTTTCCTCGAAGCGCGCATCCTGGCACTCAACATGCTGGCCAGTTCGCCCTTGGCGGACGACCCCAAACGCTGGGCGGAACTCTATGCCGAGGCGCAGGCTTTCCATGCGAGTTTCGGCAGCCACGTGATCTTCGCCGATGCCGGGCGACAGATGCTGTTCAACACGCGGGTACCCTTCGGTACCGCGCTGCCGAGGCTGCCGGAAGCGCGCAAGGGGCGCAGCGCGGCCCCGATTGCGCTGGAAACCGGCAAGCCGACGGTGGGCGACATCGTGCAGGGACCAGTGATCAACGAAGCCCTGGTCGCCATCGTCGTGCCGGGCCTGCGGGACGCACAAGTGCGCTACCTGATGCTGGTGACCACTACCACCCGCGAGTTGCAGCGACGTGTCGACGCGATTCCCATGGAAGGCGGATGGGTGCTTTCGGTGCGGGACAGCGCCGGCGAACTGGTCGCCCGCCAGGCGCCGGCGAGTTTCGATCCGGCCCGCGACGTGGACGACGAATGGCGCTTCGCCGCCAAGTCCCGGTTTTCTCCCTGGGCAATCACCGTCGAAGTGCCGCGGAATCTGGTGCGAAAGCCTCTGTTCGATTCGCTGGCCATCCTGCTGCTGGCCATTGTCCTGGCGACCTTGGCGGGCCAGATACTGGGTCGTCGCGTCGCCGGCCGCGTCGTGCGCCAGGTGGCCGCTCTGGCCGAGCCCGGCGCGGCTGCGCCGCCTGCGGACATCGCCGAGATCGCCGCCGTGGGCGCCCGCATTGACTCCAGCCACGCCGCGCTGCGCGAGCGCGACCACAAGCTTTCCGCGATCATCGGCTTCTCGCCCTCTGCGCTGTCGCTGAAGACACCGGACGGCCGATATGCGCTTGCCAACCCCAACCTGCAACGCATCCATCACTGCTCCGAAGAACAGATTGTCGGGAAAACCGACTTCGACCTGTATCCCGAGGCGACGGCACGCGTCTTTCGTACCAATGACCAGCAGGTCCTCGACAGCGGCACGATGCACTCGATCGAGGAGATCGTGCCGGTTGACGGCGAGCCGCGCAGCTATATGTCGCATGTGTTTCCGGTGCGTGACGATCGTGGCATGATCGAATACATCTGCCGCATTTCGCTCGACATCAGCGAACGCAAGGCGGTGGAACGGGCTCTGGCCGAAACTCAGGCGGCGGCGCTCGCCGAGCAGCACCGCGCGCGAGTGGCCGCGCTGAACCTGATGGAAGACGCCATCGCCGCCCGGCAGCAGGGCGAGAAGTTTTTCCTGCTGGCCGAAAGCAGCAGCGACTTCATCGGCATGTGCGACCTTGAGATGACCCCGCTCTACGTGAACCCCGCCGGCCGGCGCATGGTCGGGCTGCCCGACATGGCCGCCGCCTGCCGGGTCAAGGTGCAGGACTACTATTTCCCGGAAGACCGGCGCTACATCGCCGAGGAGTTTTTCCCGCGCGTGCTGCGCGATGGCCACGGCGATGTGGAGATCCGCCTGCGCCACTTCCAGACCGGCGCCGCGGTCTGGGTGTTCTACTACCTGTTCCGGCTGCTCGACGCCGGCGGCACGCCCGTCGGCTGGGCCACCGTCAGCCGCGACATCACCGAGCAAAAGCGGGCCGAGACGACCTTGACCGAACAACTCGACGAATTGCGCCGCTGGCAGCAGGCCATGATCGGCCGCGAGGATCGTATCATCACGGTGAAGCAGGAAGTCAACGAGCTGCTGGCACAGCTCGGCCAGCCGCCGCGCTATACCAGCGCGAGGGTTGAAGGAACCGAAAAATGAAACCACACTCCGGACCGCGGATGCGGACCGGCCAAGCCGGGCGGCGATGGCGCATGGTTTCGCTTGAGAACCGCAACGGCGCGCCGTACACCAACTTCATCTTCCTGCTGGCTTGCAGCTTCGGCACGCCGCTACTCTGCGGCGGCACCTCTTGACCGGGTCTGTACTGATGGGCGATACACTTGCACCTCCTCCTCGTAAAATCTGGCGCGACAGGATAAGTCTCCTTGTCACACTGATCGCTGGCACTGTGCTGACCCTGCTCGCCGGTAGCGGTCTGCAACAGGCTGAAATGCTGCGTACTCATGAGCGGCAAACTGCGGCCACTCAAATCGTCACCAGCACCCTTCAATCAGAACTTACGCGCACCACGGAAGCCGTGCGTAATGCGGGTCTGATGATTGAGGCCAGCCCGCAACTCACGCGCGAGCAATTCAACCGTCACATGCAGAATGTGGTGGAGAACCAGCTCAGCGTCAACCTTATGGAATGGCAACCAATTGTGCCAGCCCGCGAACTCGCGAAGTTTGAAGCGGCTGTGCGAATGACCGGACTACCCGACTTTCGAGTCGTGCAACCGGATGCCAGCGGGAAAGGTTGGGAACCGGTTCATGGACGCAGCGAATACGTCCCGGTACTCTACTTCTGGCCAGAACGATATCGCACTGGGGGGCTGGACATGAGCTTTAGCCCGGAGCGTATGGCATCCAAGCTGCAATCGCAATCCCTCAGGCGGCCGGTAGCCTCTGGGGTGTTTGACTTCATCAAGGAAGGCAAGACCCAATCCGGTACTGTGGCCATCGCCATCTCAACGGCCGTGTTCGGGGCAGACGGGACCGCCAAAGGATACCTGGCTGCCATTGTGGACTTAAGCACTCTGTTCCAGTCATCCACGCGTCTTGCAGATAGCGCCAAATTCGATTTCCTCGTTTTCGCATCGGATAACCCCGAGGACAAACCTGTTTACGCGTGGTTCGGCGCTGACTCCGACTTGAAACAAGTAAGTGCAGGTTTACGCGAGGTCACGACAGGCGACCCAAGCGCAACGGTGAATGTTGCGAACCAAACCTGGCGGTTAGTGCTGCATCCACGCCCAGCGTTTTACGCAGAAGTGCAGGATTACGGCTCACTTCTGGCCTTCGCATGCGGTACGGGATTGACGCTGCTGATGATGTTGTACCTGTACCAAACACAAATCAGTCGTCGCAATATCGAGCGTGCGGACTCAGTCTTGCGCAAGGAGGTGGCCGAGCGCCGGCAGGCGGAAGAACAGGCCCGCCGCATCGCGAAGCTGTATGCCGTCCTGAGTGAGTGCAACCACGCCATCGTGCATAGCGACAGCGCTGACGAATTGTTCCGCAAGGTCTGCCGCGCCGCGGTCACCATTGGCGGCATGAAGATGGCCTGGATCGGTCGGGTGGATGAGGCGACGCAGGAGATCAAACCGGTTGCGGGCCATGGCGACGGATACGAGCATCTGGCAACGGAACGCATGTCCGCCGACCCACTCTCGCCGTTCAGTCAGTACCCGGCCGGAATCGCGGTACGCGAGGACCAGCCTTTCTGGTGCCTGGATTGCGCGAACGATCCCCTTACCGTCGCGTGCCATGACAGCGCGCGCGCCGGCTGGGCGGCATTTGCCTCATTGCCCCTGCGCTCCGGCGGCCGGACCGTCGGCGCCTTCTCCGTCTATGCCGGCGAGGTGAACATATTCGACGACGAGACCCGAAAACTGTTGATTGAAATTGCAATGGACATCGGTTTTGCCATGGACAATTTCGCCAACCAGGCGGACCGTCAGGCGGCAGAGCAGCGCTATCACTCGCTGTTCGACTCGCTGATCGAGGGATTTTGCCTCATCGAAGTAAAGTTCGATGAACAGGACCATCCCAAGGACATCGTCTACCTGGAGACCAATCCCGCCTTCGACGTACAGACCGGCATGCGGAACGTGCAGGGCAAGGGGGCGCGCGAAGTCCTTCCACAGCTCGAGGTGTTTTGGTATGAGGTTCTCGGAAAAGTCGCCGTGACCGGCGAGCCTATACGCTTCGAGAACGAAGCCAAGGAACTGCAGCGCTGGTTCGAGGTGAGCGCCTACCGTATTGGCGGCGAAGAAAGCCGCCAGGTCGGCGTTCTCTTCCACGACATGACTGCGCGCAAGCAGGCCGCCCTCCAGCTTGCCGAAAGCGAGGCCAAGCGCCAAGCCGAAATGAGCTCCGCCCTCGAAGCCCAGCGCCATGCGGCACGGGCGGCACTGAGCCTGATGGAAGACGCCGTTGCGGCCCGGCACCAGGCCGAGAGCCTAAGCGTGACCCTGAACGAACAGCTCGACGAGTTGCGCCGCTGGCAGCAGGTAACGCTCAATCGCGAGAGCCGCGTTTTGTCCGTAAAAAAGGAAATCAACGACCTGCTCGCCGCGCACGGCCAGCCGCCGCGCTATCCGAGCGCGCTCGATGAAGGGGCGCAAGAGTGAACGTCCGCCCGGCATTCGCCAACTACTTACCGGCCGGCCCGCCGCCACCGCTGGCGCAGATCATCGCGCTGATGCGCGAGTCGCACGCCCGCGACCTGGCGTTGTCCGACGAATTCTCCCTCGCCAAATCGCTGCAGCGGCGGCTCGATGGGGGGGGGCTTGCAGGCTGGCCGGCGTATCTCGATCGGCTGGCGCAGGACAGCGGCGAAGCGAAGGCACTGCTCGCCTCCCTGAACATCGGTTACAGCGAGTTCTTCCGCGAACCGCTGGCCTTTGCCTGGCTGGAGCAAGTGATCCTGCCCGGCCTGATGCAGCAGCGCGGCCAGGCTGGCTTGCGCGTCTGGTCGGCGGGTTGCGCCGCCGGGCAGGAAGCCTGGTCGATCGCCATCCTGCTCGACGAGCAGAACGCCGAACGCGGGCAGCCGGTACCGATCCGGATTTTTGCCACCGACAGGGTCGAAACGCTGCTGACCGAAGCCCGAGAGGGCGTCTATGACGCCGCGTCGGTGCAACAACTGCGTTTAAAACATCTGCGCCGGTATTTCACCGTGACGGGTGATGTCTACCGTATTTCTCCGGCGCTCAAGTCCTGCGTCGACTTTTCCGTCTTCGACCTTCTGGCGGAAGGCACGACCAGCCCGGTGGCGGCGATCTATGGCGATTTCGACCTGGTCTTCTGCTGCAACCTGCTGTTCTATTACCGGCCCGAGGTGCGCCAGCGCATCCTCGACAAGATTGTCCGGGCCCTGCGCCCCGGCGGCTATTGCGTGACCGGTGCGGCAGAACGCGAGATCGTCGCCCGGCAAACGGAGCTTTACGCCGTGGCACCCCCGGCGGCGGTATTTCAGAAGCGAAGGTGAGCCATGAAGATCAAGAACGTGCCTATTGCCACCCAACTGCGACTTGGCCTGGGCGCCATCCTGTTCCTGGTGCTGGCGCTCGGTGTCGTGGCCTACCAGCAGACCGGCCTGATTCATCAGCAAACGGAAAAAATGTACCAGCACCCGCTGCAGGTGCGTCGAGCCCTGGGCGTCCTTGATGCCGATATTCTGAAGATTCGTCTGAGCACGCGCGATCTGATGTTGGCAAAAAGCCAGCAGGAAAGGCAGGCGGCCCGGGTGGCGATGGAGGTGGCTGCCGCGTCGGCAGTGCAGCAATTCACGGTGCCGGAATCCCGGTATCTGGGGCCACGCACCGATATCGACGCTGCGCGCGCGGCCTTTGTAAAGTGGCGCGCGGTGCGCAATGAAGAGACCATCAATCCGGCGCTGGCGGGTGAGATCGAAACAGCCAAGGCCAGTGTTCTTTCTAGAGGCGCGACTGGCAAGGCCCGCGACGAGTTGCTGGCCGCCATCCGGAAAATTGACGACTTCGCCAAAAACAAAG
>JAIPCF010000064.1 GCA_021738385.1 Sulfuritalea sp. | reverse complement strand
TGGCACATCCCGAGGCGCGTTATTTCGCCATCACAAAAATCGATCGTGATCAGTTGCAGGATTGGGCTGATCGGTGTGGAATGACTCTCCGAGAAGCCGAAAAATGGCTCGCCCCACTTTTGTGATCCCCAGGAGATTCCCATGTCAGAACCCACCGATAACCGGCTGAGCTTCAACGACGCCGTGGTTTACGTGAAACGCAGCGGCAAAGCGGCGTTTGCCGCCATGCCGGTATTTGGCGACGACGAAAATGCAGAAACCGCAGAGGGCGCTCGCGTTTTCATTGTCTTGCCCGAGGAGGATGAAGGCTGGACGCTACGCTTCATCGCCGGCCCGTTTTTCTCGGCAGCCTACGCGGCCAACGACACGATTCCCGCCGACGAAATTCCCGATCGCGTGCGCGAACTGCTGTTCGTGCCGACACAATGCGAAGAAGACTGGCTGACCGACCAGCTACAGGTCTTGCTCGGCAAGCTGACCCAAGCCGCCGGTATCGGTGAGCAGATGCCGGATTACAAGGCGCAGCCGGAAAAGTCTGCGGCGTCCGACGTAGTGTTTCCGGTGTCCTTCATCGGCAGGGACAAACCGCACTGATTCGTTTCGCTGCTACTCGAGATTAGACGCCCCAGACCACGGGTTTCTTCTTCTTCAACGACCACTCGAGCAATTCGAGCAGAGGCACGGCGCGCTGCGTCAGTGTGACGAAGGGCCGCGAGCTGCCGCCGCCAGACTCGGTGCGCGGCAGATCTTCCTCGCTCAATCCGGCGCGCTGTTGCTTGTCTTCCTCGATCGCAGCCTTGATGCGGGCGATCGCATCGGGTAACTGCTCTACGGTGACGATGCCTTTGTCGGTCACGTCCTTGCCCATGAGTTTCATCATGCGCTGCGCGACGTCGCCGAACATGATGACGTCGCCGGAAGCGGGTGACTGAAAAGTGACGATCATGCTTTCAGCTCCTTGAGCCAGTCGAGAATTTGTTGCGCCGGTTTTTTCCAGTCGCGCTCCAGCATCAGGCCGTGACCCATGCCGGGAAAAATGTGCGCTTCGACGTCGTAGGTGCGCGCGGTCATTTCCACCAGCGACGCGGGAATCAGGTGATCGAATTCGGCGCCCTGCACCAGCAGCGGCGTACGCTTGACACGCGAAGCGCGCGGCATGCCGAACAAGGACATGTCCCAGATGGCGCGATGAGATTCCGATTGCGAGCCCTTGTAATACCTCTTGAGATCTTCCAGATCAACCGGCTGAGCAAACAAAGCCTCGCGCAGGGTGTCCAGTGATGCCTTGCCGCCACTCATCAGGCTGTTCAGATCCGACATCATGCCCGGCTTGGAAAACATCATGCCCATGGCGGCCGACAGCAGGCCTTGCGGCGGCACCGAACACATCAGCACCGCGCCTGGTGCCTGATGGTCTTCCAGATATTTCTGCGCCACAAAACCGCCCATGGAATGCCCGATCAGAACGGGTGGTGCCGCCAGCGTATCAACAACCGTCGCCACATCGCGCACATAGTCGTTGATCGAAAAGCTGTCGAGATACCGGCGGCCGGGCGATGCGCCGTGTCCGGAAAGGCTCACCGCATAGGCCGCGTAACCGGCTTCGGCGAAGAAGGATAGAAAGTGCTCGTCCCAGCACCAGGCTGCGGTGTAGGCGCCATGAATAAACAACAGCGGCGTCGGCTTGGTTTTTCCTTTTCCCGATGGACTGCGCACCAGAACTTCGTGATTTTCGAATTGGGGTGGGGTCATTGCCACGAATCGAGTTGGCTACGGGGGCTGCTGGGGGTCAGCCAAGGGGGAAACTTCATTGCATGTGGCTCCGATACGTCTGCGGCCCTGAGGCTGCCGGGCAGTATCCTCGGGTGGGATAAGATCTTCTTTTGCCAATTTTACCGCGAGCGGTCGATGCTGAAATGGTTGATTGTGATGTTGGTCGCCGTTTTTGTCGTCGGCCTGCTGCAACCGCGCCTTGCGCGCTTCTTGCGGTTTGGACGCTTGCCGGGCGACCTGAAACTGCGCCTGCGTGGCAAGAACTACATTTTCCCCTTCGCCTCGGCGCTGCTCTTTTCGTTGGTCGCCGGTCTTATCGCGCGGCTGCTTTGAGCGTACGCAAGGCTTCGACCCGTGCCGCCGCGATTGCGTGCGGTATGCGCTGCGGATCGGGCGAAGAATCCGCGGTGGCCGAAACGGAAGCGGCAATTGCGCCGGCATCAACGCCGCGCACTGCATTCAGCGCCGCGCGCCAGGCCTCGGCCTGTACATAGTCCCGCTCTTCCCAGCCGAGTCGGCCACGATAATCGGCCTCGCAGGCAAGCAGTATCAGTTCGAAACGCTCCGGCCGGCGCAAGGCATCGCAGCGTTCGAGCACAGTCAGCGTGGTTTCCGCACGCAAGTCGGCAACACGGTGCATATCGCCGTGATAACGCGCGACCAGGCGCCCGACATCGCGACAATCGGTCGGCACACGAAAACGCTCGCATACCGCTTCGACCATGCTCAGGCTTTTTGCTTCGTGCCCGTGATGGCGCGGCAAAATATCGGCCGGCGTACGCCCCTTGCCCAAATCGTGCGTCAACGCTGCAAAGCGCGCCGGCAAGGCGGCTTCAAGACGTGCCGCCATGTCGATCACCATCATCACATGCACGCCGGTGTCGACTTCCGGGTGGTAATCCGCACGTTGCGGCACGCCCCACAGGGCGTCGAGTTCCGGCAACAGGCGCGACAGCGCGCCGCATTCGCGCAGCGCCTCGAACATGCGCGAGGGTTTGGCTTCCATCAGACCGCGTGCCAGTTCCTGCCAGACTCGCTCGGGCACCAGCGCATCGACTTCGCCATCGGCGACCATGGCGCGCATCAGATCCAGCGTCTCGGAGGCAATCGAAAAATCGGCAAAGCGCGCTGCAAAACGCGCCACACGCAAGATGCGCACAGGATCTTCGGCGAAAGCCGGCGAGACATGGCGCAGCACGCGCGCCGCGAGATCGGCGCGGCCCCCGTGAGGATCAATGATCGCACCGGCTTCGCTCTTGGCCATGGCGTTGATGGTCAAATCACGGCGCATCAAGTCCTGCTCCAGCGTCACGCCCGGCGCGGCGTGGAAGGCGAAGCCGGTGTATCCAGGCGAGGTCTTGCGTTCGGTTCGCGCCAGCGCGTATTCCTCGTGCGTCTGCGGATGCAGAAATACCGGGAAGTCGCTTCCGACCGGGGTAAATCCCTGCGCCAGCATTTCCTGCGGGGTGCCGCCCACTACTACCCAATCGCGGTCCTTGACCTTCAGACCCAGCAGCTCGTCGCGCACCGCACCACCGACAGCGCAGATTTCCATTGCCACTTTCAAGAATGCAAATACGCCGGTGCGACCACCTCAAGCGTCGTAGCCTTGCGTCCGAAGGGCAGCGCGCACCCGGCATCGCACACACTGGCGACGCGCATGGATCGAATGTTGTCGCGCGTCATCGGCCCGTTGGGAATCAGCTCCATGGCCCAGGCCTGCAGCCAGGCAATGGCCTCGGGCAAGCCCATCACCCAGCGCGGATGGCCTGAAACAGCAGCCGCATACGCGACCAGCTCGCGCAACGAATATTGCCTGGGGCCGCACAACTCGTAAGTGTTGCCGATGCTCTCGGCGCGCAGCAGACTGTCTGCCACGGCGGCAGCGACATCTTCCACCCACACTGGCTGAAAGCGCGCGTCAGCACCGGCCAGCGGAAAGAAGGGAGCTATTTTCGCCAGCCTGGCGAACAGTGTCAGAAAGGAATCGCCGCGCCCGAATATCACCGAGGGACGAAAGATCGTGAGATCAAGCCCGGCATCGCGCAAAGCCGCCTCGCCTGCTGCCTTGGATCGCAGATAACCCGAGGGCGCATCATTGGCTGCTTTCAACGCGGAAACATGCAGCACCCGTCGAACTCCGGCAGCCTTTGCCGCGACGGCGATCTTTTGCGGTAGCTCAACGTGAGTGCGAGCGAAGCCTTTGCCGTAGGGTTGGCCTTCGCCGCCTTTCAGGATGCCGACCAGGCTGATGACGGCGTCCTGACCAGTCATCAAACGCGCAAGGGTTGCCGGATCGTGTACATCTGCATCGACCACATTCGCGGTCGGCAGTACCAGCAGATGCTTGGCCCGTTCGCGCCGACGGGTTGGAAGGGTGATGCAAAACTCGGCGCTTGCCGGCCCGCGAAGCGGATTCCCCGGCAGACAACGTCCGGGACGGCGAGCCAGCTCATGGACAATGGCGCTGCCCAGAAAACCGGTGCCACCAATGAGCAAAACATTCTTCACGGCGCGAATTGCCTTCGACTATTCAAGAATGTTGTTCAAGAACGAAACCACGTCGCGCTCGATTTCCCGGATGGTCTCTTTTCGTTCGCGACATTTAGGTGCCCAAGCGCGCCCAGGATGCAAGACGTCCCAACGAGGTCTCATTCCGGCATGTCGGCCACTGCCAGGATCATGGTTTCCAAATCCGTCTACCAGCGAATTCCACAAGGGTGAAAACCGCGCGATCAACAGTGACTCGCCCAGCGGTATCCATATGTCGTCCACGACTAGGAAGCGACAATGGAAATCCTTGATCACAAGATTGTTCGTTGCCCGAATGCTTTCCGCATGCTCGACCAAGCGCCTGTGCAGAACTCGTCCCGGCTTCGCATCAAGCGCTCCTCCCCGGCGCGAACCTGCCGGCACCGCCTTGCCGACATAGATCGGCATGGAAAACTGGCCGGCCTGGTTGCGCGCGCTCAGGGCCGAGTACGCCTTGAACTTCCCGCCGTAGTAAATGGCGTAAACGCCCGCGCCTTGAAATTCGCGAAGATCCTCCAAGGGAACCGGAGGCCGCGCGAGGAGCGCATCCGCCACGCTGGAGCCGAGGTTGGTCTTGTCGAGTGGATTGAAAGGGATGATTTGGGCGCTCATGCCCTTGCCCTTTCCAATAGCGGCAATCCCGCCAATGATCGGGCCTCCGCCTCTGTCAAGTGACGCGCGACGCTGGCGGCAACGTGCCTGGCGAGCATGACCGGAACAGCATTCCCTATCTGTCGCATGGCCTCGCTCCAGGTACCATGGAGCTTGTATCCATCTGGGAAAGTTTGAAGACGTGCGCTTTCCCGGGCGGTGAAATAACGAACCGAGCCGTCATCGCGCACCATCATGTTTTCGCCTCCCGGCACGCCATGATCACCGGCCTTGAGCGTCTTGGCGGGCATGTCCAACGGGCTTCCGGTATGACCGGCGTAAGACTTCGCTCCCGCCTGATAGCGGTGGTCCTGTACCTCGGCACAGCCCGCCGCTTTGGGTTCTGGTAGATCCGAAAGCGCGTCGCGGACCGTTCTCCATGGCTTCACGTCGGGCAGCAGCAGCGAATTCTCGAGACCACGAATTCGATCCGCGAATTTTCCGGGCGCTTCAGGGCCAGTCAGCCCGTGCCTTCGCCAGTAATCACCCGTCACCCACTGCTCATGCAACAGTGCGTCCAGCCCGTGAGTCGGGCGAGGAAACGACCATTCAACGCCAAGATCGGATCGAAATCCGACCATGAAAACTCGTTCGCGCCGCTGCGGCACGCCGTAATCTGCCGCATTCACGAGCGTGGCTTGTACGTTATAGACGAGCCCGCCGCTACCCTCGCCGCGCGAAGACTTAGCGATTTGTAAACGGCGCCGATGATCCTCCCAACTCTCGCCAGGCCGGCTTTCAATTTCGGGAAACTCCAATTGCGAAAGAATGTACTGAAAATAGTTCGCGAAGGATGACCGGGTAAGGCCCTTGACGTTCTCAAAAACAAAGGCTCGGGGACGCAGGCGGCGCACGAAATCAACGGCTGCCGGAAACATGTCCCGGCGGTCCCCATGAGCTCCATGTCTGCCGCCTAGGGAGAAAGGCTGGCATGGCGGCCCGCCCGAAACGAGATCGATCGTCTCGGAAAGACCACTCCAGTCAAAATCTCGCACATCGCCTTGATGTAGCCGCCACTTATCCACGAGCGGAAAGCCTCGATCCTGATTCTCGCGAATCGTCTCGCATGCCCATTTGTTCCACTCGATCACGCCTACCGGTTCGAATCCGGCAAGCTCGAATCCCATTGCCAGCCCGCCAACCCCGGCAAACATTTCCAAGGATTTCATTTACGTCTCCCGTTCGTTCCCTCGATGAAGCGTCGCAGCCTCCCTGTCAGTCGATCCGTGTCTTTCAATTGACATTCCCACACCGTCGCAACTGACCAACCTTCTCGGCGCAGCGCGGCTTTAACCCTTCCATCGCGCAAACGATTGACTTCAAGTTTCGCTATCCAAAATCGTTTGTGCGACTTGGGAATCCTCGCCAAGGCACATCCTGGGTGGCGGTGCCAAAAGCAACCATGCACGAAGACAATTTTACGTCGCGCTTGAAGCACAATGTCCGGCGTGCCGGCAAGTTTTTGAACATTGACGCTGTAACGGTAACCCATGGCGGAAAGCAAGTTCCGAACCGTGATCTCGGGCTTGGTTTCACGAGATCGGATGCGAGCCATTCGCTCGCTGCGCTCATCCGGCGTCAGTGTGTCCAATCCGTTCCACTCGTGCTAACTTTCATGCACTGATCCGGCACCTCTGACGATGAAACACGCGAAAGGCGAATTGAAGGCCCGCCCCTCTCGGGAGTTCCAAGTCAACTCGCTTCGCTCGACGACTACCCATCGCTCCGAACGAGGTAGTTCCATTTCGTTAAGGAAGGCCATCCACGCCTGTTTCGCCCTGGCCGCGCGCGCGCACTACGCCCAGCGCCTTTTTCAGCGACTGCGGGCGACCTTCGAACAAGGTGTTGTAGTAAATCGCGTTGCTCATGACTTTTTTGACGTAGTCGCGGGTTTCGGAAAACGGAATCGTCTCGGCGTAGATCGCCCCTTCCAGATCGTGATCGGCACGCCACTTGCGAGCACGACTAGGGCCGGCATTGTAGGCAGCCGAGGCCAGCACCGGGTGGTTGTCGAGCGATTCGAGCACCATCTTCATGTAATTGGTACCCAGCGTGACATTGACGTCCATGTCCGTCACATTCGACGCTCGATAATTTTTCATGTTGATTTTCTTCGCCACCCATCGCGCGGTTCTCGGCATCAGTTGCATCAGCCCCTTGGCTCCCGCTGACGAATTGGCCTTCATGACAAAACGCGATTCCTGCCGCATCAAGCCATACACCCAGCCGTTGTCGAGCGCCAGTTCATCGGCCTTGGGCCGCACCTGATCGCTGAACGGCGCGACAAAGCGCAGGCTGTAATTATGTTGCGCCTGTGTGCGGTCGGCGGTGTTGATGGCGCGATCCCATATTTCGTTGCGATGGGCGAATTCCGCCGCAGCCAGCAGGGCGCGATCATCCATGCCGCGCAGTGACCAGACCCATTCGCGCACCCCTTCAATGCGCATATCGACGCGAAACAGGGCCAGCGCACGCGTGAACGCCGGGTTTGCCGCAGCCAGCGCCAGTTCCTCGCGGCTGGGTGCCGTCGCCCGGGCAGGAACTTCGACCGTGCGCCCGAGCTCCTCGACCGCGAGGTTCCCATAGAAATGCGGTTGGCCCGCTATTTTCAGATAGTACGCGCGCGCCACTTCGGCATGACCGCTGGCGGACAGGGCACGGCCCGTCCAGTAAACCCAGTCAGGCTGCGCTGCCAGCTCGGGCGGCATTGCTGCGATGGCTCGCTGCACAGCATTCCAGTTTCCATCGCGCAAGGCTGCTCTAACCCGCCAACTCATCTGATCTTCGGAGAGTGTCGTGTTGGCGGCTTTTTCAAACCACGCCGACGCCTCCGGCTGATGATTCAGGGCCGCATGCAGAGCGATGTGGCTCCAGGCATAAGCCCCCTCTTCGGCCGTAAAACGCGACTCAATCCGGGAAAAACGCTTTGCGGCATCTTGAGGATCGCTTCGCGCGTGACGCTGCACCGCGAATAACACCACCTCGCGATCGCCGCGCTTGGCGGCAAAACCGCTTGGCAGCTTGCTCAGATAGCGCGAGGGTTTTTGCGCGATCGACTCCAGTCCGCGACTGTCGAAGTCTTCGCTGGCTGGCAAATAAGCTGCCGCAACACGCGCCGCACCGACGCGCTTGACCTCCAGCAGCCGTCGCACGCGCTGCCAGACCTCATCAACAGTCAAACTGCCCGCGGCTACAAGTTGATCGACCAGGGCCCCACACGCCTTGGGCAGATCCTCGCCGCTGTTCCACACCGTGCGTACGCGGTCGGCCGTTCCCCCGGCTTGTGCTGCGTAGCACTTTACCTCCGTGTCGGGCAAACGCAGCTCCGGTAGTTCGCGCCGGAAACTTTCCCAATCGCCCTGCTTGCCCAGGACGCGCAACCATTCACCACGCAGCTTCTCGGCCAGATAGGTTCCTGGGTTGCGATTCAAATACTCGGCCACGCCGCGGGTATCGTCATCACTAAGGCGTAGCCGCAAAGCCCAGTATTCGGCCCAGGTCTGCAATGGATGCCCCTGCAGCGCCGCAATCTGACGCTCGAGAAGAGCCGGTTCGCCTCTGGTGTAGGCCTTCTGCGCCAATAGAATCGCCGCATCGCCGGGTTCGGCAAAACTCGGCGCTGACAACACGGTAAAAAGCAGGGCGCTGGCTGCTAACAGGGAGATTCGGGATCGTGGCATGGTGGGCTTGGGGTTATAGTTCATCAAACAGTCTGCAATACTTCCTACAGTTCCACGTTAGCACATGGACTCAACAAACCTGTCGCCGAAACACATTGCCGATTACAGAGTTTTTCGTGCCACCTTGCGCCAGGAAAAACTCGCTGCGCGCCTGGCGCTGGATAGCGAAAGCCACGCGGCGCTGTCGGCCCGGATTGAAGCCCGTCTGGCGGCCTTGTTGATGCCGCTTCCAGCACAAACACTGGCCTTCTGCGCGCCGTTTCGAGGAGAATTTGATGCGCGACCACTGGCAAGCCTCCTGATCGAACGTGATTGGCGCGTTGCGATGCCCATCATCGAAACCAACGATACGCCAATGCGTTTTCGCGGCTGGACACCCACCTGCGCAATGGATGTTGACCAGTTCGGCATTCCCATTCCTGCTGGCGGCAACACCCTTGTGCCCAACATCATACTGCTGCCACTCGTGGCTTTCGACCCCCAGGGGTATCGCCTGGGCTACGGTGGCGGCTATTTCGACCGCACACTGGCGGCAATGGTTCCGCGCCCGCTGGCGATAGGCGTTGGCTTCGAATTCGCACGCGTCGATGATATCGGGCCGCAACCGCACGACATCCGCCTTGACGCCGTGGTCACCGAGACCGGTATCGAGCATCACGCACGAGTGCCTTGAGGAGGAAAACCTAAGGATCACCACGAAGAACACGGAGGGAGGCATCGCGAAAAATTGTTTTCTCCGTGCCCTCCGTGTCCTCCGTGTCCTCCGTGGTGAAGCTCTTGATTTTGACCTGCTAGCAGCTTTCTGTCGCCCGCTGCAGTCGCCCCAATGCCTCGTCGAGCAGGGCGCGGCGAGTACCAAAGTTGAGACGGATGAAGCCCGGTGCGCCGAACGGCACGCCATCGGAAAAGCCCAGGCCGTGTTGCTCGAAATACCGTGCCGGGTTCTCGATGCCGTTTGCTGCCGCGAACTCGCGCGCATCGATCCAGGCCAGATAGGTTGCCTCAACCGGCCGCATATCGAGACCCGGTGCAGCGCTCACCGCACGCTCAACCACGCGCAGATTACCGCGCAGGTAATCAAGCAGGGCCGACAGCCAGCCATCGCACCGCGATAGCGCGGCTTCGGTGGCCACCATACCGAGCACGTTGGCATGAGGCACGATGCCCTGCATGGCATCGTGAAAACTACGCCGCAAGCCACTATCGGAAATGATTGCGAAGGCACAACCCAGTCCGGGAATATTGAAGGTTTTTGAGGGCGCCATCAGGGTGATGGTGCGTGCCGCCATTTCCGGACTGAGCGACGCAAAAACTCGGTGCTGGCAGGACGGCGACAGAACCAGGCCATTGTGGATTTCGTCGGAACACACCACCAGATCGTGCTTTTCAGCCAGCAAGGCGATCTGCCACAACTCGTCCTCGTTCCATACCCGGCCGGTCGGGTTGTGGGGATGGCACAGCTGGAAGAGTTTTGCCCGGCTGGATTTAAGTACCGCATCGACCGTCGGAAAGTCCCACAACCAGCCAGCGGAATCGCGCACCAGCGGTGCGCTCACCGTGCGCCGCCCAGACCAGGCCGGCGACGAAATGAAGGGCGGGTAGATCGGTGTCACCGTAAATACGGCATCGCCCGCCTCACCCACGGCGCGACACGCCACATTGATCCCTGAAACCAGGCCGGGCAGCCAGACGATCCACTCGGGCTCGATGCGCCAGGCAAAACAGCGCTCAAGATAATCAACCACCGCAGCGATCTGGCTCTGCGTGGGATGGTTGTAACCAAACACGCCTTGTTCGACCCGATCCCTCAACGCCTCAAGTACCGGTGGCGGTGCGGTGAAATCCATGTCGGCAACCCAAAGCGGGATAACCCCGTCCGGCCGACTGCTATTGGCGTACTTCGCCCACTTCACCGAATCCGTGCCGGCGAGCTCTGTTATCGCGTCGAAGTCAAAATTCATCGGTTGTCGCCGGCCGCCTACGGCATTGAAAGCATTTAATTTACTTGCTGAAACAGGAAGTCGCCACCCTCGGTATGGCCGGCGGAAATCACCGCACCGTACTGGGGCTGCTGCGGATACTCCTTGGTCACTCCGGTGCGGACGGCACTCCAGACCTTGGCGCCAGGTGTCAGGCTGCCGGTCGCCTGCAGCGTCTTGATCAGGTTCCAGGCAAAGATCGAGTGACCCCCCTTGCCTTCGTCAGAGACCGGCTCGTCGTCACCCGAGGAAAGTACCAGCACCGAACGTTGCTTGAGGATGTCCTCGACTTTCATCTGCGCGCCCTGGACCAGCTTTTGTTCCTTGGTCAGGGTGCCCGAGTAGCAGCTGTCCGAGATCAATATCAGTTGACGCGCGGGAATCGCGGCAAGCAGCTTGGAAATATCGCTATTGGATATCCAGCCTTTGGCTGTCTTGACCGAGGCATCGACGGGAATCCAGTAGCCCATCTTGACGTCATCCATCAGATAGCCGTGCCCGGCGTACAACAGAAGTACGCTGTCGTCTGGCTTCGCGTCGGCAGCGATCTGGTTCAGCGCCTCGATGGTTTTTGCCTTGCCTGCATCCTTGACGATCCGGACTTGATAGCCAAAGCGGGATCGCAGCACCTCGGCGATGCTCTCCACGTCGGCAATCGGTGTCTCGAGTGAAGGAATCGGTACGGCGTAACGGTTGTTGCCGACCAGAACGGCGAATCGCCGGCGCGGCGGAGCGCCCGGGGTCGCAGCCGACGGAGTCTCTGCAGCTTGTGCCGCCTTGACCAGGCACTGCCCGCCGTCGGGGCTCTGCCCCGGTTGGCACTCCGGCACGTCAGCTGCCGCCGGATTCTTGCGCAATTCTTCCAGCGCCTCTCGATACAACAGCGTGCGCGCCTGATGGCGCTGCATCTGGATCGCCTGGAACTGCGCCTTGCCCGGAATGCCTCCCATAAACGCGGGCGGGCGCATCATCTGCGCCTGCGCTGTTGAAGTCAGAATTGCGGACGCCAGAGCCAGCCAGAATAATCGTCGCATCTTCATTTTTCCTCCTTCAGTTCTTTTGCCCGGCGCAGCAGCGTGACCCAATCCCGCGCCCAACAACACTCATGATCAAAGCCGGGGACGCGCTCGATGCGGCCTCCTTTGCGTCGTATGAAGTTCTCGACAATTGCCGGCGGAACAATTCTGTCGTCCGTGCCGACGAAATGCACGCTGCGCGGCAAGCGCACATTTTCGCTCAATTTTGCCGGATCGAGAGAAGCACCAAGCGGCGACACATCATGCCAGGCTGTCCACTCCTCCAGCGCCAGCGGTGAAGCAACGGTAACCATCAATTCGACATCCTTGCGCTGCGCCGCCAGTAGAGTCGCCAGCACCCCCCCGCCGGAATAGCCGAAAAGCTCGATGCTGTGAGCGCCGGTACTGTTCTTGATCTGGTTCAGCGCACCATCATAGGCAGCCAGCACTTCCGGAGCAAAGCGTCGCCCGGTCCAGTAGGCGCTGTTGCAGTCACGCAACGCCGTCTTGTCCAGATACTGGCAGGGGCGACCCAGATAGACGACCGTCCCCGAATGATCGGCTGCAGCAAGCGCCAGGGCAACGGGTTTCTGCGGTGTCGGGTCAGCCGGCGGCGAGAAAGCACTGGGCCAGGCGGCTCCATCGCCCTCAATGTAGATCGAAACCTTGTCGCTGCGCCCACCTCGAATCAATGCTAGTAGCTGAAACCCGCCTGCCGCCAACAATGTGTCGGCAAAGCCTCGCGGCTGACTCCACTCGACCACCGCGCGTCGCGATCCGCCAATGCTCTCTAATGTTGTGCAACCAGAAAATGCCAGCATCAGCAATAAAAAAGCCGCGCCTAACGGCGCGGCTTTTTTTGAGACCTCGGCTCCCCGCATCAGAAGCGGAAGTTGATGTTCGCCATCAAAGCCTCGTTCTTCGAATTGGTGCGGCCATTTTCCTGTTCATAGGCAATGCCGCCTGTCATTTTGCTACTCAAAGAGAAGAAGTTCACCCCAAGGGACCAGACCCAGGCGCTTCGTCCGAGTGGATCGACACCGCCGCCCGCACTCGTCGAACGATTTACATCTGATGCATAGACCAGGCCGGCATATGGCATGAAGCCATTCATCCAGTATGCAGCCTGAACGCCTAACCGCGCCTGGTCCACGGAATTTTTCGACGCTGTTCTAGCCACTACAGCACCATTGTTTCTGGAGTCGCCGTATTTCTCTTCGCCGTGCAGGTACGAAAACTTGCCCGAGTACTGCCAGCTTCCCATCCAGCGGTTGTAGGAAAGATTGCCGGTGGCAAACCAGCGATCGGCATCCGCCTTGATCGCGCCCGACGAGAACTCGCCCTCACCCCACCCGGCGCTGGCATCGACCGCCCAAACCTTGTCGATTTGATAGGAGAGATAGGGCGCGATGGTATAGCCGTCCGTGCCGGTGTTATTGGGCGCGCCAGCACCCGTCTGGCCCGAGCCATTGCCTCGGTCGAAGCCGACGGAAAGTCCCAGGGACATTTTTGGCGACAGCGCATAGTCTCCACCGAGAACCATGTTATCAACATTGCTGTTGGTGCGAGTCGTGGTCGCCGCGGTATTTGTGTAGCGAATGCGGGATTTATTGGCACCGTAGCTGGCCCAAACATTCCAGGGCTGCATGCCGCCTGCAGACAAGCCGGACCGGGTATCCGCCGAGGCAACCGCGTTTGGTCCCGACTGGCGAGTCCTTGAAGAAATTGCGTGAGAAATCGCACCCGCCTGAGTGAAGACAGTGGCGTTGATCTGCGTGGTCGATGTGGTGGCGCCACCGCCAAAGCATTCCGGATGCTGGCTTGTGTACTGAACCTCGCAACTGGCGCTTCCGTTGCAAGACGAAAAATTGCTGAGGGCATCGGCACAAGTTGTTGAACTTGCGTTCGCCACGCCGCTTGCTGCCAGGCCGCCAATCGCCACCACGGCCGCAAAACCCCTTCCAAATAGCTTGATCATGATCACCTCCCGATAATTACAAATCCATTGCCGATGTTGCGAATGCCCTGCCTTCCAACATCGAGCCCCACTCACGCGAAGGAGCGACAGCCCAAAACAGCATTCTAAAAAATTTTTCCTGCCAAGGGAAATGAATGTCACGGCACCAAGGCGCCCGGCAAATGCATGACTCATCAAAACAATCGCACACCTGGCGAACGTTCGGAACGTTTGCCATTTCCAATGGGCGAAGGGTATCTCGCTTCAGTGGCAAGGAAAATACTGGAACCCGGGTATTTTGCCTGCCTGAAAACCAGTGGCTTTCGGGCAGGAATGCTCCTAATTGAAGCAGCCATCACTCCGAGCACGGAATCCTGCTCAGAATTTGCGCGAAACGCTGTCTATTTTTTCTGGGCCTCACGCGCGTTTCGCACGGCCTTTTTGTACAACGAGATCAACAGCGCCGCTTCAAGATTCTTCGGCCGGTCCTGTTTCAATTCTCCCAATAGCGCTTCCACCCGATCCAGTTGGCGCATTTCGTAAAGGCCCGACAACAGATACATTTCCGGCGCCAGGTCTTCACCTTCGGCTTTACTCTTCAACTCGCGGTAAGTGGCGTCGAGTTTGGCAATGGCATCTTCACTGGGTATCGAGCGCAAGCGCGTAACTCCGCCACGACCCTGGCTGTCCAGTGCGGGCGTACGCGCAAGCTGCTTGACCATGACCAAAGGCAGCGTCTTGATCTGCGGTTCCGGCAAGCCTTCTGCCCGGCTTTCCTTTGCCGCCATGACGAGATTCCCGGAACCGGACCAGGTTTCCTGGCGTCCGGTCTTGAAATAAACCAGTTGCAGACGGCTGGCATTGTCCAGTTGCAGGCGGTCGCCGCTTTTCAGCTTGACAAAGGCCTCCAGTGGAAGTTTCGTCACACCTTCAAGTCTTGAAATCTTGCCCTGTACCGACATCACCAGGGCTACTTCAGTCGCCTGGGCTTGACCGAAGCCCAGAATCAAGAGACCAGCAAAAATAAACCTGAACGACATGATGACCTCACTCGACGGTGACGATCTCGAAGGCCTCAACGGGCGCCGCGCGGCCTTTGACCGTCAGACAATGAAGGGAGCCGGTTTGCAACTCGCCCCCGAATGCAGAAACAGTATCACGGCTGGCCAGAATATGTGCGCCGGTTTCCTTGGTCTGCCCTTCGAGACGCGAGGCAATATTTACCGTGTCGCCAATCGCGGTGTACTCCATGCGCGTCGACGAACCGATATTGCCGATAACCGCTTCGCCGCTATGCACGCCGATGCCGATATCGAATCGCGGCAAATCGTGATCGGGAAACCGCGACTCGACCCAGGTGCGAAAATCCACCGCCACTGCACGTAGCGCGATAGCCGCACGTAGCGCGCGGCGGGCATGATCCGGCTGCTCCAGCGGCGCGCCAAATTCGGCCATGATGGCGTCGCCAATGAACTTGTCGATGGTCGCACCCTCGGCCAGCAACACGGCGCAGGCCCGCTCGAAATAGGTATTGAGCAGCTCTACCACTTCGCGCGCACTGAGTTTTTCGGAAAACGTGGTGAAGTTGCGGATGTCGGAAAACAGCACGCTGATCTGCCGCGACTGGCCGCCCAGTTCCGGCAGTTCGGACGAGGCAAGCAACGCGGTCACCACCTGGGGCGAAACATAGCGGCCAAACATCTGTCCGATGCGTTTGCGTTCGCGCTCCTCGCGTGTCAGACGCAACAGCGAAAGACAAATCAGCACCACCAGCATGCCGGCCTGCAGATGCGCCACGGGAAACAGCAGGTTCTGCTTGAACAATTGATAGGATGCAAACGCCGCGAGCTGCATGGCCAAAATCACCAGAATCACCGAGCGCAAGGCCGACAGGCGCAAACCCAGATAGGCCAACGCACCGAGCACGGCGGCGAACACCAGCAATCGAGCAGCGGCAGGCACTTCTTCGATAAAGTTTCCGGCCAGCAATGTCTCGATCACGTTGGCCTGTATTTCGGGGCCCGGCATCAACACATTGGCGCCGCCAAGACTGGTCGAGTAGGGTGTTGGATGCAGATCGTTCATGCTGGCATAGCCGGCGCCGATTACCACCACCTTGCCAGCCAGCGCGCGGACATCCGGATCGTTTGCCGCGTTTGGGGCCAGCAGCTTGCGAAACGACAGAGCACGGAAACTGCCCGGCGGGCCGGCAAACGCTATCGGAACCGAACTATCCTGATCAATTTCGCGCCCGCCGAAACGCAATGCTGCGGCGCTGCTGTCCTGCCCCGTTGCCTTCGCCGCGGCAAGCGTACCGAAGGCCAACCGCGGCAAACCTTCATTGCGCGCAAATTCCCCAGGTGCTTCGACCAGCGAAAAACGGCGTACCGCACCGTCGGCGTCCGATGGCAGGTTGGCCAGACCGACATGGCCCGCCAGATCGAGATCGGGCAGCGCCAGCAGATAGTCGGGGCTGGGCAGGACAAAATCATCCACCGTATCGCCAGCGCCGACTTTGAAGGCGGCCAACAGCACGCCACCCCGATTGATCTGCTCACGGAAGGGCTGGTCGTAATTGCGCGACGCCTCGCGCCCGAGCAAACCCAATTTTTCTATCCAGCGCTCGGGGCTGCCGCTGAATATGAAATCGATGGCAATGACCTTGACGCCAACCTCGCGCAATGTCGCCACGGCTTTGGCAAAATGCGGCGTCCAGAAGGCCAGCGGCTCATCCGGGCGCTCGTTCAGCGTCGGGTCGTCGAGCATCACCAGCGCCGTATGGCGCGGCAGGGTGCGCGGGCCGGCCACGCGGTGCCACACGTCGGTGTAAAGATACTCGATGCGTGTTGCCACACCGCTGCGATACATCAATTCGGCAACCGCTGTTGCCAGCAAAGCTGCCGCCAGCGCGATGATCCCCAAGTTGAGTCCGAGGCGTCGCGCAACCCCCATGCCTACCCCAGGAACAAACGGTAGGCCGGGTTTGTCGATTCGTCCCAATAGCGATAGCCCAGCTTCTTGAGAAAGGCGCGGAAGTCCTTCATCTCTCCCGGCGGCACCTCCATGCCGACCAGCACGCGGCCGGTATCGGCACCGTGATTACGGTAATGGAACAGGCTGATGTTCCAGCCGGCGCTCATCTTGTTGAGGAAATTCATCAAGGCGCCGGGTCGCTCGGGAAATTCGAAACGATAGATCAGTTCGTTCTTGACTTGCGCCGCATGGCCGCCTACCAGATGCCGGATGTGCAACTTGGCCATTTCGTCATCGGTCAGATCCAGCGTCGGGTAGCCGTTCTTTTTCAGTTGCCGGACCAGCTTGCTCGCTTCGTCGCGATTCGCAACCTGAATGCCGACGAATACGTGTGCCTCACCAGCGTCGTGGTAGCGATAATTGAATTCTGTAATGTTGTGCGAGCCGATCAGGGCAACAAACTTCTTGTAGGCGCCAGGCTTCTCCGGCAAAGTCACTGCCAGCACGGCTTCACGTTGCTCGCCAATTTCGGCGCGCTCGGCGACAAAACGCAGGCGATCGAAATTCATGTTGGCACCCGAGGCTACCGCCACCAGTGTCTTGCCATGCGCGTTATTGGCCTGCGCCCAAGCCTTGGCGCCGGCCACTGCCAGCGCGCCGGCCGGTTCAAGTATCGAGCGTGTATCTTCGAACACGTCCTTGATCGCGGCACAAATCGCATCGGTGTCGACCAGCACCATCTCATCGACATGTTCCCGACACAAACGAAAAGTCTCGGCACCGACATATTTGACCGCAGCGCCGTCGGCGAACAGACCCACCTTGTCCAGACGAACCCGCCTTCCTGCTGCCAGCGAACGGGTCATGGCGTCTGCATCGGCCGCTTCAACACCGACGATCTTGATCTGCGGCCGCAAGCGCTTGATGTAGGCCGCTACACCTGAAATCAGCCCGCCGCCACCGACTCCGCAAAACACCGCCTCGATGGGCTCCGGATACTGGCGCAGGATTTCCATGCCAATGGTGCCCTGCCCGGCGATAACATCCGGGTCGTCGAAGGGATGCACGAAATTCAGCTTCTGCTTCTTTTCCAATTCCAGGGCATGACTGTAGGCGGCGTCGTAGCCATCACCGGCCAGCACCACTTCGCCACCAAGTTTGCGTACCGCGTCGATCTTGATCTGAGGTGTCGTCGTCGGCATCACGATCACGGCACGAATACCCAGCGTCTGCGCGGCCAGCGCCACGCCTTGCGCATGGTTGCCGGCCGAGGCGCAGATGACTCCGCGCTTTTGCTGCACCGGTGTCAGATGCGCAATCTTGTTGTAGGCGCCGCGCAGCTTGAAGCTGAATACTTCCTGCATGTCTTCGCGCTTGAGTAGCACCCGGTTGCCGATGCGTGCCGAAATGATCGGCGCCAGTTCCAGCGGCGTTTCGATCGCCACGTCATAGACGCGGGCGTTGAGGATTCGTTTGAGGTATTCCATGGTCCGATACTTAATAGATTTCCAGCCGCCAAGGTTAACATGCGGCGTGGACTTCCTTCTTACCCCTGAAGCAGGACTTTGGGGCTTATTTCTCTCCAGCTTTCTTGCCGCCACACTGCTGCCCGGTGGCTCGGAAGCGATCCTGCTGCTGGTCGTCAGCGCCCACCCCGAACAGGCGCTGTCGGCGCTGCTGCTGGCCACGGCCGGCAATACCCTGGGCGGAATGAGTACTTATGCGCTCGGCCGCCTGCTGCCGCGAAAACTCGGCGATGGTGATACGGCGCGCTGGCGTGAGGCGCACATCGAAACCCTGCAACGCCACGGCCCCGCCCTGCTGCTGCTGGCCTGGACACCGATTCTGGGCGATGCGCTATGCGCCGCCGCCGGCTGGTTGCGGCTGAACTGGCCGCTGTGCGCGCTGTGGATGCTGGCGGGGAAACTCGCTCGTTATACAGTGCTGATCTGGTTGATTTGATCCGGCGACGGTGCCGCGACTTGTATTCCTCTTCGCTCGCTGTTGCTTGCCCCCGAAGCGAATTCCCAAGCACGCGTAGCGCTCCGAGGACTAACGAGTTGATCAGAGTGAAACGATTTCTTTTGAGGCTAGGGAAGTACTGACCAAGCCGTCACACCGAAGTAAATCATTGTCCAGCCCCATGATTCTTCTGGATTCCGGCAAAAGCCGGAATGACGAAAAAGTCTATATCCTCGCCCGGCCCTCGCGGGCCGGGCGTCAACTGGAACATCGGTACTTCTCCTTTTTTGACTGGTTTCAATCCTCGCCCGGCCCTCG
>JAIPCF010000063.1 GCA_021738385.1 Sulfuritalea sp. | reverse complement strand
GGACTCACCTTTCTGCCAGCGCTCCCACATCTGCGCCTTCTGGCTTTCCGTGTAATAGATTCGCGTTCTATATTTCATCTGCAACACTCCTTCTGCTTACGCAGTTCTTAGTGTGTTGCATCGACCGGTTGAATCCAAGAACCTCTTCCTGACGCTGTCGAGCAGGATGGCGGCTGGCCGCTCAGGCCGACAAACCGCCGATCCTTATTGTCACACAACTTGGTATCTCTGCCGGGCCGTTCGGGCCTGGCCATTGATCGGGGCACTCGGCGGCTTCGTCGCTGTAGCGCCAGCGCGGTCCCAAGGGATGCCGCGACGCATGGTTTTTTGCGCTAGCGCGCGAGGCGGCGGAAGAGTTCCTTCACCGCAGCTACCCGCTCGCCAAGCGCGGCGGTCGGCTTCTGCCAGGTCAGCTTGTCCGGGCCGGCGAGCTTGAAGGCGCGGTCGGACTGGATCAGCAAGATGATGTTGGCGGGGTCGATCGGCGGATTGGGCACGAACTGCACCTGTATCACGGCGGGGCCGGCATCCAGTTTGGCCAGGCCCAGTGCGCGCCCAGCGAGGCGCAGACGGTGGGTTTCGAGCAGCGCCAGAGTTTGTGACGGCATTTCGCCGTAGCGATCGATCAATTCTTCCTGCATGCCGCGCAGTTCGTCCTCGCTGTCACAGTTGGCCAGGCGCTTGTAGAGCGTCAGGCGCTCATGCACGTCCGGGCAATAGGCGTTGGTCAGCAGTGCCGGCACACGCAGGTTGATTTCCGAGGTGATGGCCAGCGGTTGCGTCAAGTCGGGCACTTTTTCTCCAGCCTTCAGTGCGCGCACGGCAGCGTTGAGCATGTTGGTGTACATGGCAAAGCCGATTTCGTGGATCTCTCCGCTTTGCGATTCGCCGAGCACCTCACCGGCACCGCGAATTTCAAGGTCGTGCATGGCAAGAAAGAAGCCAGAGCCGAGTTCTTCCATGGCCTGGATGGCTTCGAGGCGGCGCTTGGCTTGTGCCGTTGGCTTCGCATCTTCGTGGGTCAGCAGGTAAGCGTAGGCCTGGTGGTGGCTGCGCCCGACGCGGCCGCGCAACTGGTGCAACTGGGCGAGGCCGAATTTGTCGGCGCGATTGATGACGATGGTGTTGGCGTGCGGATTGTCGATGCCGGTCTCGATGATGGTCGAACACAGCAACAGGTTGTGCTTTTGTTGGGTGAATTCGCGCATCACGCGCTCCAGTTCGCGTTCCGGCAACTGACCGTGGCCGATCACCATGCGCGCCTCGGGCAGCAAGGCCTGCAGCCGCTCTTTCATGTTTTCGATGGTGTCGACTTCGTTGTGCAGGAAGTACACCTGGCCGCCGCGCTTGAATTCGCGCAGGCAGGCTTCACGCACCTGGCCGTTGGACCATTTGCTGACAAAGGTTTTGATCGCCAGACGCTTCTGCGGCGGTGTGGCGATCACCGAAAAATCGCGCAGGCCTTCGAGCGAAAGACCCAGGGTGCGCGGAATCGGCGTTGCGGTCAGCGTCAGCACATCCACCGTGGCGCGCAGTTGCCGCAGGGCTTCTTTCTGACGGACACCGAAGCGATGTTCTTCGTCGATGATGATCAGACCCAGACGTTCGAACTTGACATCCTTTTGCAGCAGCCGATGGGTGCCGATCAGGATGTCGATCTTGCCCTGACCCAGCAGTTCGACGGCTTCGTCCTGCTCCTTCGCCGACTTGAAGCGCGAGATTTCGGCGATGCGGATAGCCTGATTGGCGAAGCGGTCGGAAAAGTTCTGGAAATGCTGCTCGGCCAGCAGCGTGGTCGGGCAAAGAATCGCCACTTGCTTGCCATCGGCCACCGCGACAAACGCGGCACGCATGGCCACCTCGGTCTTGCCGAAGCCGACATCGCCGCAGACCAGGCGGTCCATCGGCTTGCCTGACTTCATGTCCTCGATCACGGCGTTGATTGCGGTCTGCTGGTCGGGTGTTTCCTCAAAACCGAAGCCGTCGGCAAAGGCCTCCAGATCGTGCGGCTTGAAGTTGAAGGCGTGGCCCTCGCGCGCCGCGCGCCGCGCGTAGAGGTCGAGCAGTTCGGCAGCGGTGTCATGGACTTGTTCGGCCGCCTTCTTCTTGGCTTTTTCCCACTGGCCGGAACCCAGCGTGTGAAGGTGCACCGCGTCCGGGTCGGCGCCGCTGTAGCGTGTGATGAGTTGCAGCGAGGCTACCGGCACATACAGCTTGGCACCCTCGGCGTATTCGAGGTGCAGGAACTCGGTGTCACCTTCGCCGAAATCCATATGCACCAGACCCAGATAACGACCGATGCCGTGGCTCTCATGCACCACCGGGTCGCCGATCTTGAGTTCGGAAAGATCGCGCAACCAGCCTTCGAGGTTGGCGCGGCGCGGATCAGAGCGTTTTCCACGGGGGCGCGCCGTGGCGGCGTAAAGCTCGTTTTCCGTGACAACGGCCAGTTCGTCGAGCAAAAAGCCGCCCGACAGTGGTCCGACGCCCAGCATGAAACGCGATTCGTCGGCGAGAAAAGCGGCGAAGTCGGCACAAGGTTCGGGGGCGAGATCATTTTCGGCGAGATAGTCGTGCAGCGTCTGCCGCCGCCCCGGCGACTCTGCCAGCAGCAGCACTCGTTCGCTGTGATTCGCCAAAAATTCACGCAAGTCGGCGAGCGGGTCGTCGGCCTTGCGATTCACCGCAAGGGTTGGCAAGGGCTCCGTATCACCAGCGCCGAGTTTCTGGAACAGTTGCGGAAATGCCTTGGCAGCGACAAAAAAATCCTCGTCGCGCAGGAACAGATCGCCTGGAGGCAGTACCGGTCGTGAACGGTCACCGCCGAGCATCTTGTAGCGGCCTTGCAAGTCGGTCCAGAAATCGGCAATGGCGACCGGTACGTCGCCGTGCAGCAGCAGCAGGGTGTCGTGCGGCAGGTAATCGAACAGCGTCGCCGTGGATTCGAAGAACAGCGGCAGGTAGTACTCGATACCGGCCGGAAGGATTCCGTTCGAGACATCCTTGTACAGGCTGATACGCGATGCATCGCCTTCAAACGCCTCACGAAAGCGCTGACGGAAGATGGTGCGGCCGACATCGCCAGCCGGGAATTCGCGCGCCGGCAACAGCCGGATTTCCGGAACCGGATAGAGCGTGCGTTGGGTATCGACGTCAAAACTGCGCAGGGTCTCGATTTCGTTGTCAAACAAGTCGATGCGATACGGCAGTTGCGTGCCCATCGGAAACAGATCGACCAGTCCGCCACGCACACTGTATTCGCCGGCGGCTACCACCTGGGTGACATGCTGGTAGCCGGCCAGGGTGAGTTGGGCGCGCAACTTGTCGATCTCCAGTCGCTCGCCCTTTTTCATGAAGAAGGTGTGAGCGGCAAGAAAGCTCGGCGGCGCCAGGCGAGTGATTGCAGTGGAGGCGGCAGTAATCAGCACTTCGCACTGCGATTGCGATACCGCGTACAAGGTCGCCAGACGCTCGGAAATCAGGTCCTGGTGCGCAGAAAAATGATCATAGGGCAGGGTCTCCCAGTCGGGCAACAAATGCACACGCAAATCGGGCGCAAACCAGGCCATTTCCTCGGCAAGACGCTGGGCTTCCAGCGGGCTGGCGGTGACAACAGCCAGCAGTTGCCCCGGGCGCGCGAGTTGCGCCAGCGCCAGCGCATCGGCAGAAGCTGCCCGCGAAGGCAGATCGAGACGTTGTCCGGGTTTGGGCAGTGCAGGAAGGGACAGCAAAGACTTCATTGAATACAGGTGCGGCAGCGTGCAACAGGGCGCTGCGGAATGCTTTCGGGTCGTGAATTATACGCAGCAGCGCCCCCGCAGCACCGGTGCGTTGATCTGCAGCAGAACAAATCCTGCAGGTGCGGCGGCAGGGTGGCCGGTTCAGTGTACTGACAGACTGATAGCGATCATCGACAAGCACCAGGCGATTTGTATCTCGGGAGTTTACGACCTACGATTGAAGTGAGGATCCATCAAACGGAGAGTGCCATGTATTTATCACTGCAAGACTGCATCGACATGTCTGACCTGACCGAGGAAGAAATCCTCGCTATTGCGGAACATGAACACTTGCCGGAATTGCTCGCGGTCGAGCTTGGAAGTTACCTTGAGCATCTTCCGGGTGGAGAGAAACGCATCAAGCGCATGATTCAGGATGACATCAAGAATGCGCAGGCGAACAAGGATCACAAGCACGCGGCGCTGCTCAAGCGTGTTCTCAAGCACTATCTGGAGCACCACGCAGCTGCAGTGAATTGAGCTTCGCAAGCGCTTCATGAGGGGGATGTGGTTCGTTAGAGGGTATCCTGCGGTCTGCCTATTGACTCGCCGATACACGATAACGACACCATGAATCCACTGAGTGCCATAAGTCTGTCCATGCTTGATCTGGTTGCCGTGCGCGAAGGCGGCAGTGTCGCCGATGCACTGGCGATTTCCCTGCGCACGGCGCGCCATGCCGAGTCGCTGGGTTTCAAGCGCTACTGGCTGGCCGAACATCACAATATGCCGGGCATTGCCAGTTCGGCCACGGCGGTACTGGTCGGCTATATTGCTGGCGGTACCCAAACCATTCGTGTCGGTTCGGGAGGCGTGATGCTGCCCAACCATGCGCCGCTGGTGGTTGCCGAGGCTTTTGGCACGCTCGCCGAGCTATACCCAGGCCGCATTGATCTGGGCTTGGGCCGGGCGCCGGGAACTGACCAGATCACCATGCGCGCCCTGCGTCGCGACCGGGTCGAGAGTGAGGCGGATTTCCCGCGCGATGTCGCCGAGCTCCAGCAGCTGCTGGCGGCTCCCGAGCAGGGCCAACGCATCGTAGCAGTGCCTGGCGCGGGTACGGAGGTGCCAATCTGGCTGCTGGGCTCGAGCCTGTTCTCCGCACGATTGGCCGCCGAGCGCGGGCTGCCTTATGCGTTCGCTTCGCATTTTGCGCCGCGCCTTTTGCTGGAGGCGCTTGACGTCTACCGCAGGAATTTTCGGCCTTCGGCAACACTCAAAAATCCCTATGTGGTGATCGGGGTACCGCTGATTGCCGCTCCCAGCGATGAAGAAGCCCAGTTTCTTGCCAGCAGTACCTATCAGCGCGTGCTCGGGATATTGCACGGCAACCGTGGTCGCCTGCCGCCGCCGGTGGAAAACTATTTGTCGCAACTCCACCCGCAGGAACGCGCCGCCATTGACGATTTTCTGGCTGCCGCCGTGATCGGGGGGCCGAACACAGTGTCCCAAGGCCTTCATGCCTTATTGCAGGCGACAGTTGCCGATGAAATGATGCTGGTATCCGATATCTTCGATCCGGACCTGCGCCTTCGTTCGCTCGAAATCGCGGCAGCATGCGTCGCGTGAGGTCGAGACAGAATTGCTGAACTGTGGCGAGTTCAATTTGAGCGCGCGGTAAAAAGTCGGCGATGGTGAGACGGCGGCAGAGGGAAAATCCTGGCTTTTCCCGCTGCGCGAGGCAGGCAGAATAGCTATCGAAGCTTCTCAATCATGGTATTCCATCGCGACGCGCTGGAAGGCAGGCTGTATGGCCAGAAAAGCATCAACGACATCGGGATCGAAATGTTTACCACGCCCATCGACGATGAATTCAGTCGCGCGCTCATGGGTAAAGCCTTCCTTGTAGATCCGGCGGCTGATCAGTGCATCGTAAACATCGGCCACGGCCATCAGTCGCGCGGAAATGGGAATTTGATCGGCTAGCAGTCCCTTCGGATAGCCGCTTCCATCCCACTTTTCATGGTGTCCGGTGGCAATCTCCCGGGCAAGAACCAGATAGCTGTTGTCCTGCAAGCGGGAGTCTTCTCCGGAGTAGGCGATGGCGTTGCCGCCAAGCGTCGTGTGCGTCTTCATGATCTCGAACTCTTCGGCGGTGAGCTTGCCGGGCTTGAGCAGGATCGCATCGGGAATCCCGACCTTGCCGATATCATGAAGTGGAGCGACTTTGTAAAGCGCTTCAACAATCTCGTCACTGAGGAAGTCGCTGAATCTCGCATGCTGTTGAAGCTGTTGCGCCAGTTCGCGGACATAGTGCTGGGTGCGTTTGATGTGATTCCCGGTTTCGTTGTCGCGGGCTTCGGACAAGGAGCACATTGCCATGATCATCACGTCCTGGATGGCAACCACCTCAACGGTTTTTGCCAACAATTCATTCGTGCGCTCCTGCACCAGTTTTTCAAGCAGCTTGCCTTTGTCCCGCAGCAACTCGTTGCTCTCTTCGACCTCTCGATTGGCCTGTTCGAGCAAGCCCTTTTGATGCGTGAGCTGTTTCACCAGCGCGAGATTTTCGAAGCGCTGGTTAAGCGAAATGAAGATCAATTTCTGCAACTCACGACCGGCGGCGACAATTACCACCAGAAACACCATCAACATGTAGGCGATGGCGCGGTGCGGTTCGTCGTCAACCGCCATGACGCGAAATGTCAGGGGCAGCATGACGCCAAAAAGATAGGCGTAGGTGGATGGGCTGTGCACCGAGATCATCGTCACCGATCCGGCGGCAAGCGCCAGCATCAGGCAGATCAGCAGCAGTTGTTGTTCCAGCCCCGGGGGGAAGAAGTACATGAATGCCGAGCCCCACAGCAATCCAACACCCAGCGCCAGCAGGGTGAAATGCCGGCTCCACAGGCGGCAGTCGGTTGTGGTGTGCAGAGCATCTCGATCGTTGTGCCACTTGATCATTTCCCACGCGTGGAACACGTAGGTGCAGGCGATCCAGAGCAGCAGCAGGCGATGCTCCGATTGATTCCACAGGACAAAGACAAACAAAAGTTGCAGCAACGCCTGGGAAGCCACCAGGATGGGGTAAGTCTTGAGCCTGACGCGCAGTTGCTCAGCACGCGTCGACAGATTGCTGTCGTCGATGCGAAAGCTCAGTTCATTGAAACTTTCTCTGATTGGGGCGAATGCCATTTTTGTACGGGCACGGTGATGGAATGCAGGGGATGCATGATGCCTGTCTGCTTAACGACAGAAAAGTCAAAGAACTTTACGGGCTGGCACAAATTCAGTCCTCATGGACGGTAAAGCAATCCACGTCAGCGCATAAAGTCACTTTTTCATTTCAGGCAAGGTAATCCATCGACTCTTCTCTCTGGCCGACGATCGTCTGTCGGCGGTTTTCGGCCTGGGCGTTGCGTGAGCCAGCGCTGGAAAAGTCGGCGATGGCGAGACGGCGCTTCGTTATGCGTGAGATTGCAAACGCACAGGTATCCGACGCGCGCCGAAGGGTTTGGCAAATACGCCAAAACGTCCGGCGACCTTCGCATTGCAATGCCTGCAGTGACCGGCGTCATCGAGCGCGTAGCCGAGTATTTGATACCAGTCTCTCTCGATCACGGCCTTGCCACAGCCTGGGCAATGCGTGGTATCTCCGGCCTTGTCGTGCACGTTGCCGGTATACACGTAGCGCAAGCCGGCATCCATCGCGATGCGGCGGGCGCGGGTCAGGCTTGCCGGTGGTGTGGCCGGAATGTCGTTCATCTTCCAGTCGGGATGGAAGGCGGAAAAGTGCACCGGCACATCCGGCCCGAGCTCCTTGAAAACCCAGGCCGCCAGCGCCGTCAATTCGTCATCGCTGTCGTTTTGCCCGGGAATCAGCAGGGTAGTGATTTCCAGCCAGCAGTCGGTTTCGTGATGGACCATGGCAAGCAGATCGAGCACCGGTTGCAGATGTGCGCCGCAAAGCTTCAGGTAGAACTCGTCGCTGAAGGCTTTCAGGTCGACATTGGCCGCGTCCATTTTCGAATAGAACTCGCGTGCCGGCTCCAGGTGCATGTAGCCGGCGGTCACCGCCACGGTTTTGACGCCGACAGCGTGACAAGCATCGGCTGTATCCATCGCGTATTCAGCAAAGATCACCGGGTCGTTGTAGGTAAAGGCGACGCTTTTCGATTGATGGGCGTGGGCGGCGCGAGCGATGGCGGCGGGGCTGGCGTCATCCATCAAACGGTCCATGTCGCGCGATTTCGAGATATCCCAGTTCTGACAGAATTTGCAGGCCAGATTGCAGCCGGCCGTGCCGAAGGACAATACGCTGGACCCCGGATAGAAGTGGTTGAGCGGTTTCTTCTCGATCGGGTCGATACAAAACCCCGAGCTGCGGCCGTAGGTGGTGAGCAGCATTTCGCCGCCCTGCATGGCGCGCACAAAGCAGGCGGCACGCTGGCCTTCATGCACGCGGCAATTGCGCGGACAAAGGTCGCACTGGATGCGGCCATCGTCCAGACGATGCCACCAGCGGGCGGGTACGCCGCTTATGGGCTCGATGCTTCTTTCCATTTTTGCACCTCGTAGCGTTGCAGTTGCACCTCGGGTGACCACCAGTCGGCGGGCAAGCCGGCTTTCTGCTTGAGATGGGCAAGAAACTGTCGCGGCTCGGGTAACTGCTCCCAGACCTGAGGCAGAAAGGTGCTTCGTCGCTGGCCGGCGATCAGGATTACGCCGTCAACATTGGGCCGTAATTGGCGCAGGGCGTCGGCTTCGTCGGTAAAGTTCATTGGCACCGGTTTCGTCAGCAAGGAAACCTCGACTCGCGTGTTCGGCAGATCGGCCACGGTCAGTGGCGGAAAGCGCGGATCGCGGGAGGCGGCGGCAACCGCATTGGCGCGCACGTCCTGGTCCAGCGGCCTATGGGCTTCGAGCGAGCCAATGCAGCCGCGCAACGCCCCATTCCTGGTCAGTGTGACGAAGGTGGCGCCGGGCTGGGCCAGCGCTGGGTGGGGTGCTTCGGCATGGGTCGGCTGCCCGAGATGGGCGGCAATGGCATTGCGCGCACGTACCAGCAAGGCGGAGCCCAAACTGTCGTAGTCCGAAACCGGCTGATACAGCGCGAAAGAGGCGTAACCCACCACGCGCGCCTTGTCGCCCGCCGTGTCGCCCGAGTTGCATTGCGCGATACGTTCGATACGCAGCCCGCGCCTTCTTGCCATGGCAATCAAGCCGTTGATCGGCAGCGCGCCACAGGCTTGTTCGAAGCTGGTCAGTTGTTCCAGGGCCAGAATTTGTTTGGCGGTTGCCCGGTCAATGGCATTGGCTTCCTGGTAGTCATGAAAATGCGAAAGATCGGAACTGACCACAATCAAGGTTTCCGGTCCGCCCCAGAGCCGTTCGATGACCTCGGCCACCTCGTCGGCACTGGCTTGTCCAACGGCCAGCGGTACCAGCTGGAATTGTCCGAGCACAGTTTGCAGAAAAGGCAGTTGCACTTCGAGCGAGTGTTCCTGGGCGTGGGCGGCGTCGCTGGCGACGATTTGCGGCAAATCTGCCAGTGCGTCGATGCTCGCGCGATCCAGGGTCACGCTGCCCAGCGGTGTTGCAAACGCGCTGACTGTCGGCACCGCCAGCCCTCGCACTGAAACCCGATGACAGGGTCCGAGCAGGATCACGCGACGGATGCGCGCCGCCAACGGCGCCAGCAGCGCGTAGGCTCTGCCTGCCGTGCTCCCGGAATAAATGTAGCCGGCGTGAGGCACGATCAGGGCCTTGAGCAGCTCGCCGGAAGCGGTAGAGAAACTCGGCTCGGGTGATACGGCGCCGCTGCTTTTTCCCTGCGCTAGCGCCAGACATTTGGCCAATTCTTTTTGCAATACCGAGGCCAGGCCGGGGTAGAAACTGCCGGCCACGGCCGGCGGACGAATTGTGCTTGTGTTCATGTCATGACTCCCAAACCGACGGCCAGGCCGACGGCAATGGCCCCCAGGCCCGGCAGGGTGCGGCGGGCCAATGCGGCACCGCCGATAACAACTACCAGTCCGGTCTTGAAGGCGAGGTTGGATAGTGTTGCCAGTGTAATTGCGGTGACGGTTTGCGCGGCACTCAACTTGTCGAGGCTGAACATGCGCAGTGTGGACAAGGTGATGGCGTCGACATCGGTCAGTCCCGATGCCAGCGCCAGCAAATACAGTCCCTGATTGCCGGCGACATCCTGCAGCCAGGCCGAAAGCACCAGCACCAACGCGTAGAGCGCGCCGAAACTCAGCGCTGTCTTGATCTCGGTCGGATTACTCACTTTCGGCATCGGTAGCGCACTTCCGCTTTCGAGTTGGCGCCAGCCCCACAGCGTTGCTCCAACCCCAAGCGCAATGCCGCAACCAAGCACGCTGTAGAGCGGGCCGACGATATCGGGTGCCACAGCTGCCGAGACCACGCCGAGCCGCACCATGACCACGATGTTGGCCAGCAGAATCACCACCATGGCGGTACGTGCCATATCGACGTGGGCGCGAGCGTGGCGGGCGAAAATCATGGTGGTTGCGGTGGACGAAGCCAGGCCACCGAACAGGCCGATCAGGGCAGCGCCGTGCTGTGCTCCGATCACGCGCAGGGCGGCGTAACCGGCCAGCGACACACCGGATATCAGCACCACCATCCACCAGATGTTTTGTGGATTCAGCGCCTGATAGGGACCAAAGTTCCTGTCCGGCAGAATCGGCAGAATCACCAGGGCCAGCACGCCGAATTGCAATATCGACAGCAAATCGAGCTGCGTCATGCTCTTCGAGATGCCGTGCAGCTCGGCCTTGAAATACAGCAGCAAGGTGGTTGCAATAGCCAGCATCACTGCGGTCGAGGTATGGCCGTACCAGACCATGGCGCCCAGCGCATAGCAAATCATCAGGGCGATGACGGAGGTGGTTCCCGGATCGCCCGTATCAAGCGGGTCGGAGACGTGAGCCGCGATCATCATGGCGGCAATGGCGATCAAACCGGCAGCGAGTATCCAACCGCTATCGGAAGCCTGGGACAAAAAAGCACAGAGCGAACCCAGCAGTCCGACCAGGGCAAAGGTGCGCAGACCCGCTTTAAGATCAGATTGACGTTCGCGCTCCAGACCAATCAACAGCCCAATGCCGATGCTGGTAGCAAAGGCCTGCAAGCTATCGACTCCGGCTTCTGCGGTGAACATGTTCTTTCCTCTGCAGATTTCAGTTACTACTACTATAGGTCGTTTGTATAGAATCGGGACATGAGATACCACGCTTTGGTTCCCGCCGCCGGCGCCGGGTCGCGCATGGGCGCGCCGGCGGTTCAACCCGCGCCAACTCCCAAGCAATACCTGGCACTCGCAGGGCAGCCCTTGATTTGGCACGCGCTACGGGTTCTTTGTGCGACCGAAGCAATCGCCGACGTTTTCGTCGTACTGGCCCCGGATGACAGGCTTTGGCCCTCGGCCCTGATGGAATCGCTGGGAACAAAATTGCGGGTGGTGCGCTGCGGCGGTGTTACAAGGGCGCAAAGCGTGACCAATGGGCTGCGCGCGATGACCACCGAACTGGGGGATATCGCGAACGACTGGGTGCTGGTGCATGATGCTGCGCGGCCCTGCCTGACAGTGGCAATGCTTGAAAAGCTGATCGCCGAAGTGGGCGCAGATGAGACTGGAGGTCTGCTCGCGGTACCGGTAGCAGATACGCTAAAGCGAGCCAACGGAGAGCAAAACGTTTTGGAGACAGTGCCCCGGGAAAATCTTTGGCAGGCGCAGACCCCGCAGATGTTTCGTCATCGTTTGCTGCTCGATGCACTGACAACGGCGCCGCATGTCACCGACGAAGCCGGCGCAGTCGAGGCCTTGGGCATGTCGCCGCGGCTGGTCGCTGCCGACATCAGCAACCTCAAAGTGACCTATCCACTCGATCTGCAAATGGCCGAGTGGATTCTGGCCAACCGGGGCCAGACTTGATCATCATTCGATACTGCAAATCTGGAGTGAGTCACGCGCGGAATGGGGTACATCCATGAGTACCTGCCAGTCTTCGTCGCTTTGGCCCCAGTCATGAAGCGATCCCTGTCGCTGGCGGCAGCCTATTTCGCCACCGGCTGGCTTGGCTTGCAGCTCCCTTTTGCAGGCGTGCATATCACCTTGATCTGGCTCCCCACAGGAATCGCCGTCGCGGCGTTGATTCGATGGGGAAACCATGTCTGGCCAGGCATCTTCCTCGGCGCTCTGCTGGTTAATCTTTCAGTTGCCTCTTCCTGGCCTTTGGCCGCAGCCATTGCGACGGGAAACACGCTGGGGCCACTTCTGGCCGCGCTGGGTTTGCGCCGGGCTGGGTTTCACGCTGCCTTCGACCGCCAGCAGGATGTGGGTTTATTTGTTGTGGCGGCTATTACCGGAATGGCAGTCTCGGCGACCGGAGGCAGTGCCAGCCTCTATCTCGCGGCGCTGGTGCCGGCTGATGCGTTTGGCTATTCCTGGTTGTCGTGGTGGATGGGCGATACCGTCGGCGTCCTGCTGGCGGCCCCCGTTCTGTTGACCCTGACGCGCAACAGCGTCGAGCAGTTGCGGTCCGCCTCCAGAGAGTTGATGGTATGGACGCTGCTGGCAGGGGCGGTGGCCTGGATTGTCTTCGTTCCTGTTTTTGAGCGTCACGACAGTGCATTGCCGCTGGCTTTCTTGCCATTGCCTCTGCTGATCTGGGCGACTCTGCGTTTCGGCGGCACCGGCGCTGCGCTGGCCGGGTTGGCGTTTTCTGTCACTGCTGCTTTGAGTACCGCGAACGGACGTGGCCCGTTCGTACTCATTGATACCCATGTCAGCCTGATCATGTTGTGGAGCTACATGGCCACCATCGTACTGATGGTTCTGCTGGTCATCGCCTTGCTTGCCGAACGCTTGCGAACGGAGAACAGCCTGCGTGAAAGCGAATTGAAGCTGCGCGCCATCATCGATACTGAACCGGAGTGCGTCAAGATGCTGGCCGCTGATGGCAGCTTGCTGCAAATGAATCGCGCCGGCCTCGATATGATCGAAGCCGATTCGGCCGATCAGGTGGTTGGCAAAAAGGTCACCAACTTGATCCTTGCTCCTTACCGAAATGCCTTCAGCGAATTGACCCGGCGTGCGTTTGAGGGTGAGTCAGGCAGTCTGGAATTCGAAATCTGCGGACTCAAGGGAGGAAGTCGCTGGCTCGATTCACATGTGGTGCCCTTGCGTGATGCGCACGGCGTTATTACTGCGGCACTTGGCGTCACACGCGACGTGACCGAACGCAAACTGGCTGAAGCGCAGTTGCGTCAGTCCGAAAGGCGATTTTCCACGGCCTTCAGTTCAAGTCCAGTTGCCGCATCCATCACCGCAGCCGAAGATGGCTGCTTCATTGATGCCAATGCAAGCTTTGAACGGGATTTTGGTTGGAGTCGGGAAGATCTGATAGGCAAAACGACGCTCGAAGCTGGGCTGTGGCCAGATCCGAAAACACGCCAGCTTTGGTGGGAAGCAATGCGTCGTGAAAGACGCCTGATTGACTTCGAATCCATCTGGATGCACAAAAATGGCGAACCCAGACATGTCAGTCTTTCGGCAGAAATCACCGAGCTGGAAGGAAAACAATGCATTCTCGGTTTTGTCACCGATATCAGCGCGCGCAAAAAAGTTGAAAAGGCCTTGCTGACCAGCGAAACCAGACTGCGCGCAGTGCTGGATGGAGTTCAGAGCGGCGTAATAACCATCACGGAACAGGGTGTCATCGAATCATTCAATCATTCGGCCGAGCAGATGTTTGATTATCTTGCAGCCGATGTCATCGGGCGCAAAATCGAAATGCTGATGCCGGAGCCTTACCGATCCGAGCACGACCAATACTTGAATGACTATCTCAGGACCGGCGTCCGCAAGGTGATAAATCGCCGCAGGGAAGTCAGTGCGCTGCGCAAGGATGGCTCAAGTTTTCCCATCGAACTGGGGGTTACAGAAACCGAGCTCGATGGCAGAAAACTGTTTATCGGCAGCATCAGTGATATTTCCTTCCGCAAGAAAGCCGAGGCGGAGCTTCGCATCGCCGCGGCCGCGTTTGAGTCGCAGGAGGGCACCGTGGTAACCGACGAGCGCGGCGTCATCCTGAAGGTCAATCAGGCGTTTGTCGAAAGCACCGGATATACCGCCGAGGAGGCCATTGGCCAGACTCCCAGTCTGCTCAAGTCAGGTCGGCACGATGCAGCTTTTTATGCCGCAATGTGGGAGAGCATCAAAAATACCGGATCGTGGCAGGGGGAAATCTGGGACAAGCGCAAGGATGGCGAGGTGTACCCCAAGTGGCTTATTATTTCCGCGGTGAAAAGCGAGATCGGCGCTGTCACCCATTATGTCGGGACGCATCACGACATCACGGAACGCAAGATTGCCGAAGCCAAGATCAAGGACCTGGCATTTTTTGACCCCCTGACCCGCCTGCCCAACCGCACGTTGCTGCGTGATCGGCTGAAGCAAAGCAAGACCCTTAGTCACCGCGAAGGGACCTGCGGTGCAGTGATGTTCATCGACCTTGACCGCTTCAAGACACTGAACGACACGCTTGGTCATGACATGGGCGATCTGCTGCTTAAACAAGTCGCGGAACGTCTGATCAGTTGCGTCCGTGAGGGCGATACCGTGGCGCGACTGGGTGGCGACGAGTTCGTCGTCGTTTTGGGGGGGCTCAGCGCAGCCATGGACGAAGCGGCCGCCCAGGCAGAAGCCGTGGGCGAAAAACTGCTCGCTGCGCTGAATCAAACCTATCGGCTCGTGAATGTCGATCATCGCAGTGGCGCAAGCATCGGCATCACTTTGTTTCGAGGACATGAGGCATCAATTGACGACGTGTTGAAACAAGCCGATCTTGCCATGTACAAATCCAAGGAGAGCGGTCGCAATGCGCTGCATTTCTTTGATCCCCGGATGGAGACTGCAGTCGTCGAGCGAGCCTCGATGGAGACTGCCCTGCGTGAGGCAATCGACAAACACCAGTTTGTCCTCCATTACCAGGCGCAGGTCGTCGAGGGCGGCGGCGTGTCAGGTGCTGAAGCGCTGTTGCGCTGGCTGGATCCGCAACGGGGTTTGGTGTCGCCCGGCGAGTTCATACCGCTCGCTGAAGAAACCGGACTGATTTGGGGTCTGGGCAACTGGGTTCTCGAATCCGCCTGCACCCAGTTGGCACAGTGGGCCGGCCGGCCAGAGATGGCGCATTTGTCAATGGCAGTCAATGTCAGTGCCGAGCAGTTCCGCAAGCCGGCTTTTGTTGACCAGGTACTGGGAGTACTTGAACGCACCCAGGCCAATCCACAGCGCTTGAAACTGGAACTGACCGAGAGTCTGCTGGTATCGGACGTGGAAGAAGTCATCAAGAAGATGACAGCGCTGAAAGCGCGTGGCGTGAGCTTCTCGCTCGACGATTTCGGCACTGGCTACTCATCTCTGTCCTACCTTAAGCGCCTGCCGCTGAGCCAGTTGAAGATTGATCAATCGTTTGTAAACGATATTCTGACCGACCCCAACGATGCCGCCATCGCCCGAACCATCGTCGCGCTGGCGGAAAGTCTCGGTCTGGAAGTGATAGCCGAGGGCGTGGAGAATGAATCACAACGCGCCTTTCTTGTCAGTTCAGGTTGTCGCGCGTTTCAGGGTTACTTCTTTAGTCGGCCGCTGCCGATACGGGATTTCGAGGAATATGCGCTGCGAAAATGTACTGCTGTTTGATATCGCACTATTGCTAAGCCCGGAGAAAAGCAGATCCGGGCCGGTTCAAAAGCAATAATTCAGGTGGTCCAAACCACTTTGCATCATATTTTTGAAAGGACGATACAGCCATGAGCATCCCGTTTCGCGTCGGTCAGGGGTATGACGTACACGCCCTGGCGCCAGGGCGCAAGCTGATCCTTGGTGGTGTCGAGATCCCCTATCCGCGGGGGCTGCTGGGGCACTCGGACGCCGATGCCTTGTTGCATGCGATTACCGATGCCATTCTCGGCGCTGCAGGGCTCGGCGACATTGGCGGCATGTTTCCCGACAACGGTTCGCAGTGGGAAGGCGCCGACAGTCGAACCCTGTTGCGCGGTGCCATGGAGGCGGTTCGCGTGGCGGGCTGGCAGGTGGGCAACGTCGACGCCACTATCATCGCCCAGGCGCCACGTATTGCCCCCCATGTTGCAGCAATGCGAGCCAATATCGCGGCAGATCTCGGCATCGGGTCCGACGCGGTAAATGTCAAGGGGAAAACCAACGAGCATCTCGGCTTCGAAGGACGCGGTGACGGTATCGCTGCGCATGCCGTCGTGCTTTTGATTTCAGCAACGTAGGCCTGCGTGGGTGCTCCACGTTTGCGCCGGGTGTTCTTTGCGCTATGGCCGGACGATGAGGCGGCCTCGCATCTGGCTGCGCTCGGACATGAACTGGCGGGGAAAAGAGGCTGCCGATTAATCCATCCGGATTCGCTGCACCTGACGCTGGCCTTTGTTGGCCCGGTATCGCCAATCCAGATCGGGCATCTCGAATCGATCGCTGCACGGGTGAGTGCCGAGGCTTTTGATCTGGAACTGGATCGCCTGGGTTTCTGGCCGCAACGAGGCATCTTGTGGGCGGGTTGCAGACAATCGCCGGCACCGCTGAAGCGTCTGTTCGAATCGCTAATACTTGAATTGCAGACTGCCGGCTTCGCGATCGGCGATCACTCCGGTTTTGCGCGGGTACCCCACGTCACTCTGGCGCGTCGTGCCCGATGTGCGGAGTTGCCACGTCTGGGTACGGCGATCGGCTGGCGTGTAAGCGAGTTCGCTCTGGTCGAGAGTCACTTGCATTCCTCCGGTTCGCGCTATGAAACGCTGGCCAGCTTTCCCTTGGATGAAGCGGTTGTCGGATGAACTAAAATCGCGTCGTTGTTCTACCTGTGGCGATTGCATGCCCGCGCCAGCCTGAGCCAGCGCGAGACACAGCCAGTATTTCATCCGGGAGCCAATATCTGTGGTCAAACTGTTCCGTCCCAAAAAAACGACGCCACGCCTGGAGCGCCTGCACAGTCTCAGCCTGTTCGTCGATTTGCGGCCGTCAGAACTGGAAATTGTCGATGGTTTGGTGCATGAGCGAGAGTATCTCGCCGGCGAAGTGATATTCGACGAGGGTGAAGAAGGTCAGGCGATCTACATCGTTGCCAGTGGCGATGTGCTGATATGTCGACAAGGGCAGAGCGAGGCGGGACGGGTTGCCCAACTGGGCCCGGGAACCTTCTTTGGCGAACTGGCCTTGCTCGACGATTCACCGCGCTCGGCCCAGGCTCGCGCCGCGACGGCTTGTCAGCTGATTGTATTTTTCCGCGACGATTTTGTTGGCCTGCTCGATACCCATGCGCGAATTGCCTCGAAGATTTCACGCCAGTTGGCACGCCACCTCGGTGCTCGCATGCGCGTCATGGCCATGGCTGCGGGTGCTTACCAGCATATGTAATGGGCGTGACGGAAAAACCCAACTACACAGTCGAAGAGAGCCACCACGGCTCAGGACCCATCGTCTGGGCGTCCATCATTGCGACCACTTGTGTGTTGCTGTTTCTTTTTCAGAAGATTCTTTGGCTGGTCGTTCCCTTTTTACTGGCGTTGATAATCTATTACATGCTCTATCCGCCCATGCAGGGGTTGATTTATCGCGGCATGAATCGAAACACTGCGGCCGGTCTAGTCACGCTGGCTTTTTTGCTTGTCTTGTTGGTCGTCGGCGTGGCGTTGGCGCCATGGATTGGAGGCAAGGTCGCGGTCTGGCAGGAAATTGTCGGCAGCTATATTCAGGGCGGCTTGAAACTGCTCGACCGCTCGCTGCGTGCGCTTGAGGCGAATTGGTCGACCCTGGCTCGCGCCCGTTTGGCGGATACAGCGGCAGAGCGATTTACATCCAGTGCAGACCGCGTTGTCGATCATATTGAACCCATCGCCATTGGCATCATGGCCTGGGCTCCGTCGCTGATGCTGGCGCCGTTTCTGGCCTTTTTCTTTTTACGCGACGGCCGCCGTTTTCAGCGCTTTCTGGGTAGCGCGGTACCCAATGCCTTTTTCGAAAAAACGCTGTATCTGCTTTACGAAATCGATCGAACCTCGCGCGCCTATTTTCAAGGCCTGATCAGGCTCACCGTGCTGGATACCCTGACGCTTGCCGCCGGATTGTGGCTGCTGGGCATTCCCGGGCCGTTTGCATTGGGACTGATTTGTGCGGTCCTGGCCTGGATTCCGTATGTCGGCTCGATTCTCGGCGGTCTGCTGGTGGTGCTGGTGGCGGCGACCGATTTTCCCGATACGCCGGGCATGGCGTACTGGGCAATCGCCTTGTTCGGTGCGGTGCGCCTGCTTGACGACTTCGTCTATATGCCGCTTACCGTTGGAAAGAGTCTCGAATTGCACCCACTGGTGACAGTGCTGATGATTTTTGTCGGTGGTGCGGTGGCGGGCGTACCCGGGCTGATGTTGGTGCTACCGGTGCTCGGTGTGGTGATGGTGATCGGCGAGACCATCGGTGTGATCGTCACCGATCCGCGATTGATGGCGCGCCATCGTCATGCCCTGGCACTGCGTCGGAACCAGGCCAGCAACGATCTCTGATTGCTTTGGCTCAGGCTCGCGGCGGATCGCCACGGTTGCGCATGTGATAGGCCAGATCGTTGAATGATTTGTCCAGGCCGGCACGCAAATTGTCGTCTTCAATGACTTCACTCATCGCCAGGCGCATGCACAACATCCATTGTTCGGCCTCGTCGCTGGCGATGGGAAAGGGCATATGGCGCGCGCGCAATTTCGGATGGCCAAACTTCTCGACGTAGAGTTGCGGACCGCCGAGCCAGCCACAAAGAAACATGAAGAGCTTTTCTTCAGCGCCGGAAAGATCGCTGGCGTGAAGTTTGCGAATGCCATAGGCCTCCGGCAGTGTGTCCATCAACGCATAGAAGCGCTGGACCATGCGCCTGACCGCTGCTTCGCCGCCGATCCGCGCAAAGGGTGTGCTGGTGTCGTTCATGCGCTGATCTGACCCAATATCAGGCGGGCTATCAGTCCACCACCGGGGCGCGGCAGCAGTTCCAGGCGCCCATTATGGGAGCGCACAATCCTGTCAACAATAGCCAGACCCAGGCCGGCGCCCGTCACATTACTGCGAGCGGCTTCCAGCCGGGTAAAGGGGCGCTTCATGTGTTCGACTTCCTCATCCGGAATGCCGGGGCCTGCGTCGTGAACCTCAATGCACAGCTCACCGCTTGGGGCGCCGAGCA
>JAIPCF010000062.1 GCA_021738385.1 Sulfuritalea sp. | reverse complement strand
AAGCGCCCACTCAGAGCCGCCACCTCGTGCTTGGCCTGATTCTTTGCGCCGGCAGTCTGATTCCCATGCTTGCGGCGTTTGATATCGGGCCCCTGGGCACCGACGACATCAATGGTCCACCCTGGCTGGGTTTTGTCGCGGCTGGTGTTTTCTTCGTTGCCGGCCTCGCTCTGATCGTCGGTCCGGCGGCCCCGCTGGTGAACAGCGTACTCGGCATTCTGGTAGTGGCCGGACTCGCCGCAATCGGCAACTGGATTGCCTTCGGCCTTGGTGGGCGCGCCTGCGGCGGAAGCATCTCTCTACCCTGGCTGTGGGGCGAGGGCGATCTCTCCGGCCTGGCCTGCCGCATTCCTTTCGGCTTCGGCGCGATGATCATGGATGCGGTGGTGTGCTTTGTCGGTGTCTCCACTCTGCAGAAGGCGCTTGGTGGTCCGCCTCGGCTGGATCGGTTGTTGAAGTTGACTGAAACGCTGGTGTTGCTGAGCCTCTCACCCTTGTTGCTGGTGCTGGTCATCATCCTGGTATGGAACGCGGGTATCGACGCAGTGAAAATCCGCTGGAAAACCGGTGCATGGCCACGCAATGAGGAGTTCATTGCGCGACAGCAGGCCAAGGGCTTTCTGAAACGCTTTGGCCTGAAGTCGCCGCCCGATAAAATGAAATAGTTTTTTGGCACTACTATTCGTACATGGATACTGTGACTCATGCTGTGATGGGCGCGGCAATGGCGGCCGGCGTGGCGGCTGGCGTGGCGTCTTGGCGACCCGCTGGCGAAAAGTCGGCGCTGGCAATACGGCGATCGGCTGCCGCAGTGGGTGCCGTTGCGGGTTTGCTGCCCGATGTTGATGCGCTGATTCAAAGCGGCAACGACGCACTGCTGGTGCTTGACTACCATCGCCATTTCACCCATGCACTGGCCTTCGTGCCGTTTGGCGCGCTGATTGCCGCCTTGCTGCTGTGGCCGCTGCTAAAACGGCGACTTGGATTTGCCGAACTTTACCTTTTCAGTCTGGCCGGCTACTTGCCTCATCCCCTGCTGGACGCCTGTACCAGTTACGGTACGCATCTGTGGTGGCCGTTCTCCGAAAGCAAGGAAGCCTGGAACCTGATCGCGGTGGTCGACCCGGTATTTACGCTGTTGTTGGTCGTGCCCCTGTTTCTGTTTCTGCGCAGTGCCCGCTCGATGGCGGTGCGCTGGAGTTTGATGTTGGGCTTGGCTTACATCAGCGTCGGTTATTTTCAGCAGCAACGCGTCGAAGCCGCCGCCGTGGAGCTGGCCCAGGCGCGTGGACACCAGGCGACGCAGCTTTCGGTAAAGCCTTCGATGGCCAATCTTGTGCTGTGGCGGTCCTTGTATGTGCATGACGGGCGGGTGCAGGTCGATGCCTTCCACATGGGGCCCAGCCCGCGTCACTATCCGGGTGAGTCGGCGCCGCTGCTCGATGCCAGTGCGGCAGAAATATTCGCGGCAGGCGACGCCCGGCGTCTGCGTGACATCGAGCGCTTTCGGATTTTTTCGGAAGGCTTCATCGTACGGGACAAGACGCAACCGGGATTCGTCGGCGATGCGCGCTACGCCATGCTGCCGACGGTAGTGGCGCCAATCTGGGGCATCGAGTGGCGCACGGCAGGAGCGCTGACGGATTTTGTCAGCCGGCATGAGTTTTCGCCGGCCATGCGTCGCGACTTTTTTGCCATGCTGCTGGGGCGCGACGTTGCAGCGCTGAATCGACCCTGACTTTGATGCAGTGATCCGGCACTCCCGAAAATGAAACACGTAAAAGGCGAATTGACGGCTCCCCACCCCCGTTCCACGGCGGGCCCTGCATGGCCCGCCGGCTTCGGCGGCGCGAAGCAGTGCTTCGCGAAACCCCGCCTGCGCCCCCTTCCCGGGGCGGGGCTACTGCCAGGCTCGCTTCACTCGACCATTGCCGGTCGCTCCGAACGGGTTGTTTCACGCTAGCGTTCCGATGCTCGCCTACACGATACGCCGCCTGCTGTATGCCATTCCAATTCTGATCGGCGTCAACCTGATTACGTTTGGTCTGTTCTTCGTGGTGAACACACCCGACGACATGGCGCGCATGCAGCTTGGCGTCAAGCGTGTAACGCCGGACGCCATCGAGAAATGGAAAGCCGAGCGCGGCTACGACAAGCCGCTGATGTGGAACAGCGCGGCAGCGGGGAGCGGGGTTGTGACCGACACCATTTTCTTCAGCAAGTCGGTACGCATGTTTGTGGGCGATTTTGGGCGCGCCGACGATGGCCGCGACATCGCGCGCGAAATCCGCACGCGCATGGGGCCGAGCCTCGCGATTGCCGTGCCAACCTTTGTGCTCGGCCTGTTCGTGGCAATTTCATTCTCACTGCTTTTGGTGTTCTTTCGCGCCACCGCGCTGGATTTTTCGGGGGTCGTGCTGTGCGTGGCGATGATGTCGATCTCCGGTTTGTTCTACATCATTGGCGGCCAATGGCTGGTATCCAAGATCTGGCATCTGGTGCCGATCTCGGGCTACAGCGGCGGGCTGGATGCGGCCAAATTCCTGATTCTGCCGGTGATCATCGGCGTAATCGGCGGCATCGGCGCCTCGACGCGCTGGTATCGCACCATCTTTCTTGAAGAAATCAACCGCGACTATGTGCGCACCGCACGGGCCAAAGGCTTGCCCGAGCGCGTGGTGCTGTTCCGCCATGTGTTACGCAACGCGCTGATTCCCATTCTTACCGGAGTGGTGGTGGTGATTCCAACCCTGTTCATGGGCAGCCTGCTGACTGAATCCTTCTTCGGCATTCCGGGTCTTGGCAGTTACACCATCGACGCCATCAACGCGCAGGATTTTGCCGTGGTGCGCTCGATGGTTTTCATCGGTTCGGTGCTCTACATCGTTGGCTTGTTGCTGACGGATTTTTCCTACACCCTGGCCGATCCGAGGGTGCGGCTGCAATGAGGCTGGAAAAATCGGTTAACCACGGCGCGCACGGCGACACGGCGAAAGTCATGGATGACAAGCAGGCGTTCACTTTTTGCCGCGTCGCCGTGCTTGATGCTAGGGAAACACTGAATAAGCCGTCACACCGGCGAAAGCCGGTGTCCAGTGTCTTGATTCTTCTGGATTCCGGCTTTCGCCGGAATGACGAATTTGGACTTGTTCAGCATTTCCCTAGAAAGATTTTGCCATGATGGGCTTGGCCGTGCAGCCCTTGCTGCTCTGGTCGGACGCGCTGTTGTTCGTGATGACTGCCGTGATCGTTGCCTTGGCGCTCTGGGCGCGGCGTCAGGATGCCTTGCGCGCGGCATGGGCGCGTGTTGCGAAGAACAGCGTGGCGATGTCGGCGGCAACCGTGCTGGCCGTCTTCGTGCTGATCGGCATGCTCGATTCTTTGCACTATCGTCCACGCCTGGATACCCAGCCTGGTGCGACCGCTCAGTACGCGGTAGAAGTGCATTCGGCGCTCGATGCCTTGCTCTCGGGTTTGCGCCAGCGCAGCGAGAAGACCTATTCGGCACCGCTGGCGACCCATCTGTTCTCTCGTGAGGCGCTGGAGAATTCGGTTGAAAGAGAGTTTCCCCGGCTCAAACATGGTGGCGCGCATCTGGGCGAGAATCTGGCGGGCCATGAAAATGACATTGCCCTGCGTTTGCTGTTTGGCGCGGGTGCAGGCTTGGCGGTCTGGCTGGTTATGTTTGCGGCTTTGCGACGCCGATATGGAGTCGAGTTCAAGACGACGCTAAAAGTCGGCGATGGCGATACGGCAAACGGTGCGGAAAAGGATGCAGAAAAAGGCGCGGCAAAAAGCGCGGCGGCCGGCTCCGTTTTGCTGACCTTGCTGGCGGTTTTCATGCTCACCGGTGTCGTCGTTGCGCTCGCCGACGGCTACCACGTCTTCGGTACCGACAAGGTGGGGCAGGACGTGCTCTACCTGTCACTCAAAAGCATACGCACCGGTCTTCTGATCGGGACATTGACCACCCTGGTGATGCTGCCGGTGGCGGTGCTGTTGGGCATTCTCGCCGGCTATGTAGGCGGCTGGGTGGATGATGTCATCCAGTATTTGTACACCACGCTGAGTTCGATCCCCGGTGTGCTGCTAATTGCCGCCGCCGTGCTGATGATGCAGGTGGTGATCGACACCCACCCGGAGTGGTTCGCCACTACCGCCGAACGAGCCGACGCGCGGCTGCTCGCGCTGTGCCTGATCCTTGGCATGACCAGTTGGACCGGCCTTGCTCGCCTGATGCGCGGTGAGACCCTGAAACTGCGCGAACTGGAGTTTGTGCAGGCCGCGCAGGCCTTTGGCGTTGGCCGCTTCGCCATCATGCATCGTCACATCCTGCCCAATCTGATGCACATCGTGCTGATCGCGCTGGTGATGGATTTTTCCGGTCTGGTGCTGGCCGAGGCGGTGTTGTCTTATGTGGGTGTCGGCGTCGATCCGAGCACCATTTCGTTTGGCACCATGATCAACACCGCGCGCATGGAGCTGGCGCGTGAACCCATGGTGTGGTGGTCGCTGGTGGCGGCGTTCAGCTTCATGTTCGCGCTGGTTCTGGCCGCCAATCTGTTCGCCGACGCGATACGCGACGCCTTCGACCCGAGGTCGTCGACATGAGCCAGGTAAATCCGGTTTCACCACAGAGGCACAGAGAACGCAGAGGAAAAGCGCTTCCTTGCCTCTCTCTGTGTCTCTGTGTCTCCGTGGTGAGGTTTTTCCCATGATTCTGTCGGTGCAGGATCTGGCCATCCACATCGGCGCGGCGCGGCCGGTGGATGGCATCAGCCTGACGATCGAGGCTGGCGAATGCTATGCGCTGCTGGGCGAATCCGGCTGCGGAAAATCGATGACCGCGCTGGGTCTGATGCGCCTGTTGCCTGCGGGTGCACGCGTTATTTCGGGCGCGGTCAATTTCGAAGGCACCGATCTGCTGGGACTGCCCGAGTCGGGCATGCGCGAGGTGCGTGGCGGCGGCATCGGCATGATATTTCAGGAGCCGGCGACCAGTCTCAACCCTGTGCTTACAGTTGGCCGCCAGATTGTTGAGGCCCTGCAACTGCATGCCGGCTTGCAGGGCACCGCCGCGCGCAAAAGGGCCGGCGAGCTGCTCGATCAGGTGGGTATTCCCGATCCCCTGCGGCGGCTCGACGAATATCCGTTTCAGCTTTCTGGTGGCTTGCGCCAACGGGTGATGATCGCTATCGCGCTGGCCGGCGAGCCGCGCCTGTTGATCGCCGACGAGCCGACCACGGCGCTGGACGTGACGATACAGGCGCAGGTGCTGGATCTGCTCGACGAGCTGCGGCGCACGCGTGGCATGGCGCTGTTGCTGATTACGCACGACCTGGGCGTGGTGGCGCGCATGGCCGATCGCATCGGCGTCATGTATGCCGGGCAGCTGGTTGAGGAAGCGCCGCGCGCACAATTTTTCTCGCAGCCGGCGCACCCGTATTCGGTGCGGCTGTTTGCCGCCTTGCCCGATACCAAGAGACGCGGCGCCAATCTGGCGACCATTCCCGGCAGCGTGCCGGCAGCGGATGCGCGCCATAGCGGCTGCCGCTTTGTCTATCGCTGCAGCGAGGCCATGGCGGAATGCCACAAGGCACCACCGCCCTGGCGCGAGGTGGATGCCTGCCAGCGCGTGCGCTGCTTCCTGGCTGCTGCCGCGCCGCCAGTGGCCGTAAAAGTCGGCGCTGGCGAGACGGCGACCCAATCGCGGCAGGCGCCCCTGCTCGAGGTCACAGACCTGCAAATGCACTTCCCGATTCGACGCGGCATCCTGCAGCGTGCGGTGGGTGCCGTGCGCGCTGTCGATGGCTTGTCGCTGCAACTCATGGCTGGGCGCACGCTGGCGCTGGTGGGCGAGTCCGGTTGCGGCAAGACCACGGCAGGCAAAGCCATGCTGCAATTGCTGCGACCCACTGCGGGCAGCGTCATGCTCGATGGGGTGGAACTGACCACGCGCTCGGCCGGGCAACTGCAGCCGCTGCGCGCAAAAATGCAGATGGTGTTTCAGGATCCCTTCGCTTCGCTCAATCCGCGCCTGCGTATCGGCGAGATCATCGCGGAAGGCATGCAGGCGCTGAAAGTCGGCGATGGCGAGACGGGGGCACCCATTGCAAAACTGCTGGAACAAGTCGGATTGCGTGCCGACATGGTGAACCGCTACCCGCACGAGTTCTCCGGTGGCCAGCGCCAGCGCATTGCCATCGCGCGTGCGTTGGCGGTCAGCCCCCGGTTGCTGATCTGCGACGAACCGACCTCGGCACTGGACGTGTCGGTACAGGCACAGATTCTGAATCTGCTCTCGGAGCTGCAGCGCGAACTGGAGCTGGCCTACCTGTTCATCACCCACAATATTGCGGTAGTCGACTACCTCGCTCACGACGTGGCGGTGATGTATCTCGGGCGGGTGGTGGAGCGCGGCACTGCCGATGAGGTCTTGCATCAGGCGCGCCACCCCTACACCCAGGCCTTGCTGGCGGCGGTGCCGCACATTGACGGTCTGGATAAAGCCACCGTGAAACTGTCGGGCGACATGCCCTCGCCGGCAAACCCGCCGTCAGGCTGTCATTTTCATCCGCGTTGTCCCCTGGCCGACGAGGCCTGTCGTGTCAGCTATCCGGACGAAATCAGGTTTGGCGCGACGCACGCCGTACGCTGCATCAAGGTTTAGCGTTACTTCTTTTTGACCGCCGGTTTGCCTTTCGGATGCGCGACCCTTTTATTTACGACACTCTTGCGCGGGCTTCGGCTTTTGCTCGCCTTGTGCTTTTTCTTCTTGCTGGCACGCGGTGGCTTGCTCGGGGTTTGCGGCAGACGTGCACCAATGGTATCGGCGGCTATTGCATCTTTCCCCGGCACCAGTAGAGCGAAACCGGGGCGAACCCGGGTTCGTTGGGTGATGCCGTTCAATTGCTTCAGTCGCGTCGTGCTGATTCCGTGGCGCTTGGCAACGGTGGTGAGGCTTTCGCCTCTTTTCAGTTTGTGGGTGAGCCATGCCGACAGCGGCTTGTCCTGCGCTTCGTGTTCTTGCAGGTTGTCGAGGTAGATCTGGATTTTTTCGGTCGGCAGCACCAGCGGGCTGTTGGATTCGCTTGGCATCACCGGGCGGCTGTAGGCCGGATTCAGTGCAATGAACTCGGCGACAGGGATTTCGGCGAAGCGGGCCGCTAGAGCCACGTCCATTTTTTCGTTGCGTTCGACGGTTCCGAAGTAGGGGCGGTTCGGAATCGGATCAAGGTGAATGCCGAAAAGCTCCGGCTGGGCGATGATGTTCTTGATCGCCTGCAGCTTCGGCACGTAGTAGCGTGTCTCGTCAGGCATGCTCAAGCTTTGGTAGTCGGTCGGCAGTCCCTGCGCAGCATTTTTGGCGATGCCTCTTGCTACGGCGTTCTCGCCCCAGTTGTAGGAGGCCAGCGCCAGATGCCAGTCACCATGCATTTCGTAGATGTACTGCAGGTAGTCGAGGGCCGCGTTGGTTGAGGCGACGATGTCGCGGCGCTGATCGAACCACCAGTTCTGCTTCAAGTTGTATGACTTGCCTGTGGAGGGGATGAACTGCCACATGCCCAGCGCGCGTGCCGATGAATAGGCCAGCGGATTGAACGAACTTTCGACAACGGGCAGCAAGGCCAGCTCGGTCGGCATGCCCCGCTTTTCCAACTCGGCGACGATATGGTGCAGGTAAAGGCGGCTGCGCTCGAAGATGCGTTGCAGCAGGTCAGGCCGGTTCAGGTACCACGCCTGACGGTCGGCCACCAGCGGGCTGTCCAGATCGGGCATGGCGAAGCCGTTACGCATGCGCTGCCACAGATCATCGGCTGGCGTGGTGAGGTCAATCGTCGGAATTTTCGGCCGGTCGTCCTTGACAGCAAACGAATCCTGATGCGAGTTCGCCAGCGACGACAGGGTGTTTGGGTCCTCCGGCGGGTAGGTCTTGATGGAATCGGGCGGTTCGGGCGGCGGTGGCACCGGCGCGAATTCCGGCATTGGCGGCAAGGTCACGGCCATCGGCAGTTCCTGCGCTAGAAGCAGTGAGACTTGTTCCGGCAATGAAACTGCGGGAATCGCTGCCGGCGGCGACGCAAGCTCCGACGAGAGTTGCAATGACTCTTCGCCATGTGCAATGCCGACCAGCAGGAATAGCAGCAATGAAACGAGACTTTGGCGCAGGAACATTGGGCAGAAAGCGGGCACCTTCAAGGGTGCTTGGAACGGGGCTGCATCTTATCCATGCTGATCGGTGAGGTCAATTCGGCGCGCGACATTCGGCGCGCGGTGCTTCGCGACTTTGACTCGGTGACAAGAGTCTTCCGCATCTTGAACTTGGCGGTGGCAAAAGGATGATGCAGCAGCCGGCACGATCTCATCCTGCAACCTTGAAAACCTGCTGACGTAGGGAGATCAGCTCAAGTCTTTCGGTTTTGCGCATTCGACCATTTTTGTTTTTGGCAATGAACTCGCGCTTGATAGCAAAATTGACACCGGGTACGAGCCAGAGCCTGACTTCAAAACTGGCACCAAAAGTAGTGTTCCAGCCTCGTCCTTCGATGCGAAATGTGTCGAAAGTACCTGCCGGCACGACGATGGATTCCCGCGCGACAATCTGCATGTCGTAGTAGGCGCTTGAAGCTTCCCCTTCCTTGCTCAAGCCAAACGCGGCCGTCCATTTCTTGCCGACCTGAAACGTGGCCGGCGTCCATTGCACCGGATTGTCGTAATCGAATTTGCCGGCTTTGATGATATTTCCCATCAGATCGGTGACAAACTTGCCTTGGTTCATCTCGACCCTGTCCTCTTCGTAATTGACGCTGGTGACTCGAAAGTGAGGATTTTTTTCTTCAATACCGGTGAGGATGTCGGTTTGTCGATAATCCGCTCTATCGTCGACGGAATAGTTGCGTCCCAAGGGATAGGTTCCTGCGGAGTAGGGGTTGGCTGATGGCTTGATAAGCAGGGGCATCGCGATACCTGCGCGAATTTCAAGCGTCGCGGGGCCAGAAGCGGGCATGTTTGCCTGACTTGACGCCGGACGGCTCGACGATGCGTTGGTGGCGGGAACTGGAGCAGACAACGGTGGTGGCACGACCGTTGCTGCGGGCGCCGCCTGCTCCCTTTTCGCCAATGCCAGTTGTTCTTTCTTCATGCGCTCGATGACAAGGCGGTCCGCCTCGATCCGGTCCTGGCGTTCACGCTCAAGACTCAGTTGCTCAATGCGCTTCTGTTCGGCCAGTATCCGCTGCTCTTCCTCGCGCTTGCGCTCCAGCGCTATTCGATCGCGTTCGATGCGCTCCTGCTCCAGTTTTTGCCTGAGTGCTTCGCGCTGCTTCTTGTCCTGGATTCGCTTCAACTCCTGGCGCTGTTGTTCCTCCTGTTGCAAGCGTTCGGCGGCAAGACGCTGCGCTTCGGCGATACGCGCTCGCTCGCGTTCCGCTTGTTCCTGGGCGATGCGCTTCTGTTCATTGAGGCGGTCCTGCTCTTCTTTTTGTCGCTTTTCCGCGGCGAGCTTTTCCGCCTTGGCCTTTTCGGTTTCGGCCAGCAAGCGGTTAAGGCGCATCTGCGCGATTTCGGCAAAACGTCCATTCGGAAACGTGCGCAGGTAAGTCACCCAATCGTCAATCTGTTGCGATGACTTGATGCGTGTCCATTCGGTGATGTCCGCTTCAAGCAGTTGTTCAAGCTCTGCTTCGGTGGGCTTCTTGCGGCCACCGTTGAAAATAAACACATCGTTTTCGAGCGAAGTGGTTTCCCAGGGAATCTGTTCGCCGTTCGAGGCCAGGCGCACGTTCAGCCGCACCCGCTTCAGCGCGTCTTCGATGCGGGTGCCGCGCTTGCCCAGTTCGCGCACCAGATTTTCCGTGTAGAGCCCGTTCCCGCCTTCGCCGTCGGAGGCGACACTGCCCGGTGCCGTTGCGTAGGCCAGCAGGCTGCCGACCGGCGCGTCGAACTGCGAGAGGCCTTTGCGTTCTGGCCGGTAGACGGTGCCAAAGGGATTGTTGCGACAGGCATCGAGAATGACGATGAATGTCTTGTCTTTTGCCGCGCTCAATTGACCGAGCAGCAGGCCAAGGTCGATGCAGCGTTGCTTGATGTGTTCTGGCTGTGTCACCTGGGCGTCGACTGGCAGCAGGTAGTTACGCCAATCGAGTTGCGCGCCATGACCAGCGTAATAGAACACCACGAGTTTTGCTTCCGAGCTTTTTGCCGAATTGCTGAAGCGTTCAATCGCCGCGATCATATCGACGCGACTGGCGTCAAGCTGCGAGTCGACGCTGAAGCCGGCTTGAGTGAACAGCCCACCGATCGCCTTGGCGTCATTGACCGGATTGATCAGTGGTGCGCCCGGGTAACTGCTGTTGCCGATGATCAGCGCAAGTCGTGAGGGATCGGCCTGGGGATTGGCCGCCCAACCGTGCCGGAAGGCAAAGGCGGGAGGAATCGCGGCCAGAGTCTGGATAAAGCGGCGGCGGTTCGTCATGGTGGAACCATGCTATCTCAGAAACGGTTCTTCCACTCGCGGATGGCGGTGAAAGTCTCCACCGCGTCGGCGGGAACATGCCCCAGGCGGCTCGCGGCCGCGGCGCGCACGGTCGGTTCATCCCAGCGCAGGAAGGGATTGGTTTCCAGTTCGATACTGATTCGGGTCGGTATCGTGGGGCGCCCGGCGGCGCGCTCGCGAGCGACATGTTCGCTACGCTTTTGCACGGCGATACTGTCCGGCTCGACCGCCAGTGCGAAGCGCATGTTGCTCTGGGTGTACTCGTGGGCGCAATACACAAAAGTCGGCGCTGGCAATACGGCGAGTTTGGCCAGGGAATCCTGCATTTGCGCCGGTGTGCCCTCGAATAGCCGCCCGCAGCCGGCACCGAACAGGGTGTCGCCGCAGAACAGCGTGCCGTTGTCACGCAGACTTGGGCCATAATAGGCGATGTGCCCGCGGGTATGTCCGGGTACGGCGATGACCTCGAATTCGAGTCCGAGTTCCGGCAATTTGATGTGCTCTCCGCCTTTCAGTGGGTGGCTGACGCCTTCAATATTTTCCAGCTCCGGGCCGAATACGGGAACCGGATAACGGGATAGAAGCTCAGCCAGACCGCCGACGTGGTCGCCGTGATGATGGGTAGCAAGAATGGCGCAGAGGCGGTCGCCACTGCGTTCGAGATGGGCCAGAACAGGCGCGGCGTCGCCCGGATCGACCACTGCGACGTGTCCGGCGCCGCGCAGCAGCCAGATGTAGTTGTCGTCGAAAGCGTGCAGGGCAAGTATTTCAGTCATAAGGCGATTTTCTCCAAACGGGACGCAATGTCAATTCAGGGATTCGAAGACTGGCTGGGAACGCCAGCCGGCCAGTATGTGCTCAACTGGGAACAGCAGAAGCACGATCTGCTGGTCGCCGATATATTTGGTTTCAATGCCGTTCAACTGTCCCTGCCCAATCACGATTTTCTGCGCGCCAACCGCATGCCTTTGCGTTTCCGCTGCGACGATGGACGCTACGATGGTTTGTCGGAAGTGCGCTCCGATTTGCATTATCTGCCCTTTGCCGCCAACAGTATCGATTTGGTGGTGATGCCGCACACCTTGGAGTTCGACGCCAATCCGCATCAGGTGCTGCGCGAGGTGGAGCGCGTGCTGGTGCCCGAAGGCCACGTGATCGTCACCGGTTTCAATCCGTTCAGCCTGTGGGGCGCCAAGCGCAAGCTGTCGCGCAGGCAGGCGCTGGCCCCCTGGCGCGGCGCCTATTTGAGCGTGCCGCGTCTTAAAGACTGGTTTTCGCTGCTCGGTTTTGAGATGCAGGCAGGCGCCTTCGGTTGCTATGCGCCAGCCGTGACCCAGGAAAAATGGCTGCGCCGCTTCAAGTTCATGGATGTGGCCGGCGACCGCTGGTGGCCGATTGCCGGCGCAGTGTATGTGGTGCAGGCGGTCAAGCGCCAGCATGGCATGCGTCTGATCACTCCGGCCTGGCATGACCGCAAGGCACGCGCCAAGGCCCTGGTAACCGTTACTCAGAAAGTGGATCAATGATTGATATTTTTACCGACGGCGCCTGCAGCGGCAATCCCGGTCCAGGGGGTTGGGGCGCAATTTTGCGCAAGGGCGAGACCGAAAAAGAGCTCTTCGGCGGCGAAGCGCTGACCACCAACAACCGCATGGAAATGATGGCGGTGATCGAGGCGTTGCGTGCGCTGAAGGGGCCGACTCAAGCGCGCGTGCATACCGACTCGCAGTATGTGCAAAAGGGCATCAGCGAATGGATTCATGGCTGGAAGCGGCGCGGCTGGAAAACGTCAAACAAGGAGCCCGTCAAGAACGAAGATCTGTGGCGCGAGCTCGACCATCTGGCGGCACAGCATTCGATAGAGTGGATCTGGGTAAAGGGGCATGCCGGGCATGTAGAGAACGAACGCGCCGACGTGCTGGCACGGCGCGGCGTCGAACAGGTCCGCGAGGGCGGTTAACATGAAACAACTCGTTCGGAGCGACGGGTGACAGTCGAGCGAAGCGAGCTGACCTGTAGCCCCGCCCTGGGGCGGGGATGGGAGTGGGGGGCCTTCAATTCGCCTTTTACGTTTTTCATTATCAGGGGTGCCGGATCACGGCTAGAAAGTTAAATGCGCAAGATCATTCTGGATACTGAAACCACCGGGCTCGACTACCGCACCGGTGATCGTGTCATCGAGATCGGTTGTGTCGAGTTGCATGGCCGTCAGCTTACCGGCCAGCGCTTCCATGCTTATATCAACCCGGAACGTGTGATCGATCCCGGCGCCATCGCGATCCATGGCTTGACCAACGAGTTCCTCGCAGACAAGCCCAAGTTCGTCGACATCGCCAAGGATTTCATGGACTTTGTTCGCGGCAGCGAGTTGGTGATTCACAACGCGGCCTTCGACGTCGGCTTCCTCAACAACGAGCTGGGTCTGTTGAAGCACGAGAGCATCGAGCAACTCTGCAGCGAGGTGATCGATACCCTGCGCATGGCGCGGGAAATGCGGCCGGGCAAGAAGAACAATCTCAACGCCCTGTGCTCCGAGTTCGGGGTGGACAATTCCGGGCGCCAACTGCACGGTGCGTTACTTGATGCCGAGTTGCTGGCCGAGGTTTACCTGGCCATGACCCGCGGCCAGAATTCGCTGGAGATCGAGTTTGACAGTCCGGTCGTCGACTACTCGATGGGCGGTACCCGCAAGCGGCCGCCACTCACGGTTTTGAGTGCCAGCGCGGAGGAGCTCGTCGAGCACGATCGGGTGCTGGACGAGATCGCCAAAGCGAGCAAGGGCAAATGCATCTGGCGCGAGCTTGAAAGCGCACTGCCGTCCTGAGCTGAATGGAGCGCCGGTTTGCGTGAGTGCTATCTGATCGATTCGATCACCGAAATCTCCGCCGCCATGGCGGGTGCGGTGGTGGTCTCGGGTTCTCATGGAGGCCGTTCGGCGGCAGGCTTTGCACTCGACGTCCGGCCGCGCCCGTATGCGGTGTTTTTCAATGATGCTGGCATCGGCAAGCAAGGCGCTGGCATCGTCGCACTGGATAGCCTCGAAGCCGCAGGTGTCGTGGCGGTAAGTTACAGTCACGAGTCCGCGTGCATAGGCGATGCGACCGACGGATTGAACTGCGGGCTGGTTTCGTCCGCCAATGCCTTGGCCCGTGCCGCAGGAATCCGCACAGGCCAGTCTGTCGCAGAGGCGGTCGAGGCGCTTCGGAGAATATCGGATTAGATCGACCTGATCGCTTGTTTTCGCGTGTTGTTGCAACTCAGGCATCTGATTATAAAAAGAAAAATAGGCGCTTCATGAAGGCCTGAAGGAATCTGTTCGCAAGACGCCGTTTTTTCCTCAAGTATTTTGCTTGCCTGCCGTAGTTACGTTATAGCGGTAGCAGAGCCCCTGCGTTTTCAACGATCCAGTCCTGGCTTCCGGAGTGACAACCTTGATTTCAGATTCATTTGCACTCGCATATTTAAAGAGATGTCTTCATGGACTGGCTGTTTTCACTCGGTTCGCTGTTCAGCGCCATGAAGCTATTGGCGGTATTTCGGCTTTCCATGAGGTCGAAGGGATTGTCAAGACAAGGCGAGTGAGTTTCCAGACATTCGCAGGGTGCGGTGCGTCTCTCGCCGCGCACTGAGTCGAAAAATGGCGCGCCTGCTTTCCCATTGGCTCACACTCAGTCTTTCCCTGCTGGTGCTCGTGCCTGTCCTGGTCATTTACGGCTTTCTGCTTTTCTTTTTGGCACCCCAGATCAAGATTTTTGTCGAGAACGAAAACAGCGCCCTGAATCGAGCAGTCTCGACACAGATAGATTCCTTGCTGATGTCTACCGTGGACGCTGTTGCACGACTGGGTGAAAGCATTGCGACATTCTCCGATACCGATTCAAGCATCGCCCTGCGGCTCGACACGCTAGCCTCGGCGGATCCGAAACTGGAAGCCCTGTATCTGCTCGACAGCAATGGACGCGTTATTAGCGTCGGCCTGGATCGGGCACGACGAAATCTTCGGGGAGAATCTCTTGGCGTCGACTTTTCAGGACGAAGCTATGTCGCGGAAGCTCGCCGTAGCGGTGAGGCGAGTTGGTCCGATGCCCATCGTTCAAAGCGAGGCGAAGTGGTCGTCGAAGTGGCTATACCGACCAAAGAGCGGATTCTGGTTGCCGAGCTGAATCTGTTCCAGCTGTCCTCTGTCGTTGGGCGTTTGAGTCAATCAGGTGGCCTGGTCGCGGTACTGGTAGATCGCGAAGGCCATATCGTTGCACATCCCGATGCCAACAAAGCCCTGCGGCATGACAGTCTGGCCGAGAACCGCCTGGTTCAGGAAGCGCTCAAGGGGCAAGTCATCACCGGCAATATGCTGATTGACGGCGTTGAATACAGCGGAACCGCGCGCCCCCTTCCGGGTCTTGGCTGGGCGTCATTGGTGGTTCAACCGAAATCCTCCATATTTGTGGCCCAGAACACCTTGCTCTGGGCATTGCTGCTTGGATTTCTGATTTCCCTGCTGCTGGCTTTGATCATTGCCTGGTTGCTGGCACGCGTCGCATCGCGCCGGATGCGCGCGTTCAGCGATCACATGCTCGCAGTGGCGGGTGGAGAATACCGCGCCGAATTTCCGAAATCGCGCATTACCGAGATCAATGAACTGGCCAGCAACATGAGGCGAATGGCGATCGCGGTGCTGGAACGCGAATCGCGATTGCAACGCCGCGAGGCGGAATACCGGGATGTCGTCGAAGGCATCGACGACTTGATACTTCGGATGGATACGGAAGGCCGGCTGCTATTTGTCAATCATGCATCGCGGCGTTATTTCGGACTTGAGCCAGAGGCCTGCGTCGGACTGGACGCCTTTGGCTTCATACATCCGGATGATCAGGGAAAAGCCAGAAAGGGATTTTCAATTTGGCGCAAGCAGGACGGCGCGGCGATCAATTGGGAGAATCGCGTACTCAGCCGCAGTGGCGCAGTGCATCTGATGCAATGGAATGTTTCCGCCATGCGCGACTCCTGTGGATATGTTCTGGGGTATACCAGCATTGCCCGTGACGTCACGGCGCAGCGACATGCTGAAACCCATCAACGCCTGGCGGCCAGCGTTTTCAATTCAAGCTCGGAAGGCATCATGATCACCGATGCCGACATGCAAATCATTTCAGTCAACCCGGCGCTGCAAACCATCACCGGATTTGCGGTGGGTGAGGTGATCGGCAAGACGCCCGGGCTGTTCGATTCCGGCCGCCATGACGACGACTTCTACCGGATGATTTCCGAAGAAGTCGCCATTGACGGTCATTGGCGCGGAGAAATCTGGAGTCGGCGCAAGAGTGGCGAAGTGTTCCCCGGATGGCTGGCCATCACTGCCGTGAAGGATATCGAGGGTGCGCTAACCCATTACATCGGCAGTTGCTTCGACATCAGCGAACGCAAGGATGCGGAGCGACATCTTCAGTTCATGGCCAATCACGATGCACTGACACTGCTGCCCAACCGTGCATTGCTGGATGACCGTATTCGGCAGGCAATTGTCACCTCGCGGCGCAAGGACAGTCGCACGGCGATTCTGCTGTTCGATCTGGATCGCTTCAAGTTGATTAACGACACATTGGGCCACGATGCCGGCGATCAGGTGCTGGAAACAGTCGCTTCCCGGCTCACCAGCCAACTGCGCGAAACCGAGACCGTGGCCCGTCATGGCGGCGACGAGTTCATCATTCTGGTACCGGACATCGAGTCGATCGACCACTTGTCGATGCTGGCGCAGAAGATTCTGCACATTGTGGCTGAGCCACACACTATTGGTGAAAAGGAACTTCACATTACGCCGAGCATCGGCATCAGTATTTTCCCTGACGATGGTACCGACGGGCCGACCTTGTTGCGCAATGCCGAAACGGCGATGTACCACGCCAAGGGCGTAGGCCGCAACAACTTCCAGTTCTTCACCAACTCGATGAACTTTGTGGTGCAGGAGCGCATGGCGATAGAACACGACTTGCGCCACGCCCTGGAAAAGAATCAGTTGCAGCTCTTCTATCAGCCGCAGGTGGATTGTCGTACCGGAGACGTGAGGGGCATGGAGGCCTTGCTTCGCTGGCAGCATCCCGAGCGCGGGCTGATATCGCCGGACAAATTCATACCAATCGCCGAAGAAACCGGACTCATCGTGCCCATCGGCGAATGGGTGCTGCAAGAGGCCTGCAATCAAGCCAAGGTGTGGCACGGCATGGGACAGACCGATTTGCGCATTGGCGTCAATCTTTCGGCACGTCAGTTTCAGGAAGATGATTTGTTGCGGCAGATTTCCAGCGCGCTGCAGACCTCGGGGCTTCCCAGTTGGGCGCTGGAGCTGGAGATAACCGAAGGCATGTTGATGGAAGACCCGGAAGCGGCTGCTGTCATGCTGCGCACCTTGGCAGGGCTTGGCATACGACTGGCGATCGATGATTTCGGTACCGGTTATTCAAGCCTGGCCTATCTCAAGCGCTTCCCCTTGCATCGGCTGAAAATCGACAAGTCTTTTGTTCGCGACATTTCCACCGACGTCAACGGCGCGCTTATCGTCAGCGCAGTTATCGGCCTGGCGAGCAGTCTGAAAATGGAAGTGATCGCAGAAGGTGTCGAGTCGGTCGATCAACTTCGATATCTCGAAAAGAACGGTTGCCACCAGATTCAGGGCTATCTGTTCAGCAGGCCTTTGCCCGCCAGTCATTTCACTTCCTTCTGCTATGAACTGCCGGGCCCTGCAACCATCGTCAGGCGCGTCGCAATCAAGCAGGTTGCCGGGAACTGAGACGACTTTGCTGAGGTGTCATCGCTGAGCCGTCATTGTCCGGTGCGCTCGACTCTCCATCGCGCCAATTCATTCCGCTCCAATCCAATGCACGCATGAAGTCGCCAAAAGTCGGCGGTGGCGATACGGCGTTGCGCTGATTCTCCAGCAGGATTTCTTTCAGGCAAAGTGTGAAAATGAGCCTAACCGCGTGTAGCGGAGTTACACGGGCTTTCGTATCTGCCATGGTGACTTTGGGAGGGCCAGTGAAATGAAATCACCTGATATTTTCGGCAAGGCAAGAGGCTCGCTTGCGGATTTGGCGTGCCGGCTCGTATTCCTGGGATATCTCGGCCTTATTGGCAGCGCGCTGGCCGACGAGCCGGTGGGAATTGCGGCCGAACTGCCATGGCTCGATGTGAAACACGAGGGCCGCATGGTTCGCATCCAGCGCGAGCAAGACAATTTCAATCAGATCGATCCGGACTTCGCCATGACCTCTCGGCCATGTCCGCCCTACTGTGTACAGCCGATGCAACTCGCACCGGGTGTTGAAACCATAGGCGAGCTGGACGTTCTGGGCTACCTGAAAGGAAATGCGGAGGGGAACGCGAGCGTGCTGGTTATTGATTCGCGAGACCCGGAATGGCTGCAGCGTTCCGGCATCATTCCCGGTGCCATAAATATCCCCTGGACTCGACTGCATGCGAACCACACCGACGCCGAATCCATCGCAGACATTTTGAGTCTGCAATTCGGCGCCAGCCGCGATGGCGTGTTGTGGAATTTCGAGCACGCCAGGGTGCTGGCGTTTTACTGCAACGGCCCCTGGTGTGGGCAGTCGCCGACCAACATCAAACAATTGATGGCACTGGGCTATCCGGCGCACAAACTCAAGTGGTATCGAGGCGGCATGCAAGCCTGGAAGAGTCTTGGACTAACCACCGTAGCTTGGGGAAAAGTCAAAGTCGGGAAGTGATCGGAAGTGATCGCAGTTGTCTCGCCGGCTCTGGTCAGAGCGCATCCATATCTCCCAAAGTATGCCTGCCCCAAGCGGCGGGATTGTATTTGGTGCTTGCCAGGTTTAAGTGCCTGAGAAAGATTTTGAATCTACTTGATGCCGACCAGCCGTTGCTGGTAGCGGACGTAGGCAGTGATATGGGCGACGTCATTCGGGCTTAGACCGGGCACCGGTTTCATGTCACCAAATTTCCAGTGATGGGCTTGCACGCCGTTCTTCACCGCCAGTTGAAAGGCCGGATCACCATGGTGTGAGGGTACGTAGTAGGGATGCAGAAAAGGTGGCCCCTCCTTGCTGCCCTTGAGATTGATGCCATGACAACTGGCGCAGTTTTTCTCGAACAGCTTCTTGCCGGTGGTGGCGTTCGGCATCAGCCCTGGGCTTGGCTTTGGAACCTGCCATGACTGAGCCAGAACGGGCAAGCCGATCGCAGCGGTGGTGATGAAGAGCAGGGCGCTGCGAAGTATTCGGTGCGACATGTCACTGTTCCTTTTTGCTGGGTGGTTCACCTGCGCCGGGCGGTGGAGCCGAGCAACAGGCATGCGGTTTTGCATTGGCATGAGCTTCTGCATTGCTCTTAAGCCAGGCACGAAAGCTGTCGCGCATGCGTCTCAGCCATGAAAGCGCCGCAGGGTTTGACTCGTCATCCTTGTTGTTAGTAAGCATGCATATGGATCAGGCCACTACTGTCCGGTTAAATCGTGAATAGATTCAATTGATTGCACGGCATGCCCTCTGGAGGAATGTACTCGCTGGCTGGAAAGGCTTGCTGCAAGGGCATCTTCTCGAAAAGGGTGACCGATAAAATCTGTAGCAAAGT
>JAIPCF010000061.1 GCA_021738385.1 Sulfuritalea sp. | reverse complement strand
CCCGGTCGTCCACACGGACGCTGCGCGATAAAGCCGCGCAGCGCCGGTGACTTCTACGTGTCGGCACCTTGTAACCTGTAACGTCTCTGGTTACGATCGTGCGTGATCCCAGGCTTCAAACACAAAGACTTGGCACTGTTCTAAGTCGGGTATTCAGGCTCAGTACGCGAAGTGGCTACGGCTCATACACGGTCGGCTACATGTCGCAACGACAGCCCGGGATATGGACTTGGCCGGGTTGCTCCTCCACGCGCTTAAGGGTGAGCGGCAATTGACGGGGCACGTTTCAGTTCGTAGGAAGGGATGCCGAACTGGTGGACTGCAAAGACTATCACTGAGGTAATTTGCTATGCGTATGCACAACCCCCCTCATCCGGGTGAAATCATCAAGTCTCAGTGCTTGGAGCCTGTAGGTCTTACGGTTGCTGCGGCTGCGGAAGGTCTGGGTGTAAGCCGTAAAACCCTTTCTGCAATCCTCAATGGGCGCTCGGGCATCAGTCCCGAAATGGCGATACGGCTACCCATCGCCTTTAACACCAGTGCCGAGAGTTGGCTGAGCCAGCAAGTGCAATATGACTTGTGGCACGCGGAACAAGGGCGTAAAGCACTCGTAAAGCACTCAGGGTCACCAGGCTTGCCGCGTAATTAGACGCCGAATACAGGATGTTCGACATCGGCGATCCCTGGCGCAACGCGGTTCTGACTGGCTGCTTCTTCGCTATCGCGTCGCTCACCCTTGCGGCGGTTGTCCCGTGGAAGGCACTTGGGGCAGCACACTTCAGCAAGTTGGCGCGCTGGATTTGCGTTCCCGTACTGCTTCTCGCAATTGTGTATGAAACCGCGATGCCGTCGCGTTTTGATATCCGTATCGACCTTTTACTTCTGGTTCCCATGTATGGCGTGGTCCTCGTGGCGTCAGTTGTTCGCTGGATTGGTTCGCGTGGCGCCCAACCAGTCGCAGCAGCCGATGCCGACCCGCCTTCGGCTGTCGACCGCGGCTGATCTCCAGCGTTTGCCACCATCAACCTCCAGCGCTCATGACTGCATCGATCATCGTTCTTCTGTTTGTCGTTGCGATAGTTGTTGTGGGGACAACATGGCGTTTTGCTTCCCGCCGCCAAAGTCTTCCCTGTCCGATTTGGCTGCGCTGGCTGGTAGAGCTCGATAACCCTTTCACGAAGACAAACCGGGCGGCGTTTATTGTCGAGACGCTCGCACTCTCGCCTGGCATGACTGTTCTGGATGCCGGGTGCGGCCCGGGGCGCCTGACAGTTCCTCCGGCCCAAGGCGTTGGCCCTGCCGGTCGTGTTGTTGCGCTGGACATCCAACCGGGAATGCTTGCCCGGGCCAAAACCAAGACGGCGGCTGCCGGCCTCACCAACGTGAAGTTTGTCGCTACTGCTCTCGGCGAAGGCAAGCTCCCGACCAATCGCTTTGATCGCGTGGTCCTGGTCACTGTCCTTGGGGAGATTCCAGATCGCGCTGCCGCTCTCGCCGAAATATTTGGCGCCCTCAAACCCGGCGGGTTTCTCACGATTGTCGAGGTCATCTTCGACCCGCACTTTCTGTCCCGAAGTACCGTCACGAGACTGGCAATTTCGACCGGCCTTCGTGAGCGAGCGTTCTTTTGGCCACGGACTCGCGTATGTCATTCACTTTGAAAAGCCAGATGGCGGGTAAGCCACTAATCAAATCAGGCCATGCGCGCGGCGCGCCATGTATATGCCTGCGCTAACCAGCTAACCCGTTTTCATCGCCGTGTCGTCAGCGCCGACTTTTTGCGATGTGCCCCGCCAGGCGGGATCACACTTCTTGCATCAAACTGATGGATATCACCCACAGGAGACCCGCTGTGTTCTCACATATCTTCGCCGGCGTCAGTGACTTTGAGCGCGCCCTGACTTTCTACCATCCCTTGATGGCCGCACTCGGTATCGCCCCTCGCTTCTGCGATAGAAGCCGCCCCTGGGCAGGCTGGCAATCCAGCCCCGGCCCGCGGCCGCTGTTCCTGATCGGCGCGCCGTATGACCGGCTCGCCCACGACAGCGGCAATGGCCAGATGGTGGCTTTTCTTGCCGAGACTCGCGACGTCGTCGACCGGGCGTACGCGGTGGCGCTCTCCAGCGGAGGTTCATCGGAAGGTGCACCGGGCTTGAGACCCGAGTATCACGAGCACTACTACGGCGCGTACTTCCGCGACCCCGACGGAAACAAACTGTGCGTGGCGTGTCATTTACCCGCCCCCTGAAGCGTCTGCCGATGCCGCTGGAGGATGACAAAACAAGGCAAAATGATCGGGGTTGCTGAAGGAGGGTGCTTGCGTCTTTGGCCGGCACGTCACCCAGGCAATCAACTTCATCAGGAGACTCCGTCGTGTTCGAGATTCAGAACTATGCGAGCTTTGTGGGCGCTGTCATTGTGTTCCAGATCATTCCGGGACCGGGAACGCTGGCCATTCTCAATGCCACCGCGCGCAACGGTGTCGGCGCCGGTTTTGGCGCGGTGATCGGAACGCTGCTCGGTGATTTTCTGTTCATGCTTGCGGCCGTGGCGGGACTTGCCGCCGTGCTGAATGCCAACCCGGTGGTGTTTCAGGCACTGCAGTGGTTCGGTGCGGCGTATCTGTGCTGGATCGGGCTGCAGCTGTTGCGCGCCCCGGTGGGCGAGGATACCGCCCGGCCGGAAGCCCTCAAGACCGCGGGGGTGTATTTTCGTCAGGCGTGCGCGGTCAGCCTGACCAACCCCAAGGTGGTGCTGTTTTTTGTGGCGTTCTTTCCGCTGTTCCTGCGCCCGGAGTCGTCGAGCTACACGCTGCTGGCAATGATGGCGCATGTGACGCTCATCAGTTTCATCTACCAGGCCGGGCTGGTGTTGCTGGGCAATGCACTCGCCCTTCGCTTGCGTCGCTTTCCCTCGGTGCGAAAACTGGCCACACGACTCGCCGGCTTCGCCCTGGTCGGCTTCAGCTTCAAGCTCGCCACCAGCAATCGCTGAACCACCTTGCGTGATTTTCTCCGGACCCGGCCCGGCCACTGGCCGACGGCCTCGACTAAGATTCATCGATGACACTTTTTCCCCGTTTTCTCAAATTCATGTCCGCACGAGGCTGGCGACGCTGGGTGTTCGAGGGTGCCCTGATCGCTTCCCTGCTGGTCGGCATTTCGATTTGGCAGAACCACGGCCTGCCCCAAGGCGCGGCACCCCCGCTGCACGGCATGCGTAACGATGGTGTGGCGGTGGACCTGTCGCAAAAACTCGGCGCTGGCGGTACGGCAAAGCCGGGCGCCCAGCCCAGCCTGGTGGCATTCTGGTCGGCCTGGTGCCCGGTTTGCAAGGCCGAGGAAGGCAATATCGAATCCGTGGCTGAGGATTGGCCGGTGTACTCGGTGGCGATGCAGTCGGGTGAAGCGGCGACGGTGAGCAAACATCTGAGTGAGCGCGGATTGAAACTGCCTGCGCTGGTCGATGCCAGCGGTGCGCAGGCGCTCGCCTGGAATGTACGCGGCGTACCGACGCACTTTGTGGTGGATGCAAACGGCACCATTCGTTTTCGCGTGGTCGGCTATGCAAGCACCTGGGGCTTGAAGCTGCGTCTGTGGTGGGCGGAGACTTTTCCGGCATGACCGCCTCTAAAAACTTTCCGCCGGCTGCCCTGGCCTGGTCGGTGTGGGGACTGGGCGCGCTGCTGTATCTGATCGGCTTTTATCAGCGCGTGGCGCCGGCGGTGATTACCGACCAGTTGATGACGGAATTCGCGATTGGCGGTGCGGCGCTGGGCAATCTTTCGGCCTTCTATTTCTATTCCTATGTCGCCATGCAGATTCCGACCGGGATGATCGCCGACCGCTGGGGACCGCGCCGCCTGCTCACTGCCGGAGCGGGCGTGGCGGCGCTGGGCACGGCACTGTTTGCGTTCGCGCCGGATATCTATTGGGCCAGCGTCGGGCGGCTGCTGATCGGTGGCTCGGTGGCCGTGGCCTTTGTCTCCATGCTCAAGCTGGCCAGCCACTGGTTCTCGCCGCAGCAGTATGCACTGGCTTCCGGGATGGCCTTGCTGATGGGCGTGGTGGGCGGCGTGGTGGCCGGCGTACCGCTGCGTTTCGTGGTCGAGGCCGTCGGCTGGCGTCCGGTCATGGCGGTGACCACAGTGCTGACGGCGCTGCTGTGCGTGGTGACGTGGTGGCGCGTGCGCGACGACCCGAGCGAGCGCGGCTACACCAGCCACTTTCAGGGCGCACATCATTCCGAGAATCCCACCCCGGTGCTGCGCGGCCTGATGGAAGCGCTGTCGTATCGCAACGTCTGGATCCTGACGGCGGTGCCGATCGGCTTCACCGGCGCGGTGTTGACCTTCGCCGGACTCTGGGGGGTTCCGTTTTTGCGCCAGGTGCACGGGCTGGACCCGAAAATGGCCGCCGCCATCACCTCGACGCTGCTGGTGTCGTGGGCGCTGGGCGGACCGTTGCTGGGCAGCTGGTCGGAGCGCATGGGCATGCGCAAACCCCTCTACCTGATCGCCTCGGGTGTAGCCCTGCTGGGCTGGTCGGCAATCATTTTCCTGCCGCTGCCGCTGTGGGCGCTGGTGGCGTTGCTGATACCCACCGGCTTTGCCTCGGGCAACATCATCATTGGTTTTGCCTGGGCCAAGGAATCGGTGCCGCTGCGACTGGTCGGCACCGCCTCGGGCGTGTGCAACATGGGGCCGCTGATCGGCGGCATGCTGCTCCAGCCGGCGGTGGGCTGGATGCTCGATCAGCGCTGGCACGGCGCAATCGAGGGCGGAGCCAGGCTGTACGATGCCGCGGCCTATCGGACCGGCTTTACGCTGATGTTTGTCGCCCTGATCGCGGCGGGCATCACCCTGACATTTGCCCGTGAAAGCCATTGCAAACAAATGCACGATTGAATTTCGCAAGAAAGGCCGGACCATGACGCCACGAATTCTCGACCAGCGTGACGGCAACATCGCCACGGTGACACTCTTCAACCCGGACAAGCTGAATGCGCTGAACGCGGCAATGTGGCGTGGGCTGCGCGAGACCATGACCACACTGGCCGGCGATGACTCGCTGCGCTGCATCCTCCTGCGCGGTGAAGCTGCGGCGTTTGCCGCCGGCGGCGATCTGGAAGAATTCAAGAGCGCGCGCGCTGACGTCGACCGGGGGCTGGCGTATCACGAGGCGGTGGGTGAGGCCCTGGCGGCCATTGAAAACTGTCCGCTGCCGACGGTCGCCGCGATCATGGGGCCCTGTGTCGGCGGCGGGCTGGAGATCGCCTGCGCCTGTGATTTACGCATTGCCGGAGAAAGTGCACGGTTTGGGGCACCGATCATGAAGCTGGGGTTTTCCATGTACCCCGGGGAGCTGGCGGGCTTCCTGAAACTCGCCGGGCCGGCGGTAGCGAAGGAAATCCTGCTCGAAGGACGGCTGCTCAGCGCCGCCGAAGCCTATGCCAAAGGCCTGCTGACGCGCGTGGTGCCCGACGATGAAGTCTGGCTGGAAGCGCAAGCCACGGCATCGCGCATCGCCGCCGGGGCACCGCTGGTGGCGCGCTGGCACAAGCAGTGGATCGCCCGCCTGTTGGAGGGAGGCCCGCTGAGCGAGGAGGAAAAGCGGGCATCGTTTGCCTTCCTCGATACGCAGGATTACGCGGAAGGGCTGGCGGCATTTCTGGAAAAGCGCCCGGCCCGTTTCACCGGCCGCTGATTTTTACCGGTTCATCCGCTCAGAGCAGGCCGGCGACATGCTCGGCCAAGGCCAGACAGGACGTCAGGCCTGGCGATTCGATGCCGTAGAGACAGACCAGCCCGGGCACACCATGCTGGTCTGCAGCCGAAACCAAGAAGTCCTGGGCCGCTTCGCCCGCCGCATGCAGCTTGGGACGGATACCCGCATAGGCGGGAGCCAGCGCGCCCTCGGCAAGTTGCGGCCAGTAGCGGCGTACCTCGGCATAAAAGGCATCGGCGCGCGCCGGGTCAACGGCATAGTCGGGACGGGTGATCCATTCCACATCCGGGCCAAAGCGCGCCTGACCACCGAGATCAAGCGTGAGGTGCACGCCCAGTCCGCCCGGCTCGGGAACTGGGTAAATCAAACGACCGAAGGGTGCGCGGCCGGCCAATGCATAGTAGTTGCCCTTGGCGTAATGAAGCGGCGGCACCGACGCCGGATTGAGTCCCTTCACTGCGCGGGCGAATCCCTGGGCGCCCAGTCCGGCGCAGTTCACCACGGTGCGGGCGAGCAGTGGCATGGGTTCGCCGGCGTTGCCCGCGATCGTCAGCACGATGCCGTCCGCCACCCGCTCGCCACTGATCACCGGGCTATTGACGGCGAGTACGGCACCGTCACGTTCGGCGTCGCCCAGCAATGACAGCATCAGGGCATGGCTGTCGACAATACCGGTTGAGGGCGACAGCAGCGCGGCGGTGCATTCCAGAGCGGGTTCCAGTTGACGGGCCTGTCCGCGACTGAGCAGTTCCAGATCATCGACACCGTTGTCTCTGGCGCCCGCAGCGATGCGCTCGAGCTGGCTCCGGTTTTCCTCGCGGCTAGCGACGATCAGTTTTCCGCAGCGTCGATGCTCGATCCCGCGCTCGATGCAGTAGGCGTAGAGCATGTGCCGCCCGGCGACACAGAGACGCGCCTTGAGCGAAGCTGCAGGATAGTAGATTCCGGCATGGATCACCTCGCTGTTGCGCGCGCTGATGCCGGTGCCGAAGTCATTTTCGGCTTCGAGGATCAGCACCTCACGGCCACGTGCCGCGAGTTGTCTGGCCACCGCAAGCCCGATGACACCGGCACCAATGACGACGCTATCTATTTTTTCCATGAAGAATCTGTGGCACAGTGACTACCGGTCATTTGCGTTCAAGGATACCCGACATGAAACGAATTTTTATCACGCTGTTGAGCGTGTTCAGCGTGTTGATGCTCTCACCCGTCGGCGTTCATACCGCGCATGCGGTCGCGCCCAAGGCCACCCCCGCTCATCGGGTGGTCATTCAGCTCAACGAAAACGACTCGCACAAGTTGAACACGATCTTTGGCAACATCAACAACGTGCTGGAGGAACTCGGCCAGGTGGATGTCACCGTGGTGGTGATCGGCCCCGCGCTGGAAATGCTCAAGGCCGAAGCGTTGACCGCCAACCGGGTGCTGGATGCGATGTCCGCTGGCGTGCGCTTTGTCGCCTGCACCAATTCGATGAAGGCGCAGAACCTGCACAAGGAAGACATGATCGACAGCATCGCCTATGCCAAGGCCGGCTATGTAGAAATCATGCGCCTGCAAGAGCAGGGCTGGTCGTATCTTCGTCCGTAACTTTCATTCAGCGATCCGGCACCCCTGAAGATGAAAAGTCCGAAAACGAAGTTTCAGTGGAGGCTAACGCCGGCGTCATCGGCGTTATGCGCAGCGGCCGAAACTAAAAGCGAATTGAAGGCCCCCCACCCCCGTCCCCGCCCCAGGGCGGGGCTACTGCTTGGCTCGCTTTGCTCGACCAGTACCGGTCACTCCGAAGGGGTTGTTTCACGTTAATGATGGCGCACCCCGAAACTCCCATGCTGGACTGGTCACGTATCGATACCGTGCTGCTGGACATGGACGGCACGCTGCTCGACCTGCACTTCGATAACCATTTCTGGCAGACCCACCTGCCGCAACGCTATGCGGAAGCTCGAGGTTTGACGCCGGAGGCCGGGCGCGAAGAACTGATGGCGCGCTACCACGGACTGGCCGGTACGCTGGACTGGTACTCGGTGGACTTCTGGGCGACGGCACTGGAACTGGACATCATGCGCTTCAAGGAAGAAGTGGCGCACTTGATTGACATCCATCCCCATGTGCCGGCCTTTCTCGATGCTGTGCGCAGCAGCGGTCGGCGTGTGGTTCTGGCGACCAATGCGCATCACAAAAGCGTGACGCTGAAAATGGCCCGCACCGGACTGACGCCTCGCTTCGATGCCATTGTCAGCTCGCATGCGCTGGGTGCGGCGAAAGAAGAGCAGGCCTTTTGGCAGCGCCTGGCCGAAATCGAACCCTTCGAACCGCAGCGTACCCTGCTGGTGGATGACAGCCTGCCGGTGCTCGACAGCGCGCGAACCTATGGCATTGCGCAACTTGTGGCGGTCAAAAAACCCGACACGAAGCGGCCGGTCAAAGATACCGGCGACTACCCGGCGATCGACGATTTTTCTCAATTGATGCCTTGAGGCGTGTCGGTCTCGCCGTGACACGGGAAAAATCAGGAGAGCAGGCACCGGCATGGGTCAATTCGGCTATCCTGATGCCCTGCTTGTTTCGTATCAGTACGCGAGAATCATCATAAGTCCGGGACCTGGCCGACCACCTGCATCACCTCATACAAACGCTATGACAGCGGAGAAGCACCGATTGCAACGGAAGACCGATCGCGCAGATACCTTGAGCGATGTGACGAATACATGGGAGAAGGGTAATGGTTGAGGGTTTGGTCCAGCGTTTGCGCTCCATGATGGGAAGTGCCCACGAACGTGTGGTGCAAAACGGCGGCAAGTTGTCCGTCATCAAGCCAAAACGTCTGGACGAATGGCGCAAGCAACTTGCCGAGTGCGCCGAAGCGCGTGGCGGAGAGGTTTCCGCACGAACCCGTGCAGCGGAGCTTGCACTGACCTATCTCGGGCTTGATGACACCGGCCGCCATGCTTTTCTGCGCCTGATTTCGATGGAATTCGGTCCGGCTCCCGACCGCATAGCCACCGCCCACGAGACTTACCAGAGTTCCCTGGGTACGGATGGGCAGTGGGATGCGGAAGCGGGTCTTCGCGCCGCCCTGCGCTCGGCGCGCATTCGCATTCTTACCCAGTTCAATGCCATCCCGCAGGGCGTCAAGTTTCTGGTCGATCTGCGCGCCGATCTGCTGCGCTATCTGGAAAAAGATGCCGAACTTGCTCCGCTGGATCGCGAACTCGAATCGCGTCTCGCGGCCTGGTTCGATGTCGGCTTTCTCGAATTGGAGCGCATCACCTGGAACTCGCCGGCGGTGTTGCTGGAAAAGCTGATCGAGTACGAAGCCGTGCATGAAATCCGCTCCTGGACCGATCTCAAGAACCGGCTCGATTCCGACCGCCGCCTGTACGCTTTTTTTCATCCGCGCATGCCGATGGAGCCCCTGATTTTTGTTGAAGTAGCACTGACCGACACGCTGGCGAGCAGCGTTCAGGCCCTGCTCGACGAGCACGCGCCGGTGTTCGACGCGCGTCGCGCCGACACGGCGATTTTCTATTCGATTTCGAATACGCAACCGGGCTTGCGCGGCGTGTCCTTTGGCAACTTCCTGCTCAAACGCGTGATCGACGATCTCCGGCGCGATTTCCCCAAACTGAGGCACTTTGCCACCTTGTCGCCCTTGCCGGGCTTTGCCTCCTGGGCGAAAAAGAATCCGCAGGAGATGGCTGCCGATGGACTGGAACTCAATCCGGAACAACTGGCTGAAGGTGAGTGGTCAAAGAATACCGCCACAGCGCGCAAGATCAATGGTGCGCTGACCAAACTTGCTGCGCGGTATTTGATACTGGCCAAAAAAGGTCGCGGCGAAGTCCTGCAGCCGCTTGATCCCGTGGCGCGATTTCACCTGGGCAACGGTGCCCGTCTGGAACGCATCAATCCGCTGGGCGATGCATCAGCAAAAGGCCTGCAGCAGTCTTTCGGCGTCATGGTGAATTATCTTTACGACCTCGATGATCTGGAAGAAAACGTCGAGAGCTTCGCCAGCAACGGAATTGTCGCCACGTCAGCAGCTGTGCGTCGCCAGGCACGGCAGGCCTAGGTCGGAGGAGACACGGAATAGTGTTCCGCGTTCGAGTCGTTCCTCATAGTGCGCCGATGGGCTTGTCATGCTGAATTTTCTTCCGGCGCCGCTGACCGGCCTCATCGCCTCGATGCTGCTGGCGCTCAATGCCTTGTTCTGGGTGCCGCTGTTGTTGGTGTTTGCAGTGGTGAAGCTGATCCTGCCGTTCAGGTTCATCCGTCTGACACTGGATCCCGTTCTGGTCGCCATTGCCGAGGCCTGGATTTCATGCAACAGCGGCTGGATGCGGCTGACCCAGCGCACCCACTGGGATGTCGAAGGCATCACCGGACTCGATCCGCACAACTGGTATCTGGTCAACTGCAATCACCAGACCTGGACCGATATTTTTGTGTTGCAGCACCTGCTCAACCACCGCATTCCGTTGCTGAAATTTTTTCTCAAGCAGCAACTGATTTGGGTACCGGTCATGGGCCTGGCGTGGTGGGCGCTGGATTTTCCCTTCATGCGCCGCCATAGCGAAGAATTCTTGAAGAAGCATCCGGAAATGCGCGGCAAGGATCAGGCGGCCACCCGCCGCGCCTGCGAAAAATTTGCCTTGATCCCGACCAGCGTGATGAATTTTCTTGAAGGCACGCGCTTCACCGCTGCGAAACACCAGCGCCAGCAATCACCCTATCGGCATCTGCTCAAGCCCAAGGCCGGTGGCATCGCGCTCGCCCTGAACGCCATGGGCGACCGCTTTCAAGCCATCCTCGACGTGACTATTGTTTACCCGGACGGTACGCCGGATTTCTGGGATTTCCTTTGCGGCAAATTGAAGCGGGTCATTGTTCGGGTGCAGAGTCTGCCGGTGCCCGACCATCTGCTGAAGAGCGATTACGCTGGCGACCCGGCGGTGCGCGAAGCCTTCCAGCGCTGGGTGCAACAATTGTGGCGGGACAAGGACGCGCAGATTTCTCAGTTGCTGGAAGCTGCGCGGCACTGAAGCCAACCAATAAAAGTCGGCGCTGGTGGCACGGCGTCGAATCGCTGCCGTTGCCACTCAACGCCGAATACGGGCTGCCGCTTGTGCCTTTCCGTGTGCCTTGGACACAGCCCGGGCTAGCCCGTGACTATCAGCTACTTCTGAAGGTTTCCAGCGAAATGCCTTCCCGTGCGATGGCCGCTGCGACAGGTGGCGCCCCGGCAAGTCGATCAATAAAGTTCTTGTAAGCCGGCAAGCCGGCCGGGTCGATTCCTCCGAGGCCACCCCAGCGCAAAAACACCAGTGCGTAGGCATCGACTACGGAGACGGTGTCGCCCAGCAGGAAGGGCGCGGCCTTTTCCGCCAGGGTCTGAATGCGTTCGAGATGCGATTTGAAGCTGGCGACACCCTTGCGTTTGACCTCCGCCTGGGCATCGTCGCCCTCTGCGAAATTACCGGGACGGAAAATGTGTGTGAAGGTGGGGTGGACGGTGTTGTTCATCCAGGCAAACGTGGACATCGCCTGGGCGCGCTGCCACGGGTCGGACGGCAGCAGGCCGACCTGGGGAAAGCGGCGATCGAGATAGTCGCATATCGCCACAATCTGGGTCAGCGGTTTGCCGTCAACCACCAGGACGGGAACCAGGCCCAGGGGATTCAGAGCCAGATACTCGGGCGTATTCTGTTCTCCCTTGTGCAGCTTGACCGCCTGGGCTTCGAACTCCTCACCGGTGGCGGCCTTGATCGCTTCCAGCGCGACATGAGGTACGAAGGAACAGGCGCCAGGGCCGTAGTACAGCTTCATCATCAGAAATCTCCTTGGTGTTGTACGGCGCAGGCGGGCTGGCGGGTTCCCGGCTGACATCCATTCGTTGGTGAAAGGCACTACAAGCGCGAAATAGTAGCCCATGTCGGCTCCGGGCGCGGTAGACACACCAAAAGGTTTGGGGCGACCGGGTGGTTGCCGGCTGGCAAGCCGCTGTCGACACAAGTATTCCGTGACGACCGATAATCTGTTCTGATGCGTGATCGCCCTTCAAGGAAATCACCCCTGTCATGGAATCCCAACTCACCGATATCACTCGCGTCATCCAACTGGCGGTGGCGCCGGTTTTTCTCCTGACTGCGATTGCCACCATGATCAATGCCCTCAACACCCGGCTGGGACGTATCGTCGATCGCCGCCGCGTGGTGCAGGAGCGAGCACCGACGGCCGAACCCGGAGACACCGAGCGTACACGCCGGGAAATTCGCTTTCTCGAACGACGCAGCAATCTGGTGTATTACGCAATTTTCTGCGCCGTGCTTTCTGCACTGCTGGTGTGTCTGGTGGTGGCCGGTGCTTTTCTTGGCGCCCTGCTCGGTATCGACCTGGCGCGCAGCGTCGCAGCCTTGTTCATCGCTGCCATGCTGGCGATGATTGCCGCGCTCGGCCTGTTTCTGCGCGAAGTGTATGTGGCCGTGCGAGCCGGTACGCACAACCAGCGCTGAGTTAACGTGGCCGGCGAAGACTTTCGTCACTTCGTCGCCACCCTTGCTCTGGCGCCGATCTTGCTGGTTCAGGGTCGCCGGGTGCGCCGCCGAATGCCGCTGTTGCCGGAGCCCGCGGGGGTGCGCGAGGGCGCCCAAGGTAGCGGTCCGCGATTGCGCTTGCTGCTGATCGGCGATTCGGCCGCGGCGGGTGTGGGTGCGCGAACTCAGGAAGAGGCGCTCACGGGACAGCTGGTGGCTGCCCTCAAAACTTCGCATCAGTTGCACTGGACACTGGCCGCCTTTACCGGCGCGACCACGATGGACATGCTGGCGCATCTTGAGCGCATGGAAGCCTCGGAGTTTGACGTTGTTGTGACTTCACTGGGAGTCAACGACGTGACCGGTCGAGTACCGATGGGTCAATGGCGCCACCAGCAACGCCGACTGGTCGACGTACTGGAGAACAAGTTCGGTGCAGGTCACATCCTGTTAAGCGGCCTGCCGCCCATGCATCGCTTCCCAGCGCTGCCGCAGCCCTTGCGCTGGTATGTCGGCCGCCGCGCGAGGGATTTTGACGTGGCACTGAACACACTCGCGGATCAGAATCCGCGCTGCGAATTCATTCAGCTGAGTTATGCGATGATGGAACCGCAGGCCATGGCCGCCGACGGTTTTCATCCCGGGCCGGCCATTTATGCCTCGTGGGCCGCCGAAGTCGCGCACCGCATTCTGCTCAGAAATCCGCCATCTCAACCGGAGCACGCCTGATGATCGACTTTTACTACTGGACTACACCGAACGGCCACAAGATCACGCTGTTTCTCGAGGAGGCGGGGCTGCCCTATCGGGTTCTGCCAATCAATATCGGCAAGGGCGAACAATTTGAACCTGATTTTCTCAAAATCTCGCCCAACAACCGGATACCCGCGATAGTCGACCACGAACCCGCGGATGGCGGACCACCGCTGGCATTGTTCGAGTCGGGCGCGATTCTGTTGTATCTGGCGGACAAGAGTGGACAGTTCATTGCTTCGGATCTGCGCGGACGCAACGAAACACTGCAGTGGCTGTTCTGGCAGATGGGCGGGCTCGGTCCGATGGCGGGGCAGAATCATCATTTCAGTACCTACGCGCCGGAGAAGATTCCCTACGCCATCGAGCGCTACGTCAAGGAAACGGCGCGCCTGTATGCCGTGCTTGACAAGCAGCTGACCGGGCGCGACTTCATCGCCGGCAGTTATTCGATTGCCGACATGGCGTGCTATCCGTGGGTCGTGTCGCACAAAAGGCAGAGTCAGAATCTGGACGATTTTGCGCAACTCAAGCGCTGGTTTTTAAGCATTCGCGAACGCGCCGCCACGCAACGCGCCTACGCGCTGATCGATCAGATCAATCCTTCGCCAGTGCTGACCGAAGATGACAAGCGCGTGTTATTCGGGCAGGACGCCAATACCGTGCGTCGTGACTGACTCCACCCTGCCGGCCCGGCTCAGATCTTGAGGTAGGTCCAGCCCTGCTGCACGCGTTCGGCGACATGCTCGATGGCGGTTCTGGTCAAGGCTGCCTGGGGTATCAATGCAACATCCTCGCCGCCACCCCGTAGGCGCGCGATGGTCTGCCCGCAGGCAATGAAACCAACACGCTCATGGTGCGATTTGATGCTGGCAATGCGAGCGGCATAGGGCGTGGTGCGCGCCCTGAGCAGATCCAGCCCGCGGTTATTGGCGATGACCTCGACACGGGCGCTACCGGCCTTGGCAAGATAGGCTTCGGCCAGATCGAGTGCGGCATCCATTTGTTCGGGTTGGGAACTGTCCAGATGAATCAGGATGCGGGCCGGTTCCGTGGCGAACAGGCGCTCTGACCAGCTCGCTACCTCACCTGTGGATGCTTGCGCCGACGTCGTTTGATGTCCCCACCAGCCAATCGATACGCCAATGACCAAGGTCACACCTGCAGCGAGCGCACTGCTCCAGATCGACAAATGACGGTTTGCCGGACGACGGGTGTCCGGCACCCGACCATAGGCGTGACGCACCAGCTCCTTGATGGAGCGCAGCTCACACAATCGCTGACCGAGTTCGGCATCGGTGGCCATCGCCGTCAATATCTCGTCGCACTCCTGGGTACCCAGTTGGTTGTCGACAAACGCATTCAGGCGCTCGTCGGAGAATTTCTTCGCATCGTTCATTTCACACTCCTCAGGCGCGGCTTCGCCGCCACCTGCTCCGTCAACAGTTCTTTCAATGAACCACGTGCGCGGCACAGCCGGCTCATGACCGTGCCGATCGGTATTTCCAGAACTTCGGCAACTTCCGCATACGAAAACCCTTCAAGATCAACCAGGGTGACGACCTGCCGCTGACCGAGCGGCAGGGCGGCGATGGCGTTGCGGACCCGGTTTACCGTTTCCTGCCGTTCGGCGTGGCTGTCCGGACCGGGAAGATCGGAAGGCAACTCGGAAAGCTGCTCGTCGTCGACATCCGAACGCCTTGCCCGCAAGTAATCAATCCAGCATCGATTGAGGATAGAAGACAGCCAGCTCATGAACTTGGCCGATTCGCGCAGTTGATCAAGCCGCGACAGGCCTCGTGTCAGCGCCTCCTGAGCAAGATCGTCGGCCAATGCCGCATCATGGCACCAGGCGAAGGCGATCCGATACAAGCGGCTGCGGCTTGCCTTGATCTGCTCCATCAGCTCACGTTGCTCACGCGATTGCAGCCAACTCATCGAATGTCTCCTCCAGTCAGCATAAGACGCTGTGGACTGTCTTTTTATTCCATTTCAGCGCGATTTGTACTCCCGAGGGAATAAACACCGACTTGGTCGCGTCTTATGTTACCGGCTGTCAATCTCCAAATAACACAGGGTGGTCAACACCAGCCGGCTGCTTCGCCATGAAAAATCACCCAAACACAGAGGAGCCACAACCATGATACGCAGAATTTTTATTCAACTCATGCTCGCCAGTGCGATCTTTGCAGTCGGCGCGCCGGCAGCCATGGCAGCCAAAGCAGGCGTCGTAATTCAGGTCAGCGATGGTGATTCGAAGACGTGGAACCAGGCACTGAATGTCATCAAGAACGTTCAAGGCGCATACGGCAAAGACAATGTCGAAGTCGAGCTCGTGGTTTTCGGCATGGGTTCGGGAATGCTCAAGTTCGACTCGCCGCTGGCAAGCCGCATTGACGAGACCCTGGGCAGCGGTGCGAAAGTCGTGATGTGTCAGAACACCATGAAGGGTCAGAAATTGACTGCGGCCGATATGCATCCAAAGATCGGCTACGTCAACGCTGGTGTGATCGAGATTATCGAGAAGAGCAAAGCAGGCTGGTCCATCGTTCGACCCTGACAGTCAGACCGCAAAAACCTCTCCGGATACCATCGTGCCAGGTCCTTGATACTTGACGCGGTGCGTCCGGGGCGTCGTGTGTGTGCGAGCGGTATTTGCGCGGCATCGCTTCCCTCGGTCCATTCAGGCTGAGCATCGACAGACTGAATTGTGCCGGGATTCCGTAGGGTGTAACGCGTCGTCTGCTAAAGGCGAGAGTGGCGTTGCGCCTGAAAATAACAGAGCAACTGATCTTTTAGAGACCGAGGGAGAAGTGGCAAATGAACTTCAACAGCTGCGTATTTCCGTTCCTGCTTCTCGCTAGCTTGTTCGGTGGCCCGACATCTGCTGCAGACAAGGCAGAACCTGTAAAAGCGCCGACTGTTGCTAGTCTGGAACCCATTCCACCCAAAAAAGACAACGATCTGCGGCTGTTCTACACCGACGGGAAGATTCTCACCGGCAGCGCAGCCCTGGGAAAGATGAATACGGACGCCAAACTCACCCTGTGGCTTGCCGGTAACCAGTTCTTTGCCATGGAAGACGTGCTTCGCGCCTTTCAAAAGACCAATCCGGAGGTGGGAAATATCGGCCTGATCACGCTGCCGCCGGGAATCATCCTAAAAGCCGTCAATGCCGGCGGCTGGACCTATGAAGGCAAGGACTACCGCATGCAGCCAGACGTCTACGCCAGCGTCCAGCTGGGTCACCTGAAAACACTCAAGAGCAAAGGCAGAATGGATCAGTTCATGGTCTATACCCACAATGCGCTCAACCTCATCGTACCCAAGGGCAACCCGAAACATATCAAGGGGATTGCCGATCTCGGCCGTGACGACCTGAAAATCATGCTGCCCAATCCTCTTACCGAAGGCATCATGACTTTTTATGCCAAAAAGGTACTTATCAATCACAAGCTGTGGGACAAGCTGTCGGGTGGCAAGGAATGCAAATCCTGTGATCCGACGCCGAACGTCCATTTCACCTCTGTGCATCATCGCGAAATTCCAGATGGCCTTAAGGCCGGGACTGTCGACGTAGGGATTGTCTGGGCAACGGAAACCAAGAATGCCCTGGAGGAAGGGCATGCTGTTGAGGCCATTCCCTTGCCTGAGGAAGACAGCCTGATCAACGAAGTTTCCTATGCGATCGGGGTTCTCACCGACAGCAAACACAAGGATGCCGCAAATCGCTACCTGTCCTTCCTGAAAACGGACGAGGGTCAGAACGCGTATGACAAGTTCGGCTTCATCAAGGCAAGCAAGGCGGATCTGAGCCTCAGAGCAATTCCATAGCGGTATTGGGATTCGGACCGGTGGCTTCGCGCCACCGGCAGTTGCTCTGTACTTCAATCGGGCTCGGATTCAACCTGGTTTCCCGCCCCGCGATTTCCGAGCGATAGCGGCCTGTCCGCCGCACAAAGCATTGTCAGCCGGTCAGCAGGCCATGCAACATCTTGCTGGCCAGCAGCGCCAGAAAAACGCCAAAGGCACGCTTCAGTTTCTTCACCGGCAGCTTGTGCGCAAGCCGCGCACCGACCGGCGCCATCAGGAAGCTGACGACAACCACGCCAACAAATGCCGGCAGATAGACAAAGCCCAGCGAATACTCGGGCAGGCTCTGGACCTTCAGCCCACTGACGATGTAGCCAATGGTTCCGGCAACCGCGATCGGAAAGCCCAGCGCGGATGACGTGCCGACAGCCTGGTGAATCACGACGTTGCAAAACACCATGAAGGGAATTGTGAGGAACCCTCCACCCGCGGCTACCAGACTTGAAACGATGCCGATCACCGTCCCGATGAGAACCGTACCCGCAGTTCCCGGCAACTGGCGATGGGGTTTGGGTTTGAAGTCCAGCACCATCTGCAGCGAGGCGTAATAGACAATCACGGTAAATACCATGGCCAGCGGCCGGGTCGGCACCCATGCCGCAAAGAAGGAGCCGGACAGCGTGCCAACCATCAAACCCGGTGCAAAGCTTTTGACGATATCCCAGCGCACGGCGCCATGACCATGATGCGCACGCATGCTGGAAATCGATGTGAAGACGATGGTCGCCATCGAGGTACCCAGCGCCAGATGCATGCTGTGCTCCACCGGAAAGGCCTGCGCCGTGAACAACATGAACAGCAAGGGCACAATGGTCAGCCCGCCGCCGACGCCGAACAGCCCGGCGACAAAGCCCGCGAAAACTCCCAGCAGCGGATAGCCGAGCCACCAGAGAGTCATTTTTTTACTTTCATCAACTTGCCGACGATGAACTTCCATTCCGCCGGGTCGACCGGCGTGATGGAAAGTCGATTGCCGCGTTGCAGGGCACGCAGATTGGCCAGTTCGGGATGCGCGCGCAATTCATCGAGGCCGATCAACCGCGTTTTCTTCACGATGCGTACATCGACATTGACCCAACGCGGATTTTCCGGCGTCGATTTGGGATCGAAGTAGGGGCTCTTCGGATCGAACTGGGTGCGATCCGGATAGGCGAGTTGCGACACCTCGGCCAGTCCGGCAATGCCCGGCTCGGGGCAGGAGGAATGATAGAAAAACACGCCGTCGCCGACTTTCATCTGGTCGCGCATGAAGTTGCGCGCCTGATAGTTGCGCACCCCCCACCAGTCCACGGTCTGCTTCGGCATGGCCAACACATGGTCGATCCCCACCACGGCCGGCTCGGATTTCATCAGCCAGTAACGCATGCTTTCCTCTTTCAGTGCGCTTCCACGCCCAGTTGCTGCACCCAGACCAGGGCCTCGGCGAGAATTTCGCCGAGCAGGCCCAGACTGCCCGCTGATCCATAGCCGGCGAGCAAGGCCTGGGTTGCGGCGACATCGTTTTCGTCATAACTCTGAATCAACGCAAACAGTTTGCCCAGCGGGCCTTCCTTTTGCGTCAGCGCCAGGCGCACATCGTTGCCGACGGCGATCTGTGCCAGGACATCGGTCATCGACATGCCCAGCGCGGCTGGTACCACCGACATGAGGCCGGTAATGAAGGCCGGATCAAGCAAATCCTTCTGGGTCGGATGCAGGCGTTCGACCAGCAGTTCCATGAAGCGCCCGCGCAAGGCGGCGAGTTGCAGCAGCGGGTTGTGGGCAAGGTCGATGTTCTTGCCGTGGCTGAACAGCAGCAGTTGCAACCAGCGCTGCAACTGGCGCCGGCCCAGTACCGTGATGGCATGGCGCACCGAGGTGATGCGCGCGCGCGCGCCGGCGCCGACGGAATTGGTCAGGTGCAGCAGGTTGATCACCAGACCCGGTTCGGCACGAAACGCAGCATCGAGACGGAGAGAGTCGGCGTCCTGCGCCAGCATTTTTATCAGCTTGAGCAGGCCCTGTGTCGAAGCATCCAGCTTGCGCCCTTCGACGATCACCGGTTTGGCAAAGTAGTATCCCTGAAACAGATGAAAGCCCAGCAAGCGGCACAAGCCCAGCTGCGCCTGCGACTCGACGCGCGCCGCGATCAAGGTGCGGCGCGCCGTCGCCAGCGCGCGCGCCAGAACGTGCAGTTGATCACCGTCGAAATCATCAATATTGACTTTGATCCAGGCGGCAAGATCGACCAGCGGCCAAAGCTTCGCGTCGACCTCGGTCACACCGGAAAGCGAAAACGAATAGCCCATGGCCTTGAGCGCCTGGCAGCGATGCAGCAGTGATTCCGCTGCAAAATCCGCGACGTCGACTTCAAGCACCACGATGTCTTTCGGCAGCAACTCGACCAGATCGGTGGCCAGAAACGCCGCGTCGGCATTGATGAAGGCGCGCGCCTGACCGAAAACATTGGCCAGGCCGAGTTCGGCGAAGGCTTTGCAGACCACGTCGGCGGTGGCCGCGGTCGCCGCTTCGGCGCTTTCGAGTCGAGCCGAATTTTCCTCGGTGGCGCGAAACAGCAACTCGTAAGCGACCAGCCCCTGAT
>JAIPCF010000060.1 GCA_021738385.1 Sulfuritalea sp. | reverse complement strand
CTGAATGATTTGCATGGGCACGAGGTCGGTGATTTGCTGCTGATCGAAGCGGCGGAACGAATGAAGCGTTGTGTGCGGGAGATAGACACGGTGGCGCGCTTTGGTGGCGACGAGTTCGTGGTTGTGCTGAGAGATCTGGATCCGGATAAGGCCAAATCAAGCCTGGAAGCCAAGATCGTGGCTGAAAAGATCCGTGGCATTTTGTCTGAAATCTATCGACTGACCATCAGGCACGAAGGTGAAGCAGATACCAGCATTGAGCATCGATGTACGGTGAGCATCGGCGTAGTGTTGTTCCTCAACCACGAAACCAGTCAGGATGACATCCTCAAGTGGGCCGATACCGCGATGTATCAAGCCAAAGAGGCGGGGCGGAATATGATTCGCTTCCATGAGGCCAGTGCTTGATCGCACTCGCTGCCGAAAGTCTCAAGAACTGTTTGTGGTTTTGCTAGCTCGATTCCAGCGAGGAAATTTCGTGCGCCCAGGCCAGGGATCGAAATGCACACTTAGACACTTGTTGAACCTCCAGGCCGCAAAGTTCGGCATGTTTCTCCAAATCTTGAGGCGATTGGCCTTCGGCGGCAATGGCCAGGAGCAGGGCATCGCGGTAGGCTCCGGGTTCGTCAAGCAATGCCTGATGCACGGATTCTGGAAGTCGGGCTTGCGATAGCAACTCAATCATGGTCTGGCCCATGAGTTGATCCAGGAGCGAGAACAGGCCAAGCATGAAAAGTGAATCGGCTGGTGCTGGAATGTTGCCCTGGGCGGCAAGGCTCTCCAGGAAATAGGCACGCGACAACGCCCGTTCGGTGAGGACTCTTTCCTCAAAGCCAGGTGCCTGAAAGACGAACAGTAGCAAAGACAGCCAACGGTAGATTTTTTCCCGACCCAAGAGAATCAGCGCCTTGTCCAGACTGACAATGGGACTGAGTAGTCCCATGACCGGCGAATTGATATAACGAAGCAGTTTGAAGGCCAGCACCGGGTCCTGTTTGAACCGTTCCGCAATTTCGGCAACCTCGGCCTCGCTGCGCAGCAAGTTGAGCAGTTTGATTATGTGCAGGCGATTGAGATTGCTTTTGGGTGGATGCCAGTTTTCTCTGCGAGTAACGAACTGGCCGAGAAAGAAATCAAAGCCCGCATGAAAATAGGAATGAAACTCATCGACCGCATTGAGTTCTCCAGCTATCAAGCGAAGTTGGGCTAGCGCAGCGGGGCGCTCCGCTGCAATGGATTTGAGCAGCAGCCTTACGTCCATGGCGTTGAAATCTGTTGCATCAATCTGCACGTAGTCGGCGCAGGCGGCCAACTGAAGTAGCTGGGGGAATTGTTCTACCTGAGACTGTCGAAGCATCCATCCATACGCGTAGCCGGATTGACGCAGTGCATCCAGCTGGTGCTGAATTGTCCCGGCCTCCAGCGTCTGGTGAACCGGCGCCAGCATCAGCACGGTGTTGTCTCGTGGCAGTTCATGGATCCGCGGGTTGTCCAGGGAATTCTGCGACAAGCTGACGAAGGTGAGCCTGGGACCCAGCAATGCTTCACTGCCGAGTGAAGTCAGATTGCGCAGAACGGCATCGTCGTAGACTTTTTGAAGAAACTCGAAGTCGTTCTTCAAACGCTGCTCGACTTTTTCGGGAAGGCTGAACTGGTAGCCGGCAATACGTTTGTCACGGTCGAGAATCGGCTCGCGGCAAACAAATGACTGGGTCGTCCCGGGTTCGGTCCTGACTCGCGGCGAGTCAGTATTTTTGCTTCTTCTGTCCTTCGCAGTTGCTTGTCCGGACTTTGAACAGGCGCCTTCCGCTTCGCTGCCTCCGCTTTTCGCCGCACTGACCGAAGGCTCGCTTTTTCCCATCAGTCGGCTGAAGAAACTCGCCATGGTCGGTCAGAAGTCGGCGCTGCTATCCATCACGCAGAAGGCGTACGCCAGCCCAGTTGACGTGAAACCGTCTGGGCCGCTGCGCGGATGGCTTTCGCCATCGGTCCATTCCAGTTTGGCGGAAAGAGACCGGCGGGGCCCAGACCGGTGATCGCCAGCACCATTTTCCCGTCGTGATTGAATACTGGCGCGGAAAAGGCGTTGATGCCGGGAATCACCGACCCGACAGCGCGGGACATGCCGTGCTGACGAAAGTCCGCAATCAGGGTATCGAGTTGGGCGCGGGTGATTGGCGCCCGGGTATCCGCGCCGCGTGCGTTGATCTGAAGTTCTTCCTCGATCTGACGCTGCAGCGTAGCTGATTCAAAAAAGCTGACAAAACACAGACCGATTGCAGAGTGCAGTAGTGGCATGACAGCGCCGGTGCGCAGATTGACCGTGACCGGTCGCTTCGATTCGACCCAGCGCACTATCGTCGGCCCCATGTTGCCCCACACTGCAAGTGCGACCGTTTCTCCGGTTTCTTCGCCAAGCGCATCCAGTATCGGCGTAGCGACCCGCACAGCGTCGAGTCGGGCGAGGCTCGCCAGGCCCAGGTCCAGCGCAAAATTGCCAAGATCGTAGCGACCCGAGATCGGATCCTGCGTGACCAATTCGGTACGCATGAAGCTGACCAGATAGCGGTGGGCCTTGGCGGCGGGCATGCCGGCCTCTCGGGCAAGATCGCGCAGCATCATCGGCGCGCCATGATCTGCCAGTACCCGCAACAATGGCACGCCCACTTCGATGGACTGTATGCCCTGACGGCTGTTTTCGTCTTTATCTTCGCCTAACATGGGTCAGGATTATAGAATCGCCGTATCGCCAGCGCCGACTTTTCCGGACATATCTCCCTACTCCTGTAAAACCACGCCCATGACTCCCGTTCTCGTCTTCGACATCGAAACCATTCCCGACATCGTTGGACTGCGCACCCTGCATGAACTGCCGGCAGCGCTGCCCGACGCGGAAGTGGCCGAGCTTGCCTTTCAGCGTCAGCGGGCGAAGAACGGCAGTGACTTTCTGCCACTGCATCTGCAGCGCGTAGTCGTGATTTCCTGCGCACTGCGCAGCGATGAGGGATTTCGTGTGTGGTCACTGGCTGAGCCAAAATCAGGAGAGGGCGAAATCATCCAGCGTTTTTTCGATGGCGTGGAAAAGTTCACGCCGCAGATTGTTTCCTGGAACGGCGGCGGCTTTGATCTGCCGGTGCTGCACTATCGAGGCTTGATCCATAGCGTCACGGCGCCACGCTATTGGGACATGGGCGAGGGCGATTACCGCGATTCGCGAGATTTCAAGTGGAACAACTACATCAGCCGCTATCACAGTCGTCATCTCGATCTGATGGATCTGTTGGCGATGTATCAGCCGCGCGGTAGTGCGCCGCTTGATCAGCTTGCCCGCTTGATGGGCCTGCCAGGCAAGCTCGGCATGGACGGTTCAGCGGTCTGGGGGGCGTGGCTGGAGGAACGCATCGACGAGATTCGAGACTATTGTGAAACCGACGTGGTCAATACCTGGTTGGTGCTCCTGCGTTTTCAGTTGATGCGCGGCTTGCTGACGCCAGGCGAACACGATACTGAACTGACACTGGTAAAGAGCACATTGGCGGCGACCGAACTGCCGCACTGGAAAGAATTCATTGCTGCCTGGGAGGCCTCATGCTGATCGACGCGCGCAATTCGTGTTTGTTGGTAATTGATGTTCAGGGAAGGCTGGTTCCAGCGATCGCCGGTTGGCAGATCTTGCTGGATCAAATCGTCTGGTTGATTCGTGTTGCTCGCCGCATGGACGTACCGGTATTGGCCTGCGAACAGTATCCACAAGGTTTGGGGCCGACCCACCCGGCGGTGGCGGAGGAGTTGCCTTCCGGTTGCATCGCCAGCAAGCTGCATTTCTCCGCTGTAGCCGGCGCCTGTCATGGACTCGATCAATCGGGTGGTGCTGCCCAGTACATAGTCTGCGGAATGGAAACCCATGTGTGCGTGTTGCAAACCGTGTTGGAGTTGCTGGCTGGCGGGAAGCAGGTGTTTGTGGTCGAAGAGGCTGTCGGCTCGCGTCGCGAGTCAGACAAGTCGCTGGCACTGGCGCGTATGCGCGATGCCGGCGCCTGCATCGTCAGCCGTGAAATGGTCGCCTTTGAGTGGCTGCGTCGGGCAGATTCGGATTTGTTTCGCGATATCAGCCGGAATTTCCTGCGCTAAGCAGTTAAGCCGCATCAAGTCATCTACAAATTAGAGGCGTACGACTACACGCAGTAGTTGATTTGCGCTAGCATTAAAACGTTTGTTTGAAACGACCGTTCGCTAATTGCGGTCGACGCCAGCCAATAACAGGAGGATATTCATGGGCCAGTATTTTGCCCCTCTGCGAGACATGCACTTCGTGCTGCACGAGTTGCTCGATGTAAGCAGCCATCTCAAGTCCTTGCCGGCTCACGCCGAAATCGATGTTGACACCATCAATGCCATCCTCGAGGAGGGCGGCAAATTTGCTTCCAAGGTGCTTTATCCGCTTAATCAGGTTGGTGATCGCGAGGGCTGCACGCTAGACCGGAACACTCACGAGGTGACAGTGCCGACAGGATTCAAGGAGGCTTACCAGCAGTATGTCGATGGTGGCTGGCCAGCCTTGCCCTGCGATCCAGAGTATGGCGGTCAGGGTCTGCCCATCGTGCTGCAGAATTCGCTGGCGGAAATGTTCAATTCGGCCAATCAAGCCTGGTACATGTATCCGGGTTTGTCGCATGGCGCCTACGAATGCCTGCATGAGCACGGTACGCCGGAGCAAAAGGCGCTTTATCTGCCGAAACTGGTTTCGGGAGAATGGACCGGCACCATGTGCCTGACCGAGCCGCACTGCGGCACCGATCTTGGTCTGCTGCGCTCCAAGGCGCAGCCCAATGCCGACGGGTCCTACAGCATCACCGGCAACAAGATTTTCATCTCGGCGGGCGAGCATGGCATGTCGGGAAATATTCTGCATTTGGTACTGGCACGTCTGCCCGATGCACCGGTAGGGACCAAGGGCATTTCGCTGTTTCTGGTACCAAAATTCCTGCCTGATATGGAGGGTGCCCCAGGCCAGCGCAACACGATTCATTGTGATGCGCTGGAAGAGAAGATGGGCATCCACGGCAACTCGACCTGCCAGATCAGTATGGACGACGCAACCGGCTGGCTGATCGGCGAGCCGAACAAGGGTTTGAATGCAATGTTCGTCATGATGAATGCGGCTCGACTCGGCGTCGGCATGCAGTCGCTGGGCCTGACCGAGGCTGCCTACCAGAACGCTCTGGCCTACGCCCGTGACAGGCTGCAGATGCGCAGCCTGTCAGGCGTCAAAGCACCTGATCAGCCGGCCGATCCGATCATTGTTCATCCCGATGTACGGCGCATGCTATTCACAGCCAAGGCCTATGCCGAAGGTGGTCGTGCTTTCTCTTCCTTTGTCGCGCTGCTGATCGATCAGGAACTCAACCATCCCGACGAGTCGGTGCGCAAGGAATCGGCTGATCTGGTGGCGCTGCTGACGCCGATCATCAAGGCTTTCATGACCGACAACGGCTGGATTGCCACCTCGGAGGCAATGCAGGTGCATGGTGGTCACGGCTATATCACCGGCACGGGCATTGAGCAGTACGTGCGCGATGCCCGTATCAACATGATCTACGAGGGCACCAATACGATTCAGTCGCTCGACCTGCTCGGCCGCAAGATCCTGATGGACAACGGTACCAAGCTGAAGAAATTCGGTGCCTTGGTACAGGCCTTCGTCGAGGAAAACGGCACCGACGAGGCCATGAGCGAGTTCATTACGCCGCTGGCTGATATCGGCGAGAAAGTCAGCAAGCTGACCATGGAAATCGGCATGAAGGCCATGCGGAATCAGGATGAAGTCGGCGCTGCGGCCGTGCCTTATCTGCGCGTGGTTGGCCATTTGGTGTACAGCTATTTCTTTGCGCGCATGGCGAAGATTGCCCTGGCCAAACTGGACTCTGGTGACACGTTCTACAAGGCCAAACTCGCCACCGCACGCTTTTACTTTGTCCGTCTGCTGCCAGAGACAGCCATGCTGATACGTCAAGCCCGTTCGGGCGCCAATAACCTGCTTGATCTTGAAGCCGAACTTTTCTAGGAAAAAACCATGAGCAATTTCATTGTCAGGAAAGTCGCCGTTCTCGGTGCCGGCGTAATGGGTGCGCAGATCGCTGCTCACTGCGTCAACGCGAAAGTCCCTGTAGTGCTGTTCGATCTGCCTGCGAAAGAGGGTCCCAAGAACGGCATCGTGCTGCGCGCCATCGAGGGTCTCAAGAAGCTCAACCCGGCTCCGCTGGGTAACAAGGATGATGCGGTATGTATCGAAGTTGCCAATTACGACGACAACCTCGAGCTGCTGAAGGGCTGTGACCTGATCATCGAGGCGATTGCCGAACGCATGGACTGGAAGCACGACCTGTACAAGAAAGTCGCGCCGTTCATCGCACCGAACGCAATCTTCGCCTCGAATACCTCCGGCCTGTCGATCACGTCGCTGTCCGATGGATTCGACGCGGAGCTGAAAGAACGTTTCTGCGGCGTGCATTTTTTCAATCCGCCGCGTTACATGCATCTGGTGGAACTGATCCCGACCGCGGCGACGCAGCCGGAGATTCTCGATCAACTCGAAGGCTTTCTCGTCACCACGCTGGGCAAGGGTGTGGTGCGCGCCAAGGACACCCCCAACTTCATCGCCAACCGCGTTGGCGTATTCAGCATGATGGCGACCATCCACGAAGCCGGGAAGTTCGGCCTCTCCTGCGACGTGGTCGATGACCTGACCGGCACCAAGCTGGGTCGTGCCAAGTCCGGCACGTTCCGCACCGCCGATGTGGTGGGTCTCGACACCATGGGCCACGTGATCAAGACCATGCAGGATACGCTGCCCGATGATCCCTTCGCCGCCGTGTACAAGACGCCAGCGGTGTTGAGCACGCTCGTTGCGGCGGGCGCGCTGGGCCAGAAAACCGGTGCCGGCTTCTACAAGAAAGTCGGAAGGGAAGTGCAGCGACTCGACTTCGCCACGGGACAATACGTCACCGGCGGCGGCAAGGCGGACGACCTGGTGGCGCGCATCCTCAAGGAAAAAGATCCGGGCAAACGCATGAAGGCATTGCGCGAATCGACTCACCCGCAAGCGCAATTTCTCTGGGCGATTTTCCGCGATGCCTTCCACTACATCGCCGTGCATCTTGAAGCCATCGCCGACAACGCACGCGATATCGATTTCGCCATGCGCTGGGGTTTCGGCCAGAAGCTCGGCCCCTTCGAGACCTGGCAGGCCGCGGGTTGGCAGCAGATTGCAACCTGGGTCAAGGAAGACATCGACGCCGGCATGGCGCTGTGCGCGGCACCGCTGCCGGCCTGGGTGTTCGATGAGGGCGCTCGCACCGGTGTGCACTCCGCGGACGGTTCCTGGTCGCCCGCGAGGAAGGCCAATGTGCCGCGCTCCACACTCGCGGTCTATGCTCGCCAGCCATTCCGCGCGCCGCTTCTTGGAGAGGGTGTGGCGGACGGCAGCAAGGCCGGCACCACGGTGTTCGAGGACGACTCGGTGCGCATCTGGCATCAGGGCGACGAGGTGCTGATCTTCTCGATCAAGACCAAGATGCATGCCATCGGCGCCGGCGTCATCGACGGCCTGTCGAAGGCCATCGCCGAGGCTGAAGCAAACTACAAGGGTCTGGTGATCTGGGGTGCGGACGCGGCCGAAGGCGGCGCCTTTTCCGCCGGCGCCGACCTGCAGGCCATGCTGCCGCTGTTCATGTCAGGCGGCGTCAAGGCCATCGAGCCGGAAGTCGCCAAGCTGCAGGCCTGCTTCCAGCGCATGAAGTATGCCAATGTGCCGGTGGTGGCCGCAGTGGCCGGTCTGGCACTCGGCGGTGGTTGCGAGTTGGTTTTGCACACGGCCAGACGCGTGGCCTCGATCGAGTCCTACATCGGTCTGGTCGAAGTCGGCGTCGGTCTGATTCCGGCTGGCGGCGGTCTCAAGGAAGCCGCACTGCGTGCGGCGGCGGACGCCAAGGGCAACGATCTGCTGCAGTTCCTCAAGGTCTATTTCACCAACGCCGCCATGGCGGCAGTCTCGAAGTCGGCGCTGGAAGCACGGCAGATGGGTTATCTGAAACCTGACGACATCATCGTCTTCAATCCCTATGAGTTGCTGCATGTGGCCAAGGTGGAGGCGCGGGCGATGGCCGACGCCGGTTACCGGCCGCCCTTGCAGAAACTGGTCCCCGTCGCCGGCCGCTATGCCATCGGCACCATCATGATGCAACTGGTCAACATGCGCGACGGCGGCTTCATCTCCGCCCACGACTTCAAACTGGGGCAGATGATCGCCAGCATCGTATCCGGCGGTGATGTCGACCAGGGCAGTCTGGTCAGTGAGCAGTGGCTGCTCGACCTGGAGCGCAAGGCCTTCATGGAACTGCTGAACCATCCCAAGACCCAGGAACGCATCATGGGCATGATGCAGACCGGCAAGCCTGTCCGCAACTGAGGCGCAAAAAGGAGAATCGAAATGAGCAAACAACTTCAAGACGCCTACGTCGTTGCCGCTACCCGCACCCCGATCGGCAAGGCACCGCGCGGCATGTTCCGCAACACCCGTCCCGACGATCTGCTGGTGTACGCAATCCAGTCTGCCATGGCCCAGGTGCCGGGCCTCGATCCGAAACTGATCGAAGACGCCATCATCGGCTGCTCCTTCCCCGAAGGCGAATCCGGACTCAACATGGCGCGCAATGCCGTGCTGCTGGCCGGCCTGCCCAATACCGTGGGCGGTGTCACCATCAATCGCTTTTGCGCATCGGGCATTACCGCCGTGGCAATGGCTGCCGACCGCATCCGCGTCGGCCAGGCCGACGTCATGATTGCGGGCGGCGCCGAGTCGATGTCCATGGTGCCGATGGGGGGCAACCATCCCTCCGTCAACATGGGCGTGTTCAAGGACGAGAACGTCGGCATGGCCTATGGCATGGGCCTCACGGCCGAGAAAGTCGCCAACCAGTGGAAGGTGACGCGCGAGATGCAGGACGAGTTCGCTCTGCAATCCCACCAGCGGGCCATCGCTGGCCAGCAGGCGGGCGAGTTCGACAATGAGACGACGCCGGTCGAGATCATCGATCACGTGCCGAACCTCGCCACCGGCGAAGTCGAACTGAAAAAGCGCAGCGTCAATCGCGATGAAGGCGCGCGTGCAGAATCGACACTGGCTGCATTGGCCAAGCTCAGACCGGTGTTTGCCGCCAAAGGTTCGGTCACCGCCGGTAACAGTTCGCAGACCTCGGACGGCGCGGGCGCACTCATTCTCGTCAGCGAAAAGATCCTCAAGCAATTCAACCTGACGCCGCTGGCGCGCTTCGTCTCCTTCGCGGTGCGCGGCGTGCCGCCCGAGATCATGGGCATCGGCCCCAAGGAAGCCATTCCGGTGGCCTGTCGGCTGGCCGGCATCACCCAGGACCAGCTTGACTGGATCGAACTCAACGAGGCGTTTGCCGCGCAGTCGTTGGCGGTGATCCAGGACCTCGGCCTCGATCCGGCCAAGGTCAATCCGATCGGCGGCGCCATCGCGCTGGGCCACCCGCTCGGCGCCACCGGCGCGATTCGTTCCGCGACAGTGATTCACGCCCTGCGCCGGCGCAAGCTGAAGTACGGCATGGTGACCATGTGCGTCGGCACCGGCATGGGCGCGGCGGGGATTTTCGAGCGCATGTAAGCGGCCAGCGATAAGCGGCTGCCGCGCCGGGTTCGGTGCGGCAGCCGTTTCTATTTGTACCGCCGCAGGCTGCGGATTTTTGGAACGAGGCGATGAATGTTGTCAGGGGGTAGCCCGTTGCCCACTGCGGTTGTTTTGCCCAATGGCAAAACTCGGCGCTGGTGATACGGCGGCTTGTCGGTGGAAGTAGCTTTACTTTGGAACCTGACGCTCAAGGCGTTAGCTTTTGTGGTGGAACCAGCTTGCTGCCGACGCGTACCGCTGGCGGGGCTAGGCAAGTTAGAAGCCTGTAAAAACATTGGTATAGTTGACGGGATTTATCAAGTAAGTTGACAATAGTGAGGTATGATATTGATAATCGTCGATGGTGAGGTTGATAAATGAGCGGCGTTCGTGTCGGTGGCGAGGTGGCGCGCAAGTTCTTGATTGAGAACATTGATGCCCATCCCGCAGATATTGTCAAGGTAGCGAGCGAGAAGTTCAATTGCTCAAGGCAGGCTGTCCACCAGCATTTAAGACGATTGATAGGCGAGGGCGCTGTCCTGGTTTCTGGAAATACCCGAAGTAAACGCTACAGCCTCGCTGAGCTGCTGGAATGGACGAAACAGTACGAGGTAACTCGAGAACTGGCTGAAGACGCCGTTTGGCGAAATGATATTGCCCCGCTGCTAGGGAAGCTACCTGATAACGTTCTGAACATCTGGCACTACGGCTTTACAGAGATGCTCAACAACGTCATTGACCACTCTGAAGCAAGGTGTGCCGTCGTCTCAGTCCGAAAGACGGCGGCGGCCACGAGGATTCAGATCTACGACGACGGTGTCGGAATCTTCAAGAAGATTCAGGCGGCACTTGAGCTCTTGGATGAAAGGCACTCGGTTCTTGAACTTGCCAAGGGCAAGTTCACAACAGACCCGGCAAATCACTCCGGGGAAGGAATCTTTTTTTCTTCGAGAATGTTTGACGAATTCGATATTCTTTCTGGCGAGGTGTACTTCTCACACGAGTTTGACAAAAAGGAGGATTGGATTCTCCAGCGGAGTACCCCCCGGGGCGGAACGATTGTGACTATGCTGCTGCACAACCATACCGCTCGCACAACAAAGAAGGTTTTCGACAAGTTTACTTCTGGTGAAGACTATGGATTCAACAAAACAGTTGTACCTGTGAAATTAGTGCAATACGGGGATGACAATCTGGTTTCTCGATCGCAAGCAAAGCGACTCTTAACGCGAATAGATAGATTTAAAGTCGTAATGCTTGATTTCTCCAGCGTGACATCAATTGGGCAGGCGTTTGCGGATGAGGTATTCCGCGTGTTTAAGAGCAAACATCCAGAAGTAAACCTGATGCCAATGCATGCCTCATCCGAGGTTAAGAGAATGATATCTAGGGCGATTGCTCTGGCTGCCGAGTCTGGTCGCGCCTAATGAATCTGTAGAAAGACTGTTTTCTACTCGAATGTCCGCATTGGTCACGGTGGCTCAGGGGCAGTTCATGGCCGAAGGCGGAAATAGCCACTATTGAATCCAAGCCGAATAGTCGCCGTCCTGCCAGCGCCGACTTTCGCGCGACGCGGTCTGTCGTCTCAGCGCGCGATATGCTCGGCGATCCAGGTCTTGAGCGAGTCCATGTCGGTGGCGAATCCGCCGGGGCGCAGCAGGCTGACGCCGAAGACGTAGGCGTAGAGCATGACGCTGCGCGCCTGGGCTTCCTGCTCGGGCAGGCCACAGGCGCGGAACAGGCGGCAGGAGCAGGCCAGGCGTTCGGCGTCGACGGCTTCGACGACGGCGCCCGCCTGCGGGTCTCGGCGCGCCCAGCTGCGCACCGCGGCTTCGATGGCGATGCCCTTGCGGTTGCGCGCCGAGGCATAGACCTCGATGGTGTGGAGCAGGGCGGCGACTTCGCCACCGGGTTCCGACTGGGTCTGTTTGCGGATGTCGCGGATGCGGCCTTCCTTCCAGAATTCCAGCACCGCGTCCTGCAGGTCGCGCCTATCCTTGAAATGCCAGTAGAAGCTGCCCTTGGTCACGCCCAGGCGAGTGGCCAGCACCTCGACGCGCAGGCGCTCGGCACCGTGTTCGGCCAGGATGGCGATCGCGCCCTTGATCCAGGCGTCGCGGTCCAGCGCGGTGCGCGGGGTCTTGGTCGACTTGTTTTCCATACGGTAGGGTATTGAGTTCTGATTCGGTCTGCGGTAGTATCTCACACTCCATACCGTAGCGTATGGGAAAGCGACCGTCGAATAGTCGCTACAATGCATTTTTGGCTTCGGCCGCTGCGCTTAACGTCGATAATGCCGACGTTAGCCTGCACCGAAACTTCGTTTTCCGATCAGCAAACTCAAGGAGACTCGCTTGAAAATCCTCGTACCGGTCAAGCGCGTGATTGACTACAACGTCAAGGTTCGCGTCAAGTCAGACGGCAGTGGTGTCGATCTGGCGAATGTGAAAATGTCGATGAATCCATTCGACGAAATCGCGGTGGAAGAAGCCATGCGTCTCAAGGAGGCCGGTGTGGCGACAGAAGTGATCGCCGTCTCCTGTGGCGTCACCGCCTGTCAGGAAACCCTGCGCACGGCGATGGCTATCGGCGCCGATCGTTCGATTCTGGTTGAGACGGATGTCGAGTTGCAGCCGCTGGCCGTGGCCAAACTGCTTGCCGCCGTGGCGAAGAAGGAAGAGCCGCAGCTCATCATCCTCGGCAAGCAGGCGATTGATGACGACGCCAATCAGACAGGCCAGATGCTCGCCGCGCTGCTGGGCTGGTCGCAAGCCACGTTCGCCTCCAAAGTCGTTGTGGCGGATGGCAAAGCCACGGTGACGCGCGAGATCGATGGTGGTCTTGAAACTATCGAAATCAGTTTGCCTGCGATTGTCACCACCGACTTGCGCCTGAACGAACCGCGCTACGCGACCTTGCCTAACATCATGAAGGCAAAGAAGAAGCCGATGGAGGTCGTCAAGCCGGATGATCTCGGCGTCGACCCTGCCCCGCGCCTGACCACAGTGACAGTTACCGAGCCGCCCAAGCGTAGTGCCGGTGTCAAGGTTGCCGATGTTGCGCAACTGATCGAAAAACTCAAGAACGAAGCCAAGGTGATCGTATGAGCCTCCTCGTCATCGCAGAACACGACAACGCCAGCCTCAAGGCTGCCACACTCAACACTGTCGCTGCTGCGGCAAAGATCGGGGGCGAGATTCATATCCTGGTTGCCGGAGTGGGTTGCGCGGCAGTTGCCGAAGAGGCAGCCAAGGTCGAAGGCGTTACCAAGGTCAAGCTTGCAGATGCGGCTCATTACGGTGATCAGACGGCTGAAAATCTTGCAGCCCTGATTGTGGCAAATGCCGCGGGTTACACGCACATCCTGGCGCCGGCCACCAGCAACGGCAAGAACACCTTGCCTCGCGTGGCAGCCTTGCTCGACGTGGCGCAGATATCCGAAATAATTTCGGTGGTCGATGCCGATACCTTTGTGCGTCCAATCTATGCCGGCAACGCGCTGGCAACGGTCAAGTCGGGTGATTCAACCAAAGTCATCACAGTGCGCACCACGGGCTTTGACGCCGTCGCAAATACGGGCGGTAGCGCGGCGATCGAATCGATTGCAGCCGGCACCGATCTTGGCCAGTCGAAGCTGATCGGTCGCGAACTGACCAAATCGGCGCGGCCGGAATTGGCGGCAGCGAAGATCATCGTCTCGGGCGGTCGCGGCATGGGCAACGGCGAGAACTACCACGCGCTGCTGGAACCCTTGGCCGACAAGCTCGGGGCCGCTTTGGGCGCCTCGCGTGCCGCAGTGGATGCGGGTTTCGTACCCAATGACTATCAGGTTGGTCAAACCGGCAAGATCGTCGCTCCGCAACTGTATATCGCCATCGGAATTTCTGGCGCCATTCAGCATCTGGCCGGCATGAAAGATTCGAAGGTGATCGTTGCGATCAACAAGGATCCCGACGCGCCGATCTTCCAGGTCGCCGACTATGGTCTGGTTGCGGATTTGTTCCAGGCTGTGCCGGAGCTGGTTGCCGGACTCTGAGGAATCGACGGCGCCGGCCCGGTCCGGCGCCTGTCGTCAAACGTAATTTGATTTCGGAGTGACAGGATGAGCAGCTATACCGCGCCGCTGAAGGATATGCATTTTGTATTGACTGAACTTGCCCGGGTCGACAAGGTGGCGGAATTGCCTGGCTACGAAGAAGCAGCATCCGACGTGGTCGAAGCGATTCTGGACGAGTCGGCGAAATTCACCAGCGGCGTGCTGGCACCGCTGAACGCGAGCGGCGACCAGGAGGGTGCGAGCTGGGCTGACAAGTCGGTGACCATGCCCAAAGGATTCAAGGAAGCCTATGCGCAGTTTGTCGATAGTGGCTGGAACGCGCTGTCGGGCAATCCCGAGCATGGTGGACAGGGCTTGCCCAAAGTGGTGGCGGCAGCTGTTCAGGAAATGTGGAAGTCTTCCAACATGGCCTTTTCTCTGTGCCCCCTGCTGACGCTCGGCGCCATCGAAGCGTTGGAACTCGCGGGTAGCGATGCACAGAAAGCGATGTATCTACCTAATATGATCGCCGGCACGTGGACCGGAACAATGAACATCACCGAGCCGCAGGCGGGTTCCGACCTGGCGGCCATTCGTTCGCGCGCGGTACCGCAGGCCGATGGAACCTACCGCATTTTCGGCCAGAAAATTTTCATCACCTACGGCGATCACGACATGGCGGAGAACACCATCCATCTTGTGCTCGCCCGCACTCCGGATGCGCCCGAAGGCGTCAAGGGCATTTCCTTGTTCGTGGTGCCCAAGTTCATGGTGAATCCGGATGGTTCGCTGGGTGAGCGCAATGATGCGTATTGCGTTTCCATCGAGCACAAGCTGGGTATCCACGCCAGTCCAACTTGCGTCATGGCTATTGGCGATAGCGGTGGCGCGATCGGTACTCTGGTGGGCAAGGAGAATGACGGCCTCAAGTACATGTTCGTGATGATGAATGCGGCGCGCTTTGCCGTGGGCCTTGAGGGCCTTGCGATTGGCGAAGCGGCTTATCAGCATGCGGTGGCTTATGCTCGCGAGCGGGTGCAGGGCCGTGCCATCGAGGGATCGCCGAGCGGTGTGCCGATCATTCAGCATCCCGACATTCGTCGTATGCTGATGCTGATGCGCTCGCAAGTCGAGGCGATGCGAGCTTTGGCCTATTCGGTGGCTGCCGCGCACGATGCCGCAGTGCGTCATCCCGATGCTGCCGAGCGCGCGAAGAATCAGGCCTTTGTCGACCTGATGATTCCGGTAGTGAAAGGCTGGAGTACCGAGACCGGCAACGAACTGTCTTATCTCGGCGTACAAGTACATGGTGGCATGGGATTCATTGAAGAAACCGGCGCCGCGCAGTTCATGCGTGACGCCCGCATTACCACCATCTACGAGGGAACGACAGGTATTCAGGCCAACGACTTGATGGGCAGGAAGATCGCGCGCGAAGGCGGTGCCACGATCAAGTCCGTGATTGGCATGATGCAACTGACACGTGACGAGGTGGTGAAACAGGCGGGAGCCGAGTTTGTTGCCATCGCTGCCGCGCTGGGGCGCGGAATTGAAGCACTACAGCAGGCGACCGACTACATAGTCTCCAACTACGGTGCCGATGTGCGCACCGTAGCAAGCGGTGCCGTACCGTTCCTGAGGCTGATGGGCATTGTGTCAGGAGGCTGGATGATGGCGCGGGCAGCACTCGCCGCGCAAGACAAGATTTCTTCCGGCGAAAGTGATCCATTTTTCCCGGCGAAAATCACTACCGCGCATTTCTATGCCGATCACGTCATGGTGACTGCGGCCGGTCTGGCTCTGGAAGTGGTGCAGGGTGGTACGAGTGCCCTGACACTGGATGAAGCCAGGTTCTGAGCTTGCGCCAGAATCGAAAAGCAAAGGGAACCTGCGGGTTCCCTTTGCTTTTGAGGGCGTCATTGTCTGAATCACATGTCACTTCAACACGTCTCGATTTTATCGGGTGATGGTGATGGTGATGGGGCCTACCCTTGCAAACTTCATCACCATCCGAATTTTTGAAGTGTGTGACTTATCTCCTTGCAGGTTTGCCATGGATGAAGACACAATTCCCTGTGATTTGTGGTTTTGTCGAGCATTGGAACGCGCACTCTGACGCGGATTTAGTGAAGTTTAAAAAGGCATGACCAAGGCTACAGACAACACCGAAAAAGAAATCGAAACGCTACGGGCTCGGCTACGGCAACGTGACCACGAGATGTTGTTGCTGCGCGAAACCGCATTAGCGGTGGGTAGCGAGCTTGATCTTGACAAGGTCTTCGCATTGATTGTCGATCATGCCCGCGAGTTGATCCAGGCAGAAACGGTGCTGCTGCCGCTGATCAACAAGAACTGCAATGAATATACCTATAGTGCGGGCTCTGGCAAGAATGTGGACGAGATTGTGGGCGAATCGCTGCCAATAGATCTGGGTGTTTGCGGCTGGGTGTGGAAGCATAAACGGCCTTGGTGGCGGGGTGCGCTGAGCGAACTTTCCGAGCAGGAAAGAAATCTTTGGGAGAAGGAAGCCGGTACGTTGTTACTGGTTCCACTGCAAGGACGAGAGCATTTTCTGGGTGGCATAGCCTGTCTCAACAAAAATCGAGGCGGCGAGTTCACCGAGAACGACTTACATCTTCTGGAATTGTTCGCTGGCCAAGCAGCCATTGCCATCGAGAACGCAATGGCGATGGCGAGAGTTGGACAGGCCAAGCGCGAGGCGGAGATTGTTCAAACCGAGTTGCAGCGAGTCAACAAGCGGCTTCAGGCAGCCAATCAGGAATTGGAGTACATCACTCTCTACGATCATCTCACTGGCCTGCCCAATCGATCGTTGTTTCGTGATCGTGTCAGCAAGGAAATTGACCAGCATGGCAACGGAAGTCTGGCCTTGCTGATAGTGGATATTGACGGCTTTCAGGAGATCAATGACAGCCTCGGTCACGAGGTGGGTGATGAACTGCTACGAACCGTGGCGGAACGCTTCAGCCATGTGCTCGATCCGGCCGACACCATAAGTCGTATGTCGGGCGATGAATTTGCGGTGCTGCTTGCCGACACCAGCGAGCAAACTGCCGTGGAGTTGGCGCGAAACCTGCTCGCTGCGCTTGACCCGACCATGGAATTGGCCGGCCAGGAAATATTGGTGACGGCAGGTATAGGAGTTGCTCTTTTCCCTCAGCATGGTGAGGACATCTCGACGCTGTTCAAGCATGCCGATGCAGCCATGCTGGCGGCCAAGCGCGAAAAATCCGGAGTGCATTTGTTCGATGAGCAGCGCGATACAGGAAGTCCCGGGCGCTTCGCCATGGTTCGGGATTTGCGTGCTGCGCTCGATGCCGAGGAGTTCGAGCTTTATTACCAGCCCAAGGTCGAGTTGGCGACAAATACAATAATAGGTGTTGAGGCACTGGCGCGCTGGCAACGGACCGATGGTGCATTCGTTCCGCCGGATATGTTCATTGTTGCGCTCGAGCAGACTGGGTTGATTCAGCGATTCACCTGGTGGGCAGTCGAAACCGCGATGATTCAGCGTCTCGCCTGGATGGAACGCAGTCTGGATTTGCGGATAGCCGTGAATGTGCCGATCAGCGTTCTCACCGACCCAGAGTTCATTGACGGCCTCGGCAGGCTGGTTAATCGCTACGCTGTTCGTGGGGGGATCATATTCGAGATCACCGAGAACCTGTTTTTCGGTGATTACGATCGACTGAATGCTGTGCTCTCGGAACTTCGCGATTTCGATATTGAGTGCTCAATCGACGACTTCGGTACCGGTTATTCTTCGCTTGCGCGCTTGCGCCAGCTTCCAGTGGCGGAACTCAAGATCGATCGTTCTTTCGTCTTGGACATGCTGCGCAACAAGGACGATGCCGTGATCGTCAAATCGACTATCGACCTTGGCCAGAATCTGGGACTTAAGGTAGTGGCCGAGGGTGTAGAGAATGCCAAGACGCTTCAGCAGCTTTATCGCTTGCGCTGCGACAGCGCCCAGGGTTTTTACATTTCCAAGGCCTTGCCGGTGGCTGCGTTGGAAGTTTTTCTTGCCCAGTCAAAATGGGCGGTAGCACGGGTCGGCGAGTCATCGGCTGGCGAGGCAGCGGGCGACGGCAACACATAAGGTTGTGAGCGTGGCGGCGCAAGTCTTCACCGCGCCGCCTTGGTCGTCACCGTCGAAGTACCTGCCTGTGGCCGCAAAAAGTCGGCTTTGGGGACACGGCGTCTAGCGCGACCTTGATTAAAAGTCGGCGCTGGTGACACGGCGTGTTTGGCTACATCTGCTGGTAGATCGGCCCTTCGCCGCCCTGTGGCACCACCCAGTTGATATTCTGCGTCGGGTCCTTGATATCGCAGGTTTTGCAGTGCACGCAGTTCTGTGCGTTGATCTGCAGCCGCGGATTGCTTCCGTCATCGTTGCGCAGGATTTCATACACGCCTGCCGGACAGTAGCGCTGCTCAGGGGCGTCATAAAGAGCGAGATTGGTAGTGATGGGTACCTCGGTATTCTTCAACTGCAGGTGGCAGGGCTGATCTTCTTCGTGATTGGTATTCGACAGAAAGACCGACGAGAGTCGATCAAACGTCAGCACTCCATCCGGTTTCGGATAATCAATCGGTTTGCATTCGGCCGCAGGTTTCAGCTTCAGGTGATCTGCCGAGTTGTGCAGAGTCCATGGGGCTTTGCCACGCAATAGCACCTGGTCGATGCCGAACATCAGCGAACCGGTCCACAGTCCTTTGGCCATCCATGGCTTGAAGTTGCGTGCGGTGTGGAGTTCTTCGTACAACCACGAGTTGCGGAAAGCATCCGGGTAATCTGTCAGTGTGTCATTGGCGCGTTCGGCAGCCAGCGCTGTTGCGGCGGCTTCGGCCGCCAGCATGCCACTCTTGATCGCGGCATGGCTACCCTTGATGCGTGAGGCGACCAGTAGACCGGCGTCGTCTCCGAGCAGTGCACCGCCGGGAAAGTCGAGCTTTGGCAATGACTGCAAGCCGCCGGCAGCCAGCGCGCGCGCGCCGTAGGCCAGGCGTTTGGCACCCTTGAGCAATGGGGCAATTTGCGGATGAGTCTTCATCCGCTGCATTTCCTCGAAAGGCGAAAGGAAAGGGTTCTTGTAGCCCAGGCCGACAACCAGGCCCAGCGATACCAGGTTTTCGCCGAAGTGGTAGATGAAGCCCCCGCCATAGGTGTCCGATTTCATCGGCCAACCGAAGGTGTGCATTACCAGGCCCTTCTCGAACTGCTCGGGATCAATCTCCCACAATTCCTTGATGCCGATCGCGTAAGTTTGTGGATCGGAATCGGCACGCAGATTGAATTTCTCTTCAAGTTGTTTGCCCAAATGCCCGCGGCAGCCTTCAGCGAACAGTGTGTACTTGGCAAGCAATTCCATGCCCGGCTGATGACTGGCTGTAGGCTGCCCATCGTGGCCGACTCCCATGTCGCCAGTGGCAACGCCGCGTACCGCGCCATGTTCGTCGTAAAGCACCTCGGCACCGGCGAAGCCAGGATAAATTTCGACGCCAAGCGCTTCCGCTTGTTCGCCCAGCCAGCGACACATCTGACCAAGACTGATGACGTAGTTGCCGTGGTTCTGGAAGCAGCCCGGCAGCAGCAATGTGGGCAAGTCGACAAAGCCGTGTTGCGTGAGGAAGGCAAAGCGATCGTGAGTGACGGCTGTATCCATCGGTGCGCCCTGTGCCTGCCAGTCCGGAATCAATTCGGTCAACGCGCGCGGATCCATGACCGCGCCGGAAAGAATGTGGGCGCCGATCTCAGATCCCTTTTCAATCAAACAGACGTTGATCTCTGCGTTGATCTGTTTCAAGCGTATGGCGGCAGATAGTCCGGCTGGTCCACCGCCGACGATCACGACATCGAATTCCATGGCTTCGCGCTGCATGCTGACCTCAATCAATTAGGCTGATCGCCCGATTATAATCTTGATGTCACTTTCAACCTCCCCAATGCGTACGCCATGGAACACCACCGAAAACTTGTCTACAGCAATCAGATGCCCATGCGCTGGGGAGATCAGGATGCCATGGGACATCTGAACAACACGCTGTATTTTCGTTTCATGGAGCAAACGCGCATCGAGTGGCTTGAGTCTTTCGGCTTTGGTACCACAGTGACGCAGACTGAGGGTCCGGTTATCGTCAACGCCAGTTGCACTTTCCAGATTCCATTCACCTATCCTGGCTCCATTGATTGCCGCATGTTCTGCGGCCATCCGGGGCGCAGCAGCGTGCCGACTTACTACGAGTTGCGTCTGGTCGGTGACGATCGAATTTACGCCGAAGGCGCGGCCAAGCTGGTATGGATCAACCCGTCGACCGGGAA
>JAIPCF010000059.1 GCA_021738385.1 Sulfuritalea sp. | reverse complement strand
CAAGCTGTCGAGCCGTGTCGAGCACATGCCCCAGGAGTGCTTTTCCGGCCAGCGGATGCAATACCTTGGGCAGATCGGAGTGCATGCGCTTGCCTTGCCCGGCAGCGAGTATCGTGACATTGATCATCGGTGGATTCATTCAATGATTATGACGCGCCAGTTTAGCAAGGCCGGAGCGCAGAACTCAATCAAAGGTCCTGACAAAACTGTGAATGCCGCGCAACAGCATCTCGATTGCCAGTGCACTGAGAATCAGTCCCATCAGTTTTTCAATGGCGCTGAGCATGCGCTCACCAAGAATCTCGATCAGTTTGCCTGCGGCCAGCAGCACCAGAGTGGAGACCGCCATTGCCGCACTCAGAGCGCCAAACCATTCCATCAAGCGCTCCGGCTCGCGCGAAACCAGCAGCATGACCATGGCCAGTGCCGACGGCCCAGCAATTGCCGGTACCGCCAGCGGAACAATGAATGGCTCTGCCCCGTTGCTGCTTCCATAAACGCTGCCGCCTGGCGGCGGGAAAATCATGCGCAGGGAAATAAGAAACAGCACCACGCCGCCCGAAATACCCAGTGAAGTGTCCGATAGCTGCATGAAGCTCATTACGTGGCGGCCGAAAAACAGAAACAGCACCAGTATGAAATAGGCGATCAGGCATTCACGCAGAACAACTTTCCAGCGCCGGGCAGCGGGCACTTCGCGCAGCACGGAAGCGACAATGGGCGTGTTGCCGAAGGGATCGAAGACCAGCAACAACAGAACCGTCGCTGAGAGAAAGCTGCCACTCGTTTCCATTGCGACGGCGATCTCTGCGCGAAATGCAGTAGGTTTCCGCTAGCGCGGAAGCGTACTGGAACCCATCAGGAACTCATCCACGCTGCGTGCACACTGGCGGCCTTCCCGGATCGCCCAAACCACCAGGGACTGGCCGCGACGCATGTCTCCGGCGGCAAAAACGCCCTTGACGTTGGTCGCGTAGGCGTTGGCGGTCTCGGTCTCTGCTTTGACATTGCCACGAGCGTCCCGACTGACGCCGAAAGCCTCCAGAACTGCACCCACCGGACTGAGGAAGCCCATGGCCAGAAAGGCATAGTCGGCGCGAATCTCGAATTCCGATCCTGCCACTTCGGTCATTTTTCCGCCCTGCCACTCAAGACGCACTGCGCGAATCGCCGTGAGCTTGCCGTCCTTGCCGATGAATGCCTTGGTGCCGATCGACCAGTCGCGCTCGCAACCCTCAAGCTGCGACGACGAAGTACGCATTTTGAGCGGCCAGTAGGGCCAGGTTTGCGGCCCGTCTTCCTGTTCGGGAGGGCGCGGCATCAGCTCAATCTGGGTGATGCTGGCTGCACCATGACGATTCGAGGTGCCGACACAGTCCGAGCCGGTATCGCCGCCGCCGATCACCACCACATGCTTGCCCTTGACACTGATCGGGTTCTTGCCAGCACCAGCAACCTCCTTGTTCTGCGGAATCAGAAACTCCAGCGCGAAATGCACGCCATCCAACTCGCGCCCCGGGACTGGCAGATCCCGTGGATGTTCTGCCCCTCCGGCCAGGACAACCGCATTGAATTCCGATCTAAGCTGCCGGGTCGTCACCACCCATTTGGCATCGTTGGCAACGCCCTTGGGCATGCCGGCATGCGTCACCATGGTGTTGGTGACAAAACTCACGCCTTCGACCTGCATCTGCTGCATGCGCCAGTCGATCAGCCGCTTGTCGAGCTTGAAGTCGGGAATCCCGTAGCGCAACAAGCCGCCGATGCCGGCATTTTTCTCGAACACGGTGACATCATGGCCGGCACGCGCCAGTTGCTGCGCCGCAGCCAAACCCGCAGGGCCCGAGCCGACAATGGCGACTTTCTTGCCGGTCTTTTGCGCGGGCGGTTGCGGCACGACCCAGCCGTTTTCGCCCGCCTTGTCGATGATGGCGCGCTCAATCGACTTGATGCCTACCGGTGTCTGTGGAATGTTCAGCGTACAAGCCGCCTCACAGGGTGCCGGGCAGATGCGACTGGTGAACTCGGGGAAATTATTGGTCGAATGCAGAACCTTGATCGCCTCTTTCCAACGCCCGCGATAGACCAGATCGTTCCAGTCGGGAATGATGTTGTTGACCGGGCAGCCGTTGTTGCAGAACGGAATGCCGCAATCCATGCAGCGCGCGCCCTGGATCCTGGCTTCCGCATCGCTCAGATGCGGGACAAATTCTTGATAGTGGGTAACGCGCTTTCCGGCCTCTTCATAGGTCTCGGCGATGCGCTGATACTCGAGAAATCCGGTGGGCTTGCCCATTACGCTGCCTCCAACTGGGTAGGTTTCTGCGCCAACTCGGTCAGCGCGCGCCGATACTCATGCGGGAACACCTTGACGAATTTGTCGCGCGCCGTCGCCCAGTCGGCGAGGACGGCTTTTGCCTGCTCGCTCCCGGTCCGTTCGACGTGCTGTTCGATCATGCGCTTGAGCTGGGTTTCGTCGGCTTCCCCCCGATGACGCGTGCCATCGTCCGCCTGCTTTTTTGCCGGCAAAACCTTTTCCAGCGCAACCATGGATGGATTGCAGCGACTGGAAAATTCACCGTCGAGGTCATACACATAAGCTACGCCTCCCGACATACCGGCAGCGAAATTGCGCCCGGTAGTGCCGAGCACAACCACAGTACCGCCAGTCATGTATTCGCAACCATGATCTCCGGTTCCCTCAACCACGGCCTGCGCACCCGAATTGCGCACACAGAAACGCTCTCCTGCAACGCCGTTGAAGTTCACCTCGCCGTCGGTGGCACCATAGAGCACCGTGTTGCCGACGATAATGTTTTGATCCGCCTGCCCGCGAAAAGTCTCGGGTTTGCGCACGATGATGTGCCCGCCGGACAGGCCTTTGCCGACGTAGTCGTTGCCTTCGCCCGTTAAATCCAGAGTGATCCCGCGCGCCAGGAAGGCGCCGAAACTTTGTCCCGCCGTGCCGGTCAGCTTGATGCTGATCGTGCCATCGGGCAGGCCCGCCGCGCCATAGCGCTTGGCCACGGCGTTGGACAACATCGCGCCGCAACTGCGGTTGATGTTGCCGATCCGGGTTTCGATGCTGACTTTTTCACCACGCTTGAGCGCGGGCGCTGCCTTGGCGATCAACATATGATCAAGCGCGCCTTTCAAGCCGTGATCCTGAACCTCGCAATGCAGGCGCGCGACTTCAACCGGCATCTTCGGCTGATAGAAGATCCTGCTGAAGTCCAGGCCGCGTGCTTTCCAGTGATCGATGCCCTGACGGGTATCCAGCAGATCGCTACGCCCGATCAGATCATCAAAGCTGCGTACCCCCAGATTGGCCATCAGTTCGCGCACTTCTTCGGCAACGAAAAAGAAGAAATTCACCACATGTTCCGGCTGACCGGTGAAACGCCGGCGCAACTCGGGATCCTGCGTGGCGATGCCGACCGGGCAGGTGTTGAGATGGCATTTGCGCATCATGATGCAGCCTTCAGCCACCAATGGTGCAGTAGCGAAACCGAATTCATCAGCACCCAGCAGCGCGCCGATGACCACATCGCGCCCGGTTTTCATCTGGCCATCGGCCTGGACGCGGACACGGCCGCGCAGACGATTGAGCACCAGGGTTTGCTGCGTTTCAGCCAGGCCCAGTTCCCAGGGCGTGCCGGCGTGCTTGATCGAGGAGATCGGCGAAGCGCCGGTGCCGCCATCATGACCCGCGATGACGACATGGTCGGCCTTGGCCTTGACCACGCCAGCGGCAACGGTACCGACACCCACCTCGGATACCAGCTTGACCGACACCGATCCTTCCGGATTGGCATTCTTCAGATCATGAATCAGCTGCGCGAGATCTTCGATGGAATAGATGTCGTGGTGCGGCGGCGGGGAGATCAACTGCACACCGGGTACCGAGTGACGCAGGAAACCGATGTATTCGGAAACCTTGTGGCCGGGCAACTGACCGCCTTCGCCGGGCTTGGCACCCTGCGCCATCTTGATCTGCAACTGATCGGCATTCGCCAGGTATTCGGCGGTTACACCAAAGCGTCCTGACGCCACCTGCTTGATCGCGGAGCGCAGCGAATCGCCCGCCAGCAGCGGCGTGTCGCGCTCGATATTGGCCTTGCCGAGGACACTGGCCACCGTCTCGCCAGCGCCGACTTTCTGGAATCGCTTCGGATCTTCACCGCCCTCGCCTGTATTCGACTTGCCGCCGATCCGGTTCATCGCAATCGCCAGCGTTGAATGCGCCTCGGTCGATATCGAACCCAGCGACATGGCCCCGGTGGCAAACCGCTTGACGATGTTCTTGGCCGATTCGACTTCCTCAAGCGGCACCGGCGGGCCGGCCGGCCGGATGTCAAAGAGGCCGCGCAGCGTCATGTGGCGCTTGCTCTGGTCATTGATCAGCGCCGCGTATTCCTTGTAGGTTTCGTACTTTCCGGAACGCGCTGCATGCTGCAGCTTGGCAATGGTATCCGGTGTCCACATGTGGTCTTCGCCGCGGATGCGGAAGGCATAATCTCCGCCGGCATCGAGTGCATCGGCCAGCACCGGATCATCCGAAAACGCCGCGCGATGGACGCGTACTGCCTCCTCGGCCACTTCGGCAACACCAATCCCTTGCACCTTGGTTGGTGTACCGGTGAAGTAGCGCGCGACGAACGCGGACTCTAGTCCAACGGCTTCGAATATCTGTGCACCACAGTACGAGCGGTAGGTGGATATGCCCATTTTGGACATGACCTTCATCAGACCCTTGCCGATAGCCTTGATGTAATTCTTGCTGGCCTGACGATAGTCGCCGCCCTCCGACTGGCACATGTCACTGATGGTCTCCAGCGCCAGCCAGGGGCATACAGCCTCGGCACCGTAGCCCGCCAGCACGGCGAAGTGATGCACCTCGCGCGCCGACCCGGTGTCGACCACCAGCCCGCAGTTGGTACGCAGCCCCTGACGCGTCAGATGATGATGAACGCCGGAACAGGCCAACAGAGCAGGAATCGCCACCCGCGTCCGATCCACATTGCGATCGGAAAGGATCAGCACGTTATAGCCCTCGGCAATCGCCTGCTCCGCCGCAACGCAAAGATGCTTGAGCGCTTCCTCGCAGCCAAACGGTCCCTGGGCAACGGGATAGGTGATGTCCAGCACCAGAGACTTGAAGCGACCACCGGACAAGCGAGCTAGATCGTGCAGACGCGATATGTCGACTTCGTCGAGCACCGGCTGCTTGACCTCGAGGCGTGGCGTTATATCTTCATTGCCATTGCACAGACCCAGAAGATTGGGCTTCGGTCCGATATAGCTGATCAGCGACATCACGATTTCTTCGCGTATCGGATCGATGGGCGGATTGGTAACCTGCGCAAACAATTGCTTGAAATAGCTGGATAGCGGCTTGTTCTTGGCCGACAGAACAGGCAAGGCCGTATCGTTGCCCATGGCGCCTGTGGGTTCCTCGCCATTGGCGGTCATCGGCGCGAGGATGAATTTGCAGTCTTCCTGCGTGTAGCCGAAGGCTTGCTGCGTATCCAGCAACGATTCCTTCAGGTCGGCCACGGCACGCAGGCGCGGAACCGGAAGATCGTCTACAAATACGCGGGACTCTTCTATCCACCGGCGATAGGCGCCGGCACTTGCCAGGCTGCTTTTCAGCTCGTCGTCATTGATAATACGGCCCTGTTCCAGATCTATCAGGAACATCTTGCCCGGTTGCAACCGCCATTTTTTGACAATTCGCTCTTCGGCGATCGGCAGCACACCTATCTCGGATGACATCACCACCAGGTCATCGTCGGTCACCAGATAACGGGCGGGCCGCAAACCATTGCGATCGAGCGTCGCGCCTATCTGGCGGCCATCGGTAAAGGCAACCGCGGCAGGGCCGTCCCATGGCTCCATGATTGGTGCGTGAAACTCGTAAAAAGCCCTGCGGTCCGGTTCCATCAGCGGATTTCCGGCCCAGGCTTCCGGTATCAGCATCATCATGGCGTGGGTCAAGGAAAACCCGCCCATTACCAGCAGCTCAAGCGCGTTGTCGAACGAGGCTGAATCGGATTGACCGTCATAGATCAAGGGCCAGATCTTTTTCAGGTCATCGCCGAGCACCATCGAGGAAATGGCGTTCTGCCGTGCCCGCATCCAGTTGACGTTGCCACGCAGCGTATTGATCTCGCCGTTGTGGGCAATCATGCGGAAAGGATGCGCCAAATCCCAGGTCGGGAAAGTATTGGTCGAAAAGCGCTGGTGCACCAAGGCCAAGGCGGTAACCAGGCTCTTGTCGCGCAAATCATTGAAGTACTCGCCAACCTGATTGGCCAGCAGCATACCTTTGTAGACCACCGTGCGCGCGGACATCGATGTCACGTAGTACATCTTTCCGTCGGGAAGCTTCAGCGCCTGGATTGCGTGGCCCGATTCTTTGCGGATGATGTAAAGCTTGCGCTCAAGCGCATCAGTGTCGGCCGTCCCATCGCCCCGCCCGATGAAAACCTGGCGAATAACTGGCTCAATGTCTTTTGCTGACTGGGCGAGGCCGGCGTTGTTGCAGGGAACATCACGCCAGCCCAGCAAGGTCTGGCCTTCGGCAGAGATGGCACCGTTGATCGCGGCTTCGCATGCCTTCCTGCTCGCCACGTCACGCGGCAGAAAGATCATGCCCACACCATAATCACCCGGGGGCGGCAGACTCACGCTCTGGCGCGCCATTTCCTTGCGGAAAAACTTGTCGGGGATCTGAATCAGAATGCCGGCGCCGTCCCCCAACAGCGGGTCGTAACCCGTTGCACCGCGGTGTTCGAGATTTTTCAGAATCTGCAAGCCCTGCTCGATGATGGAGTGGCTTTTCTTGTTCTTGATATGCGCGACAAAACCTACACCGCAGGCGTCATGCTCATTGGCTGGATCGTAAAGACCCTGAGATTGTGGGAGGACCATCTTCTGTTTCCTCGGAAATGCGGCCGGCAAAAAAGCCGGGGCGATGTCGCTCCCCGGCCTTGGATAGCCCGCCGGACACGGCGGACGAACGTGCAAATATACCGCTAATGGCGGCTTAATTCAATACGCTGCAACGCAGCATCACTTATGGGAGTCCTGTTCAGAGCTCGCCCACAGAGAACAGGCGTCGATGCTCTTTCATCGAATAGCGATCGGTCATGCCTGCAATGTAGTCTGCGGTGGCGCGCGCGATGTTTCCGCTGACCGCCATCTCCTGGTATTGCGGCGGAAGGAGGCGTGGATTTTCGGTAAATGCCGCGAACAAGTCTCGAATGATTCGGCGTGCTTTGGCGGTCATGCGTAATACTTCGTAGTGCTGATATAGGTTTTCGCGCAGAAAGGTTTTGAGCGTGTGATTTTCTTTCTGCATCGCCCCCGTAAATGCGATCAGCGCTGGCGCAACATGAATATCTTCCAGTGTCTTCGGTGCAACGGCTTCAATTCGCTGGCCCGATTCCGCCAGCAAATCTGTTACCTGAGCACCTATCATGCGGCGTATGGTTTCATGCACACGCCGGCGATGGGACATATTCGGAAATTCGCGATCTGCTTCCTTGGCATGCCGTGCAAACAGGCTGATCTCGTCGAGTTGCTCGAGCGTGAGCAAGCCCGATCGCAGGCCATCATCAACGTCGTGGTTGTTGTAGGCGATCTCATCCGCGAGATTGCAGATCTGAGCCTCAAGCGACGGCCGCCGTCCCTCGATAAACCTCAACCCGAGATCACCAAGTTCTTTCGCTCGCCCCGGCGAGCAGTGCTTGAGAATGCCCTCGCGCGTCTCGAACATCAGATTGAGGCCGTCAAACGCGCCATAGCGTTCTTCAAGCCGATCCACGATGCGCAGGCTCTGACGATTGTGCTCAAAGCCTCCATGCTCCAGCATGCACTCGTTGAGCGCATCCTGCCCGGCATGACCGAAAGGCGTGTGGCCGAGGTCGTGTGCCAGCGCGATCGCTTCAGCCAGGTCGTCATTGAGCCTCATCGCCCGCGCAATGGAACGGGCCACCTGAGCAACTTCGATGCTGTGAGTGAGGCGCGTGCGAAACAGGTCACCTTCATGGTTAACGAAAACCTGTGTCTTGTATTCAAGCCGGCGAAAAGCCGTTGAATGCACAATTCGATCGCGATCGCGCTGAAACTCGCTGCGCGCCTTGGGTCCGGGCTCTGCTACGGAACGACCGCGGCTATTGCCATCAGTAACGGCGTAGGACGCCAAGTCAGGCATTACAGGATGACTCGATGGCGGCCACAATTTCTTCCCGAGGTGCGTCGGAATAGGTAATTGCTTCACCCAGTTTCTTTAGCAGAACAAGGCGCAATTTTCCGGCAACCACTTTCTTGTCGTGAGACATCAGTTCGAGATAGCGTGATGCACCCAGATCAGGTCCTTTTACCGGCAAACCAGCCCTCATCAACAAACGACGTACTCGTTCCACATCGGCCGGCGACAACCAACCCAGACGGTGTGATAGCTGTACAGCCATCATGCTGCCGACCGCAACTGCTTCTCCATGAAGGTATTCGCCATAACCAAGTCCGGTTTCGATGGCGTGTCCAAAAGTATGGCCAAGATTCAGCAATGCCCGCCCACCATCAGCCGCAGTCTCAAACTCATCAGCGGCCACCACTGCCGCCTTGTTCAGGCACGAGCGCTCTATAGCGTAGGCCAGCAAGCTTCCATCTCGAGCCAACAGTCCATCCATGTTGGTTTCCAGCCAGTCAAGGAAAGACAGGTCTCGAATCAGGCCGTACTTGATGACCTCGGCCAAGCCCGCTGACAACTCCCTGTCCGGCAATGTTCTAAGCGTATCCGTGTCAGCCAGAACCATTTTCGGCTGCCAGAAGGCACCAATCATGTTTTTGCCCAAAGGATGATTGATTCCTGTCTTGCCACCCACCGATGAATCGACTTGGGAAAGAAGAGTCGTTGGAATCTGGATGAACGGCACACCGCGCTGGTAGGTTGCAGCGGCAAACCCCGCCAGATCGCCAATAACTCCACCACCCAGTGCCAGTATGGTTGTACCTCTATCGCAACGGGTACTCAGCAACGCATCGTAGATCAAGTTAAGAGATTCCCAGGTCTTGTGAGCTTCGCCGTCCGGCAGGATGATTGGCGTAATGCCAACGCCGACTTTTTCAAGCGCCGCTGTGATCCCGCCCATATACAAAGGAGCAACAGTCGCATTGGTTACCAAAGCGATACGCTGGGTGCGCAAATGCGGAAGGATATGCTCCACGCAGGACAACAAGCCACCGCCTATCAAGATTGGATAGCTGCGCTCTGCGAGCGCGACGTCTAGGCGACGCATTGCTTTTGCAACTCCCTCTCAACCATCTTCACCAAATGAATGATGCTGCCTCCGGTACTGTGCACCACCACATCTGCCACTTCGCGATATAGGGGATCGCGTTCAGCAAACAACTCATCGAGCTTCTGCTTTGGATCGTCTACCTGCAGCAAGGGACGGTTCGGATCCAGTCGTGTTCGCTCATAGAGAAGATTCGGCAAAACATGCAAATACACCACGGTGCCCCCTTTTCTGAGTGAGGCACGATTTTCCGGTCGCAGCACGACCCCCCCGCCCGTCGCGACCACTAGATTGGACTCGCCGGCGAGTTCAGCAACGACTTTTGATTCTCGATCACGAAATCCCTGCTCACCCTCAATATCAAATATCAACGGGATACGGACTCCGGTACGTGCTTCGATTTCGTGATCAGCGTCTATAAATGAGCGAGCCATACGCCTGGCAAGATGGCGCCCGACAGTTGTCTTTCCCGCTCCAGGCATTCCGACAAGATATATGTTGTTCTTGGGGTTCACGAGCGAATTGTAGCAGCGCAAAAAACTAGGGCCGGCGAGGGCCGGCCCAATATTCGAAGTCGTATTTGGTTATCTTTGTGCCAATGCTTCGCTAACAATGCGCGGTGTTACAAAGAATAGCAATTCTGCGCGTGTTTGGCTCTTTGCCGTGGTCTTGAAAAGGAAGCCGACATACGGTAGGTCGCCAAGAAAAGGCACGCGATCCTGAGTCGTGATATCGGATTCCTGCGCCAGACCACCGATGACCACGGTGCCACCGTTTTCAACTATCACATTAGTGGTGATGGTATTCGAATCCATGCTACCGGTGGTTGCATTAGTTACCGTACTCTTCTGGATGTTCAGTTCCAGGCTGATGCGATTGTCTGGATTGACCGAAGGTGTAACTGCCAGCGTAATCGGCGCCGAAAATGTCTGATAGATCGGCAAACCCGTTGTTGCATTGACACCCGTAAGAATCGTTGTTTGCCGAGTGTAGTTAATGGTTGCCGCTTTGCGATTCAGCGTCGCGATTCTTGGCGAAGATATCGTTTTGTTTTTTGAGTCCTGTTCCGCAGCCTGCAATTCCAACGCGAGCAATTTCGTTCCCGCGCTGTTGAACAGCATTAAACCAATATTAGCGGCCGACGCAAGGCTATAGCTTGGCTGGAAGACATTGGTGGAAGATCGGGAGAGCGCCGGAACCGCTGGAGTACCAAAGGTATCGACATTGGTAAAGCCGGTTGTTGTCCCGAGCACAGCGCGAGTTCCGTTGGCACCGGGAACTTGATAACCACCCTGCGAGAGAGCAGTCGCATTTGCCAGCCTCAAGCGCACGCCCAAAGTATTTGTAAACCCCGTGGACGCTTCAACAATTCGAGCCTCGATCAACACCTGCTTGGGTGGAATGTCTACATTCCTGATCACTTCGCGTATAGCTTCGATAACCGAGGCCGTATCGCGAACAAACACCTGATTGGTTGCGTCGTGAATTGAAATGCCCCCGCGCGAGCTGAGCATACCCTTGGCTGTACTTCCTGCGGCAGCGGCAGCCGGTGGCGCAGCGGCAGCAGGAGCGCCTGCGGCTGGCGCTGCCGCACCTGCTGCTGGCGCCGCTGCAGCAAAGCTGCTGTTTACCAGCGAAACAATATCGGCCGCTTTGACATAATTGAGCTTGAAAGTTTCCGAAACAAGTGGCGCAATATCACTTGCTCGCGTGAGTTCATCCGCAGTGTCCTGATCTCTTTTTTGCAAGACCGCGCGATCGCCAAACAGAATAATGTCATTGCGCACCCGCATGCCTGCATTGACCTGCGCCATGATGATTTCCAGCGCTTGATCATAGGGAATATTCTCAAGGCTCGCAGTTACCAAACGACCATTCAGCGAGGGATCGACGAGCACGTTTTTCCCTGAAATATCGGCAAGCGTACGTAAAACCATGGTGGCGTCAGCGCTGAAGAAATTGATAGATATCTTCTGCCCTTGCTGTCCGGTCTGCACCAGCTTATTGGCATCGTCCGCCGGTATTGGCTTCACTTCTATAGTCAATTGATTGTTCGCCAGATGCGCTTGGTGAAACCAGCGGCCCTTGGCAACGATGTCGAGACGCGTCAGATTACCCATGGCGCGCGAGGTAATCGTGTTGACCGGTGTCGCAAAATCGTTGACGTCGCGGCGGTTCTGAAGCCGCTCTGGCAGTTCTACGTCGCGCATTTCGACTGCAAGTCCGGAACTTGTACGCCGAATGTCAATCGGGACGGTGCCGTCTGTTAGATCAACGACGATGGACGCCTGTCCATCTTCGCCGCGGCGAAACACAATGTCTCGAACTGAAGCGGTATCCGCCGCTAGGATAGGCGAATCAGCCTGAGCTTTAGATGTCGAACTGTAAACGCTTGGTGCGGGCTCCCGATTCGCCTGGATGCCTTGCGCCTGCAATTTGATGAAAAGTACGTCTCCAGCAATTTCTGTAGAAAATTTGGTTGGCCGATAAAGATTCAGCACCAATCGGGTCAACTTGTCCGTCTGAACAAGATTCAAGCTCTTGAGATCGCCCTCCGCAACCTGCTGCGAGTTTTGGCCAGACTGATTGTCGGTATCTGCAAAATCAATTACCACACGTGGTGGTTCAACGATGCTCCAATTCCCTGGCATTACTTTCAAAGGAGAGGTCATTTGCACTTTGAGCAACACCTGATCACCATCACGCCTGACCTGGATTTGCTTAATGGAGTTTTCGGCCGCATAACTTGCACCGGACAGGCCAAACAAAAAACCCGCCATGGCAACCGCGGCTACATAGATATGTTTCATCAATTTCCTCCCTCTTTCGGCACCATGAGCGTTCTCTCTTGTTCCACCCAGACACCGTTCACATCTTTTACAGATTCCCGCACGATTACGCCATCATTGGTGATTGCCGTGATTTTTCCGAAACTCCGACCCATATATTCGCCCACGCGCACATGTTTGGGCTTGTTCGGGGGTGGTGTTTGAATCAGGGCATAAGACACGTTTCCGACCGTCATGACGCCAACAACTTTCAGATCTTCAATCGGAAATATTTCCAATGGCTGCTGAGGACGCGTCCTGTCTGGTGCCGTCTTGTCCGACGCAACCTCCTGCGTGACTATTTTCCCTGGTGCAAAGGGTGGCGTCATGCTCTCGGTCTCATAGGCGACCACCGGGAAGGCGGTAATTTCCGGCAATGGAGCGACCTTGCCTTTCATGCCTTTCGCCTCTTCCCGCATCCACTCCCGAAGATCCTGGTGATCTTCTGCAGCACACCCCAACAACAGCAGTGGCCACAGAAAAATGAGCCAACTCAACTTCATTTATTCTTGCCTTTCTTTGCTTGCTTTTTCTGATCGGCCAGCTCGTTGTCATCAAGGTATCTAAACGTCTTGGCTGTAGTGTTCAAGGCCAATTCACCATTCTTGCCCGTGCTCAATTTGATGTCATTCAGCGTGACAATGCGCGGCAGCTTGGCGATATCCCCGGTAAAGGCTCCGATATCGTGGTAGCTCCCAGTGAGATTTAGCGTAATGGGTACTTCAGCATAGAACTCCTTTCGCGCCTCGCCTCCCGGTTTGAAAAGCTCAACGGCTAGTCCCCTGCCCTGCGCTGCCTTGTTTATGTCGACAAGCATGTCACCCATTTCAGCCTTGTTGGGCAACTGTTTGAGCAGTGCGCCGAATGAACGATCAATCTCGGCCAATTGCCTGCGATATTCATCCAGATTTACAGCCTGCTTCTTCTTTTTTAGCCACTCTTCCTTATGCGACGCTTCCTGATTTCGCTTCGCCTCCAACTCCTCAATCTGGACGCTCCATCCAATCGCACCGAACCCCCAGGCTGCCGCGATCAAAGCGACAAACAAACTGAACAGGATGACAACACGGGGAGCAAGTGGCCACAGACCGGGATCCTGCGGGTCCAGGGTCTTGAAATCGTCAGCCAACTGCTTAAAGTCTATCAGCGGTGGCTTGGGAGGTGCCGGTTCGGCTGCCGCCTTATCAGCCTGCAATTCCGCCATTCGCTCTGCGGCAGATTTCCGTTTGAACAGCGAGGAAAGGTCGGGCAGCTTCATCATTTCTTCCCTGGCGCTGCAGTCTGACGAGAGATCATCGTGGTAATGCTAAACGCGTTCAAGCGCCTATTGCCTACCTGTGCAGCCTTGGTTTCGATCAGGGTTGAACTCTCCAGAAGAGGCGATTCGTCGAGATTATTCATCAAGGTGGTAATCCGCGCATTGGTCTGAGCAAAACCCGATATGGCAATTCTCTGACCCGTCTGGGAAAGGGTGCTCAAATAAATCCCCTCCGGTACCTGCTTGGCCAGTTCATTGAACAAGTGGACCATTTCCGTACGATTGGCCTGGAGCGCTTCAATGACCCGCTTTCTGGCCAGCAATGCATTAGTCTGGTCCTGGATTTTTTTGATCTCGCTAATCTCCTTGTCGAGACTGGCAATTTCTTTTTTTAGAAACTCGTTCTTTTCATTTTGAACGTCAGTTTCACGATTGATGTATGAATAGCCAAGAAACCAGATCACTGCGGCCAGCACGGATACCAGGCCCAGCAATACATAGAATTGCTGGCGCCTCGCTTTGCGCTTTTCTTCGCGATGTGGGAGGAGGTTGATCCGGATCATTGATCGAATCTCCGCAGTGCCAAACCGCAGGCCACCATCAGGGATGGTGCGTCAATGGCGAGTTGCTTGGCTCGAATACGTGGCGATATCGCCATTCCGGCAAATGGATCGGCCAGAATGGTGTTGACATTGGTTCGCTCTCCGACCAACTCGGCAACACCTGGAATGAGCGCAGATCCTCCGGCCAATATGATGTGATGCACCTCGTTATGCGGTGTAGAGGTAAAGAAAAACTGCAGTGCGCGGGCAACTTCCTGTGCCATGTTTTCAATGAAGGGATGAAGAATTTCAGCTTCATAGTTATCCGGCGGAGTACCAGACCGCTTCAGGTTCTCGGCTTCATCCGGCCCCATGCCGTAAGCACGCATGATTTCGTCGGTGAGTTGGGATCCTCCGAACGCCTGTTCGCGTGCATAGATTTGCTCGTCATCCTTCATGATGGTGATCTTCATGGCTGATGCGCCTACATCCACCAATGCGATGATCTGCCCCTTGCCTTCCTGAGGCAGTTGCTTGGTTACCAATTCGTAGGCGGCCTGAATCGCGTAGGCCTCAACATCCATAACCACTGGCTTCAATTCAGCAACTTCCGCAGCAGCAACCCGATCTTCAACTTTTTCTTTGCGCGACGCCGCCAGTAATACTTCAACGTCGTCAGGACTTGAAGGTGCCGGTCCAATCACCTGAAAGTCCAGATTGACCTCCTCCAGCGCAAACGGAATGTACTGATTTGCCTCGGACTCAACCTGAACTTCCATTTCCTGCTCACGCAACGCTGCCGGCAGAGTAATCTTCTTTGTAATAACTGCAGAGGTTGGAAGCGCCAATGCGACAAATCTTGTCGAGGTACCAAGCCGCTTCCAGCACCGGTGAAGCGTTTCCGCCACCGCTTCAAGTGACGAGAAATTACCGTCGAGTACAGCATCACTAGGCAAAGGCTCAATGGCATAACGCTCAACCTGCGGCTGCCCTTTGCCAGCGTCAATCAATTCGACCATCTTTACCGAGGTCGCGCTGATATCCACGCCGATGAGCGGTCGCAGCTTTGGGTTAAAGATCGACTTCAGTGCCGAGACATCGATCTGCAAAGGATTTTCCTTTAAAAATATTACGTTACGAGCTATACAGATAATTTACTTCAGATGCTAGCAGCAACTATATCGACTGTAAAGCAAAATTATTGGAAATAGCCATTAGCGGCGTGTCTTCAGCACCACAGCTATAATCCATCGCGCTACTTTCTGCAGCCTTCCATTCGTGCCCAATTCCACCTCTTTCGCACCCATCCGCTGGGTACTCTATTTCTTGCTCCTGATCTGTGGCGCTACGTTGAGTGTAGCCGCACTTGTTGGCATTGTATTGATTCTCGCCTACCCCCAACTCCCCTCGGTGGAAGTTCTGACCGACTATCGGCCAAAGATTCCCCTGCGCATATATACCAGCGACGGTCATCTGATAGGCGAGTTTGGCGAAGAAAGGAGAAACTTCGCCTACATCAAAGATGTACCGGCCGTAATGAAACAGGCGATTCTCGCCGCAGAAGATGAACGTTTCTATCAGCATCCGGGCATAGACACACTGGGCGTGCTGCGTGCTGCATATTCCAATTTTGTTGGTGGCGGCAAACGCCAAGGGGCATCAACAATCACCATGCAGGTTGCGAGGAATTTTTTCCTAAGCAGCGAAAAAACGCTTACGCGCAAACTCTACGAGATGTTGCTGGCGTTCAAGATTGAGCACAATTTGGAAAAAGACCAGATTCTGGAAATCTACCTTAATCAGATTTATCTCGGCCAGCGCTCTTTCGGGTTCTCTGCGGCTGCACAAATCTATTTTGGCAAAGAACTCAAGAACGTTAGTATCGCCGAGGCTGCCATGCTTGCCGGCCTGCCCAAAGCGCCTTCAGCTTATAACCCGGTCGCCAATCCCAAACGTGCACGCCTGCGCCAGCGCTATGTGCTGCGCCGTATGCACGAACTTAAATTCATCACTGATGCGCAGTGGACATCCGCACAAGAGGAGACTCTTTACGTCAAGCATAGCGTAAATGACTTCGGTGTCCACGCCGAGTACATTGCAGAAATGGCGCGACAGATCGCCGCCGAGAGTTTTCCTGAAGACATTTATAGCCGTGGCTTGCGAGTAATCACCACCATCAACTTTGGCGAGCAGCAGGCCGCGTATCTGGCGTTGCGCCGTGGCATCCTGGATTACGACCGTCGTCACGGTTATAGAGGCGCTGAGGCCTACGTCGAAATTAAGAGCTCGGCAGCAAATCAGGAAGAGGAACTCGAGGAGCTATTGGCCGACTTTAACGATAGCGACGACTTGCTGCCGGCTGTCGTTCTTGAAGCGACCCCAATAGCTGTGCGCGCCTACTTGCGTGGCGGCGAAATACTGACTATTGAGAAAAATGGTCTCAAATTTTCTGCCCGCATGCTGAGCGAAAAATCCCCCCCAAACAAAAGAATACGCCGCGGCGCCGTGGTTCGTGTTCAGAAGTCCGAGAAAAGCTGGGAGATCGTCCAGCTACCGGAAATTGAAGCCGCTTTCGTCTCGGCAAGCCCCGTGGACGGTGCGATCCGCGCACTGGTTGGGGGTTTTGATTTCAATCGCAACAAATACAACCATGTCACGCAAGCTTGGCGCCAGCCTGGCTCCAGTTTCAAGCCCTTTATCTATTCGGCAGGCTTGGAAAAAGGTTATACGCCCGCCTCGGAAATACCTGATGAGCCAGTTTCGATCACCGCAGAAGAAACCGGCTCACAGGACTGGGCTCCGAAGAACTATGACGACAAGTACGAAGGTCCGATGAGTTTGCGCACCGCTCTGGCCAAATCCAAGAATATGGTGTCAATCCGCTTGTTGCAGTCCATCGGTCCGCAATACGCGCAGGACTATGTGACGCGCTTCGGCTTCGATGCCGACAAAAACCCTCCCTTCCTGACGCTGGCTCTGGGTGCCGGTTCCGTAACACCATGGCAGCAACTCGGAGCCTATTCAATCTTCGCCAACGGCGGCTATCGAATTCAACCTCACATAGTGCGCCAGATCACCGACGACAAAGGCGTTGTTTTGGCGGCTCTGCAGCCTGCTCTGGCCGGCGACGAGTCGCTGCGTGCCATCGATGCCCGGAATGCCTGGCTAATGGACAGCATGATGCACGATGTGGTTCAAAGAGGCACCGCTACCCGCGCCAAAGCGGCCTTGAAACGCAGTGACCTGGCTGGGAAAACCGGCACCACCAATGACTATATCGATGCCTGGTTCTGCGGCTATCAGCCAACTGTGGTCGGCATCGCCTGGATCGGCTTTGACCAACCCAAACGCATGGGCAACGGAGAAACCGGCAGTTCTGCCGCGCTGCCGATCTGGATCGACTACATGAAACATGCCTTGAAAGATGTACCGGAAAGCTGGCAGAACGAACCAGAGGGGCTGGTGTCCATTGTGGCGACCGACTCAGCGGGCAAGACAACAGAAGATTTTGTCTATAAGGAATATCTGCCGCCCGTGGTGCCCGTGGTACCCGTGGTACCCGTGGTCGAAGACGAGCCCAAGGAAGTAGCAAACCGCGCGCCGGTGCAGGACGCTATACCCAAACCCGTTGCGCCTCCCCCCGCTCTAAAAACCTTCCCTCAAAAACCGACGGGGAACAAACCCTAAAGTTTGATGCTGACACCGGACTGCTCGGACAAGGTGCGAGAGACGGCGGCTAAAAGTTCTTCGCCATCCCGTGTGCCCAACCATTGTCCGCTCTCGGGCCTGAAGTGATAGCCGCCCGACTTCGCCGCGAGCCATATCTCCCTCGCTGCGCCATGACGATTCAGAATGATTTTCGAGCCGTTTTCGCACTCGATCTCGATCACGCCACCGGGCTTGGTTTCAAAATCGAAATCCGCGACGCCGCTTTCACTTGCGACCTCCAGCGCCGCCTCGATACGCGCCAATTCGATATCGGCCGCGGCAAAAAATTCCCGCTCATCCATTGCGTGTCACCCTAAAAAGCAAAACAAAGAAGACAGAATACAGAATGTCGCCGACGCTGCACGCCGCATATACTACTGCCCTCTATCCTCAGCTCGATTCTTGCCGACCGCCATGCGCCAGATACCTGCCCTTCTTGTCGCCCTGACTGCCTTCGCAGCACTTGCCGGCTGCGGCACCAAAACTCCCCTCAAGCTGCCACCGCCGGAAAAGACATCGGCAAGCCACACCGTCACATGCCCGCAAATCAGAATCCCATGTTTTCATAGTGGCCCCGCACCTATTCTCGTCGCCGATAGCAGCAGCCAAGTGACGGAGTCGCGTTTATGAGTCTTGCCGCAATGCGGTGCGTCGGCAACGAGAACACGCTCCATGTCGAAGAGCTTGCCCTGAGCGATATCGCCAACCGCTTTGGCACACCCTGCTATGTCTATTCACGGAAGGCGCTCACAGCAGCCTTCGCCGCCTATCGCGACACGTTGCAGGCGCACGGCATGCTCGAGCAATCGATGATCTGTTATGCGGTCAAGGCCAATTCCAATCTGGCCGTACTCAATCTGTTCGCGCGGCTTGGCGCCGGATTCGATATCGTCTCTGTCGGCGAACTGGCGCGGGTGATCGCCGCTGGCGGCAGTCCGGACAAGATCGTGTTTTCGGGCGTGGGCAAATCATCTGCGGAAATGCGCGAGGCACTAAAAGCGAAAATTCACTGTTTCAATGTCGAATCGGCCAGCGAACTCGATCAGCTCAGCGAAATTGCCGGCAGCGTCGGACTCCGCGCGCCGGTCTCGCTACGTGTGAACCCCGATGTGGATCCCAAAACGCACCCTTACATCTCCACCGGTCTCAAGAGCACCAAATTCGGCGTCGCCTTCGGTGAGGCTTTTGAGCTCTACCGCCGTGCCGCCACGCTGCCACATATCGCGGTGAAGGGCATCGACTGTCACATCGGCTCACAACTCCTCGATCCGGCCCCCGCCGCTGAAGCCACCGGCAAAATTCTGGAACTGGTTGACCGTCTTGCTGCGGCCGGCATTGCTCTCGAGCACATCGATCTCGGCGGCGGCATGGGCGTTCAGTACCGCGCCGAAGAGCCGGCGCCCAGCGCTGCGGACTATCTAGGGCCCATGTTGAAAATGCTGGCCGGGCGCCGCGAGAAGCTGCTGTTTGAACCGGGCCGCTCGTTGGTAGGCAATGCCGGCTTGCTATTGACCCGGGTTGAGGTACTGAAGCATGGCGAGGAGAAAAATTTTGCCGTGGTCGACGCTGCGATGAACGACTTGATGCGACCAGCGCTGTATGACGCATGGCACGACATCGTAAAAGTCGGCGCTGGTGATACGGCGGCCAGCAAGGCAATGCCTTACGAGATCGTCGGACCGGTCTGCGAATCCGGCGATTTTCTCGGCCATGACCGCAAACTGGCGTTGAAGGAAGGCGATCTGTTGGCCATACTTTCGGCCGGCGCCTATGGCATGGCGATGGCGTCGAACTACAATTCCCGGCCGCGCGCCGCCGAGGTCATGGTTGACGGTGAGGCAGTACATCTGGTGCGGCGCCGTGAAGATATTTCGCAACTGTTTGCACTCGAATCGACCTTGCCCTGAGCAGGATCACCACGTATGACCGGGACTCGCAAGATTCTGCTGCTGATTGCCGTGCTTGGCGCGGCGGGCAGTGCGGCATGGCATTTCGGCACTACAACAACGCATTCCGCGGGCAAGAAAGCAAAAGCACCAGCGGTGGTTCCTGTCAAGCTTGCCAAGGCTGTCGTGCGCGACATGCCCCTGCGACTGGAGATCACCGGTCGCACCCTACCTTACGAAACAGTCACACTGAAATCACGGGTTGATGGACAAGTTCGTGATGTGGCGTTCGTCGAGGGTCGGCAGGTCAAGCAAGGCGAAGTATTGCTGCGGCTTGATCCGGCAGACTTTCAGGCAAAGCTGAATCAGATGGAAGCCAACCTGGCAAAGAGTCAAACCCAGTTGAGCAAGGCGCGCACCGATGTCGAGCGATATATCACGCTGCGCGCCAAGGGTTTTGTTTCAGATGAGAAGGTCGGTGATATGCGCACGCTGGCCGCCGCTGCGGAATCTGCGGTCAAGGCCGATGCCGCAGCGGCGGAACTGGCCCGCCTGCAACTGTCCTACACCACGATCAA
>JAIPCF010000058.1 GCA_021738385.1 Sulfuritalea sp. | reverse complement strand
TGGCCGTTATGCATAGTCGTTGATTATGGAAAGTAGTCGGTTTGAGTGGGTGCCAACCGCCGCTGGTGAGCGGCTGGGTCCAAATTTGCGCTTCACATAATCAAAGCTTTCTCAAGAAGGCGAGCAGAGAGTCAGGTGCCGTATAACGCTGGGTCTTGGCTGCAGGGTCGTGGAGTCTGGACAAGGCGCGCTCCTTCATGGTCAAGTCTGCCTCGACGTACTGATGCGTGGTCAGGGGACTTTCATGGCCCAGCCAAAGTGCGATGACGCTGATGTCGACGCCGGACTGTAACAAATGCATTGCCGTCGTATGTCGGATCACATGCGGAGATATATGCCGATTCGCCAAGCTCGGGTGGGCCGAGGTGGCGGCCTGAACGGCCAAGGTCAATCGCAGGGTAACGTTGGCACGCGTCATCACATGACCGTTGCGATTTGGCAGCAAAGGTGATGCGGTGTCGAACTGTGAATTAAACCGCAACCAAGCCCGCACCGCCTTCACCGTCGAGTGCCAGAGCGGAACACTGCGCTGCTTGCGACCCTTTCCGTGCAAATGCACACACGCTGCACTGTCATCGAGTACGACATCGCCGACCTTGATGCCGATCATCTCCGACACCCTGGCGCCGGTGTTGTACAGCAGCAGAAACAACAGGTGATCACGCTGACTCAGCCACGTTCCACTGGGCGAGCCAATCACGGCCAATATCTCATCGCGGGATAGGTAGCCAAACATCGGGCGCTCAAAGCGTTTCATGGGAACGCCCAGTGCGCGCTCAATTACCTGCATTGACGATACATCGCGGTGGGCAGCGAACTTCAGGAATGATCGCACCGCTGCCAGTCGCGCATTGCGACTACGCACCGAGTTGTGTCGCAGCCGTTCCAGATGATCGAGGAACGCCATGAGCAGGTCGGGCGTCACGTCAGCTAGTTTCATGTCTGTTGGCGACTTGCTCAGCCGGGATTCCGCAAAGGCGAGAAACAGCATGAAGGCATCACGGTAGGCCGCAATGGTTTGCGGACTGAGGGCCCGCTGTTGAGTCAGGTACTCGGTGAAATAGGCTTGTACCAGTGCGGCGAATGACGGCGGCTGTTTGGCTTGCTTACGCATCGCCATCTCCCTCACGAGTAGCGAAGCGTTCGAACTTGCCGCCAGCCAGGGCCATCAACTCCGGAACCGCCGTGAGATACCAGTAGGTGTGGACAATCTTGGCGTGCCCAAGATAGGTCGACAAGGCCAGCATCATCTGCTCAGTATCGGTGCCCTCGGCATGCCAGCGCATCAAACGCCTGACGGCAAAGGTGTGCCGTAAATCATGAAGGCGTTGTGAGTCATGCGCCCCGCGATTGACCCAACCCAAACTGTCACGCAGCGCATTGAAGACACGATGGGCTTGGCGAGCACTAATCGGCTGCCCCAGACGTCGACCACGGCTGCCGATGAGAAACGGCATTTCCTGCGTTGTGGAAACATGCCTGGCTCGCAAACGCCGGTAACGCGCCAAAGCGGCGACGGTACTGGGGTGCAATGGCAACTGGCGCGACTTGGCAAACTTGGTCTGTCGCACGGTCAGCATCCCGCGGGTGAAGTCAACATCGGCATCGCGCAGATGAATGGCCTCGGAAACACGCAACCCGGTGGATGCCATCAGACCGAATAACGTCTCATAGGTGTCTGGGCGTACGCTACCCCGTGGCCCAAGCTTGCGGGCAGCGGCCAGCAATTCCACGATCTCCGCTTCATGGTAAATGTGCGGAGCCACACGGCCTGCCTCCGGACCGAAGATCCGTTCATCGGGCACTTCAGTATCCGGCTCGAACTGTTTCAGGTAGCGGATGAAATGCCGCAGTCGGGCGAGACGAGCGGCCCAAGTCGCGGGTGTTCCTCGTCGCCACTTGTCCTGTCGCGCCCAATCCACCATCAAGTCGATCGTCAGCGGCCCGCGATGACGCTGAGAAGCAACATAGTTGGCAAAGCTGGTCAGAAACGTATGACGCGAGCACACCTGGAATCCCAGGCGGCGCCTCTCAGCAACATAGTCGTCGATGCGTTTCCGCAAGCCAATTCGCGCACTCATGATGTGCTTCCCGGCCACGGCAACGCAACGGCTGCCAGCTTGGGTGTGTCGAGCTTGGCGTAGATTAGTGTCGTGTTCAGTGAACGGTGACGCAGCACGTCGGCCACTTCCTTGAGTGAACTGCCGTTCTCGACCATACGACAGGCGACGGTGTGCCGAAGTGCATGCCCGCTGCTGTGCGCCAGACCCGCCCGTTGGCAGGCGTGCTTGAGCACCTTCTGGACCGCCATCGACGTAATGGCGTGATCCTGTGCGTTGAGTTTCCGGACGAAGACGGCAGGATGGGTGGTCAATGGACGCTCGTGTTCCAAATAGTCGGCCAGTGCTTGTCCGGTTTCCATGGGCAACGGCAGAACGTCCTGTCGTAGCGACTTGGTACCCTTCAACGTAACGGTGCCGGCGCGCCAGTCGATGTCATTGATCTTGAGGTGGGCGATCTCACCGGCACGCAGTCCCAAGTCCAGGGCACAGCGCACGATAGCGTAGCCGCGTTTCGGCCAACGACAGGCGGCTGGAAAGGATGCCAGCACGCGCTCAGCCTCTTCCAGCGTAAGTGCGCGTGGCAATGTCGCCAAGTTCCAATGCACCGGATTCTGAATGACTGCGAGCACTGCGCCAATCTGGTCACCGCAGGTGGTTCGGTAACGCAAATAACCTCGCAGTGCCGACGCCAGTTTCGATGCGTGGGTCGGCGTCTGGCACGCATCAAGTTGGCGGGCCAGAAATTCGCGCACGTCACCCGGACGCAGCTTGGCAATTTCGATAGGTCGCTTTGCGAATTTCTGGTGCAGCAAACGCCCCACGATACGGGTGCAGTGCTTGCGGGTGCCGGCGGCCAAGCCATGCACATCGCGCAGATGCGCGTCGTAGCGGTTCAGTTCATTGACGATGTGATCCGTCGTTGCCGACGATTGCCGTGTGCCTAGTGCGGCACGATGTTTGATCGTGTGGTTCATAGTGGTCTCCTAAAGTGGAACCACTACTTCAGACGACCGCAGAAATTATGTCGAGCGCTCGGCAACACAAACCTTTGCCGATCCCCTGATTACCCGCCTCTCACCCCATCCTGCGTTGACTACTTTCCATAATCAACGGCTATGCATAACGGCCATTATGGAAAGCTTTCCATAATGGCCGAACTCGGAAGTAGCCAGTATCGGAACCAATGACGGCTCCGGCCGACAAGCCGACAGAGAATCACCGTACCGCCAGCGCCGACTTTTGTGAACCGGACTGCGCCGGCCAGAGCGCCATGCTCGCCGGCTTGCCTCGACTTCAAAGCTTCCGATCGTGTGTTTTGTTTCGCAGGCGCCTGCCTCAGGGCTTGCTGCCGGCGGTTTGCTTCAGCCAGTCCAGCGCCTCGCATTTCGCCCAGGTTTCCAGACTCGCCACGCGATAGCGCCAGGCTTCGTCGTCGCCGCCGTGCGTGACCATTCCCGGCGTCAGCGGTGGCATTTTGGGGCGGGCGGCGACCAGGGTCTTGAGCACCTTGGGCAGGCGTTTTGCGGCATGGGCGAGTGCCGCCACGGCGTCGCTGCGCCGGCCCAGCAGGTAGAGCGCCAGCACGCGGCCATACAGGATGCCGGCCATATCGTCGCCGGGGTAGCGGTCGCAGACCGCCAGCGCGTCGGCCGGGTGTCCGGCTTCGCAACAGGCATGCACCAGACGTTCGCGCTGGCAGCCGTTGTCGTCGGGGTTGAGCGTGAGCACCAGCCATTCGAGCAGGGGCAGTTCCTCCGGCGTGTAACGCGCCATGTCGATCTTTTGCATCAACAGCCGCAGCGCGGGCCGGTTCTCCCTCCAGCCCCAGGCCAGCGTGAGCCCTTTCGCCCGGTTGTCGGCCAGGACCTTGCGCAGCAGGGCGATCGCGTGGTCGTACAGGCGGTCTTCCATCCCGTCGAGCCGATCGTCGGCGTCTTCGGGAAACAGGCTGTCTTCGAGGATGCCGATCAGGTCTTCGATCACCGCAAAGCTTTGCCAGGCGAGCGGATGGCCGCCCAGCCAGACCAGCCAGCGGGCGTCGCTCCAGGAATTGCGCTCCTCGGCATCTCCCCAGTAGATATCGTCCCAGTCCTGCTCGACGGCGTCGAGTTCAGGCAAGGCTTGCAGCGGGCCGGCGCCACCGTCCTGCGGCGAAAGTCGGTACTGGCAGGACGGCGCCGGCAGGTTTCCGATCAGGCGTTCCAGCGCGTCGAGGTCTTCCGGCGTGGCTTCGGCATCCCAGTCTTCGCCGTGCTCGGCGAGCATCGCACGAAGCACCTCCGGGTCGCGCGCCACGTCCTCCATCAGGGCGACGATGGGTTCGTCGCCGTAGCCGAGTTTGACCAGACGTCTGGCCCAGAAGGCGGCGCGCGTCCGGGCCTCGTCGTAGCGGTCCTGGTTGGCGAGGAGAACCAGTTCGAGATGGGCCAGCGAGGGGTTGTCCGGGTCGAGCCGTTGCGCTTCCTTGAACACCTCCCAGGCCTGGACATACTCGCCGCTGTCGGCGTGCAGCGTCGCCCGGCGCTGCCAGGCGGCGGCGCGCAGCGGCTTGCCCTGGCACTGCATGACGCGCTCGACCAGGGCCAGCCGTGCCTCTGCGCGGCCGTCATCAAGATAGAGGCCGCACAATGTATCGAAGGCGGGCTCGTGGCGCGAGTCCAGCTTGTTGCCGGGGGCCAGCAGCGCTTCGAGCAACAGCGCGGCGGGTTCGATACGGCCGTCGTTTTGCCATTCGGAAGCGACATGCGCGACTTCTTCGGGATCGAGTTGCCGGAAAGGCACATTTCCGTAGTCCGCCACGGGGACGGTTTCGAGGACATAGCTCAGCACGGTAAATCCGTCACTGGGGAAGGGAGAGATTCCTTCCCGTGGAGCGCAGCACTGCTTGTATTTTTTGCCGGAGCCGCAGGGGCAGGGCGCATTGCGCTCGGGCTTGGGCAGGGACAGCCGCTTCCAGCCCTGCTCGGGTCGGGGCGTGTGGTTCCATATTTCGCGAAACAGCGCCAGGCCGATCGACCGTTCCGCGCCGGGCGGAAGGCGAGCGGCGAAACCCGGAACCTGCCGCGACATTTCGGCGAGAAATGTTTCGAAGGCCTGCTTGAAGTCGGGGCTGGCAAGGGCGGCCTGCACACCCATGCGCAACAGGGCGTCGAGTTCGGTGCTTGATTCGTGGTCGGTGTCGGTATTCACAACGGGCCAGTGGGGGACTGCTACACGCCCTGTTTCAGGCTGGCTTCAATGAACTGGTCGAGGTCGCCGTCGAGCACCTTCTGGGTGGCTGAAATTTCCACATTGGTGCGCAAATCCTTGATGCGCGAGTTATCGAGCACATAGCTGCGAATCTGATGGCCCCAGCCGACGTCGGTCTTGCCGGCTTCGAGCTTGTCGGCTTCGGCTTGACGATTACGCAATTCGAGTTCGTAGAGGCGCGATTTCAGCATGGTCATTGCCTCGGCGCGATTGCGATGCTGCGAGCGATCATTTTGGCACTGCACCACAATACCGGTGGGAATGTGAGTGATGCGAATTGCCGAATCGGTCTTGTTGATGTGCTGACCACCGGCTCCCGAAGCGCGAAATGTATCGGTGCGCAGGTCGGCGGGGTTGACCTCTATTTCAATTGAATCGTCGATCTCTGGATAGACGTAAAGACTGGCAAAACTGGTGTGGCGGCCACCCGAAGAATCGAAGGGTGACTTGCGCACAAGACGGTGCACCCCGGTTTCGGTGCGCAAAAAACCATAGGCATAATCACCCTCGACCTTGATCGAAGCACTGCGAATTCCGGCCACGTCACCTTCGGTTTGCTCCAGCAATTCAGTCTTGAATCCTTTGCGCTCGCAGTATTTCAAATACTGGCGCAGCAACATCGAGGCCCAGTCGCAGGCTTCGGTGCCACCGGCGCCCGCCTGAATATCGATGAAACAGTTGTTGGGGTCGGCCGGATTATTGAACATGCGGCGAAATTCAAGATCGGCAACCAGTTTTTCAGCCGCGTCAAGGTCGCTCTCGACGGCCTTCAGGGTTTCTTCGTCTTCCTCGTCCCTGGCCAGATCGAACAGGTCCTGTGCTTCGGCAAGTTGCGATCCCACGCCGCTGAGCGTTTCGACTACAGTCTCCAGGGATCTTTTTTCCCGCCCCAGCAACTGGGCACGTTCGGTGTCATCCCAAAGTTTTGGGTCTTCGAGAATCTGGTTCAGCTCGGTGAGTTTTTCCGCTTTTCCATCGTAGTCAAAGATACCTCCGCAGTTGCTCGCTACGACCGGTAAGGTCGGCGATACGGTGGGCAATGGCGTTGATGTGTTCGGCTTCCATGACTGTTCCTGCGCGGGGCAAAAAAAAGATTATACGCGCTGAGCACCCCGTCTTTTCCGCTGAATCGAGCAAAAATGGCACTTCAGTCAATGTGATAGCCTCAAGGTTTTCATCCAAAAAAACATAGCGATGTCCGAGATGATTTTTTATGAGCGGGTGGTGGCGCTCAACGACAAAACTCACGCAGATTTGAAAGTGAGGCCCGCAGACAACTACCTCTTCGCCGCCAAAACCAACTCGGTGCCGCTTTTGATCAGCGAGTTTCTGGAATGCGCGCGCGAGTACCCGATTGTCTTCACTCGCAGCGAAGCCGGATACGTACCTGCAGCCCTGCTTGGGCTGCGCGAAAGTGAAAATCTCTTCATCGGTACGGAGGGGAAATGGGATGCTCGCTATGTGCCGGCCTTCGTGCGTCGTTATCCATTTGTTCCAGGCAAAGGAGCGCAGGGTGAAATGCTGGTGTGCATCGACGAAGCATCGCCGTGCTTTGATACCGACGTCGGTGAGCCGTTGTTCAGAGCCGGAAAGCCGACAGCGCAACTGGACCACGCGATGAAGTTTCTTGGCGAGTTCCATCAGGCGACTTTAGCAACCGAGGCACTGGGACAGCGGCTTGAAGCGCTGGGGCTTTTACGGCAGGCGGATTCCCTGGCGCAACTCAACGATGGTCGCCAGTTTCGTCTCAATGGCCTGAATGTAGTGGACGAGAGCAAGCTGCGCAATCTGGATCGCGACGTGGTTCATGAACTGTTTGTTGCGGGCAGCCTGGCTCTGATTCATGCCCATATTGTTTCGCTGGGAAACCTCGGTGCATTGGCCGATCGTTTGAGCAAAAGAGACGCAAAAAATGAGGTGAAATCGATTCGCTGAGGTTTTGCTGTCGCGTCGGAGCCCGCCTGGCGCGGGATTTCAATCGGGCTGAATTTTTCCGCTATTATTGGAATTTCCCGCTCCCGCATTTCCATGGCTAAATACGTATTTGTTACAGGCGGCGTCGTCTCAAGTCTAGGCAAAGGGATCGCCGCTGCCAGTTTGGGCGCGATCCTTGAGTCTCGCGGCATAAAGGTTACCCACCTCAAGCTCGATCCCTATATCAACGTTGATCCAGGCACGATGTCGCCGTTTCAGCACGGCGAGGTTTTCGTCACCGAGGATGGTGCCGAGACAGATCTCGATCTTGGCCACTATGAGCGCTTTACCAGTGCCAAGATGGGCCGCCGCAATAACTTCACCACTGGTCAGATCTATGAATCGGTGATCAAGAAGGAGCGGCGCGGCGAATACCTGGGTAAAACCGTTCAGGTGATCCCGCATATCACCGATGAAATCAAGATATTCATCAAGCGCGGCGCCGAAGGTGCCGATGTGGCGATCATCGAGGTTGGCGGCACGGTCGGCGACATCGAGTCTCTGCCGTTTCTCGAGGCCATTCGCCAGATGGGCATTCAGGAAGGTCGCAGCAATGCTTGCTACATCCACCTGACGCTGGTGCCCTGGATTCCGACGGCGGGGGAACTCAAGACCAAGCCGACCCAGCATTCGGTAAAGGAATTGCGTGAGATTGGTATCCAGCCGGACATCCTGCTGTGCCGTGCCGATCGTGAGATTCCGATCGATGAAAAGCGCAAGATCGCTTTATTCACCAATGTACAGACGGAAGCAGTAATTTCCGCGCTGGATGCAGACAGCATCTACAAGATTCCCGCCATGTTGCATGACCAGATGATCGACGAGATCGTCTGCCACAAATTGGGGATTCTTGCTCGCGCCGCCGATCTGTCGGTGTGGAAAAAACTGGTAGATGCATTGGAACATCCGCAGCACGAGGTCAATATTGCGTTTGTCGGCAAGTACGTCGATCTCACCGAATCCTACAAATCCCTGACCGAATCACTGGTGCATGCAGGCATTCACTGCCGTAGTCGGGTCAAGATTCACTATATCGATTCCGAAGATCTTGAGCAGGGATCATCGGGAGCGCTGGCGGAGATGGATGCCATTCTGGTTCCCGGCGGCTTTGGCCGACGCGGAACCGAAGGCAAGATCGCAGCGATTCGCTATGCGCGGGAAAACAAAGTGCCGTATCTCGGCATTTGTCTCGGTATGCAACTCGCGGTTATCGAATTCGCCCGGGATGTATCCGGGCTGGCTGGCGCGCACAGCACCGAATTCGACGCCGGAACACCGCATCCGGTCATCGCGCTGATTACCGAATGGCTGGATCGCGAAGGCAAGATCGAAACTCGTGATGCGAATTCGGACCTGGGTGGCACGATGCGTCTGGGTGGACAGAAATGTACGCTCGCCGAAGGATCGCTGGCGCGCAAGGTATATGGCAGTCCAGTCATCACCGAACGCCATCGTCATCGCTATGAGGTGAATAACGCCTATCTTCCTCGCTTGGAGCAAACCGGGTTGCGTGTGTCGGGTACATCAGCCGAGGGCAAGACGCTGTGCGAAATGGTTGAATTGCCCGAAAGCGAACATCCATGGTTTGTTGGCTGTCAGTTTCACCCGGAATTCACTTCCAATCCGCGTGATGGTCATCCCTTGTTCACTGCCTACGTGCAGGCGGCGCTGGAGTTTCGGAAGTCACGGCAATGAAACTCTGCGGGTTTGATGTCGGACTCGATCAACCGCTGTTCCTGATCGCGGGTCCCTGTGTGATCGAGTCGCGCGACATGGCATTTGATACGGCAGGACGCTTGCAGGAAATATGCCGCGGATTGGGACTGAATTTTATCTACAAGTCATCCTACGACAAGGCCAATCGGAGTTCTGGCACGTCATTCCGTGGGCTTGGGATGGAGCGCGGGCTGGACATTCTTGCCGAAGTAAAAAAACAGCTGAATGTTCCGGTGCTGACAGACGTGCATGCCGAGCATGAAGTGACGCAGGTTGCTTCAGTGGTCGACGTATTGCAAACCCCAGCCTTTCTCTGTCGCCAGACAGACTTTATCCAGGCCTGCGCCGCTTCGGGCAAGCCGGTGAATATCAAGAAGGGGCAGTTCATGGCGCCGGGCGACATGAAGCACGTGGTGATGAAGGCGAAAGAGGCTATTGTTGCAAAGGTGGGTGGTGCGGACGTGGACACCAACAGCATCATGGTTTGCGAACGCGGTGCTTCATTCGGCTACAACAATCTGGTGTCCGACATGCGCAGTCTCGCCATCATGCGCGAGACGAATTGTCCGGTGATTTTCGATGCCACCCATTCGGTGCAGTTGCCGGGCGGGCAGGGTGATCGCAGCGGTGGCCAGCGCGAGTTTGTGCCCCTGCTGGCGCGTGCGGCAGTGGCCGTTGGCGTCTCCGGTGTGTTCATGGAAACTCACCCCGATCCGGACAAGGCCTTGTCGGACGGACCCAACGCCTGGCCGCTGTCCTCAATGAGTGATTTGCTCGAACAATTAATGGAGTTGGACATACTGGTCAAGAAAAAGGGGATGACAGCATGAGTAAGCCAGCGTACATGGTGGTAGACGCCCGTTCCAGCGATCCGGATAGGATGCTCGAATACCGTCGTCTCGCAGAAATCGCCGTCAGTGCATACGGCGGCCGCTATCTCGTGCGCGGATCACCCTACGAGACGCAGGAAGGCAACTGGCATCCGCAGCGTTTGGTGGTTCTCGAGTTTCCGAGCATGGAAATCGGCAGAAAGTTTTACGATTCACCGGAATATGTTGAAGCGCGCAAGGCGCGCGAAGGCGTGTCGAATTTCGACATGCTGCTAGTTGAAGGTTTGTAATTTTTTCAAAAGGAAATAGCCATGAGTGCAATCGTTGATGTCGTCGCACGCGAGATTCTTGACTCTCGGGGAAACCCCACGGTGGAAGCCGATGTGCTGCTCGAGTCGGGCGTCATGGGGCGTGCCGCCGTGCCGTCAGGCGCGAGCACCGGGTCGCGCGAAGCCATTGAATTGCGGGACGGCGATGCCGGCCGTTATCTGGGTAAGGGTGTGGTGCAGGCCGTTGAAAACGTCAATACCGAGATTTCCGAGGCAATTATCGGACTCGATGGCGAAGAACAGGCTTTTATCGATATGGCCCTGATTGACCTTGACGGCACTGATAACAAATCGCGCCTCGGCGCCAACGCCATTCTCGCCGTGTCGATGGCTGTGGCCAAAGCCGCTGCCGAGGAAGCGGGGCTGCCGCTTTATCGCTATTTTGGCGGTTCCGGCCCGATGCAAATGCCGGTGCCGATGATGAATGTCATCAATGGCGGTGCACATGCCAACAACAATCTGGATATCCAGGAATTCATGATTCTGCCGGTGGGCGCCGGCAGCTTTCGTGAGGCACTGCGCTGTGGTGCCGAGGTGTTTCATCACCTCAAGAAACTGGTGGACAAGAAAGGCTACCCGACAACGGTGGGAGACGAAGGCGGTTTTGCACCCAATGTCGCGGGCAATGACGAAGCCATTGAACTGATTCTCAAGGCCATAGAGTCCGCGGGCTACATGCCGGGCCAGGATGTCGTGTTGGGCCTGGATTGCGCGGCTTCGGAGTTTTATCGCGACGGTCGCTATGTCCTGGCCTCGGAAAAACTTGAACTGACGTCGGAAGCCTTTACCGATTATCTGGCGACGCTGGCCGATCGCTATCCCATCATCAGCATCGAGGACGGCATGGCCGAGGGCGACTGGCCGGGCTGGAAGCTGCTGACCGATCGCCTGGGCAAGAAAGTGCAAATTGTCGGCGACGACATTTTTGTTACCAATCCGAAAATTCTCAAGCAAGGCATCGCCCAGGGGATTGCCAATTCGATCCTGGTGAAAATCAACCAGATCGGCACGCTGACCGAAACTTTCGCCGCGGTTGAAATGGCCAAGCGCGCCGGCTATACGGCAGTGATTTCACATCGTTCCGGTGAGACGGAGGATTCGACCATTGCCGATATCGCGGTTGGTTTGAACGCGATGCAGATCAAGACCGGCTCGCTCAGTCGCTCGGACCGCATCGCCAAGTACAACCAGTTGCTGCGGATTGAGGAAGACCTCGGCGATACCGCCGGCTATCCGGGCTTGGACGCTTTCTACAACATCAGAAAGTAGGCGACAGCAATCTCCACGCGATGAACTGGCCGACGCTGGTGCTGGTCGTCCTTATCGCCCTGCTGCAATATCCTTTGTGGCTGGGCAAGGGAGGATGGCTCCGCGTCTGGGACTATGACCGCCAGTTGCAGGCGCAGCGAGAAACCAATCGCAAGCTTGAGCAGCGCAATGCAGCCATGGATGCCGAAGTGCGAGATCTCAAAGCCGGCTTCGAGGCCATCGAAGAGCGTGCTCGCTACGATCTTGGAATGATCAAGGAGGGTGAGATCTTCGTCCAGGTGCCACAAAAGGCGGTGCCTGTACCCGCGCCGACGGCCTCTCCAATATTCAAATTGCCGGCCAAATCAACTGCCAAACCCGAGGAGCAGCCTAAAACTACTCGCTGAATCAGCTCTCTTGCTGTAGTTCCGCGCGGTAGCGCCGCGAATTGGCTACGTAGCCCTTTGCGGCGTCGCGCAGGCGGGCCACTTCTTCGTCACTCAACTGGCGTACCACCTTGCCTGGCGATCCCATCACCAGCGAGCGTTCGGGTATGACCTTGCCTTCCGGTACCAGCGAGTTGGCGCCGATGATGCAATGGCGACCAATGACGGCTTTGTTCAGAATCACTGACTTGATGCCGATCAGCGACTCGTCACCGATGGTGCAGCCGTGCAGCATCACCATATGCCCGACGGTGACATTGGCACCCACGGTAAGCGGTACGCCTTCATCCACGTGCAGCACGCAGCTGTCCTGGATGTTGGTGTTGGCACCAATAGTGATCGTGTCGCTATCGCCGCGCAGTACCGAATTCCACCAGACACTGGCGTTGTCGCCCAAGCGTACATCGCCGATTACCGTGGCATTGGGGGCGATCCAGACATCCTGTCCCAGGGTGGGTTGTCGGTCACCGAGTTTGAATACCGCCATGATGCTGCCTCCTGAATCAGGTTGCCGCAGATTCAGCGTTCCCGCTTCTTCCACTCAGGTTTTTTGCCGTCGGGTTTTTTCCAATCCGGCTTCTTGCCCTCGCGCGCCGGTGTTGCGCGACGGGGAGGGCGCGTATCGACGAACTCGCCCGGCTCCATGATGCGCGTCTTGAGCGCAAACTGACGCACACGGATGCGGCGCAGTATGTCCATCAGGTCCGCTGGCAAATTGGCTGGCAGTTCCACCGAGGTGTAGTCGTCGAATAGGTTGATCTGGCCGATGTCCTTGCCGGCGATACCAGCTTCGTTGGCGATGGCGCCAACAATTTCCTTGGGCAGCACACCCTGATTGCGGCCGATCTCGATGCGATAGCGGGCCAGCGTGCCTTCAGCGAAGCTGCGCTGCTTGACCGGTGTGTCGCTGCGTCCGTCCTTGGCCGGGCGCTCACGACGCGGCTCCGCAGCGGGATAACTTTCATCCGACTTGGTGCGCGCCTTGGCGTCAGGCTTGCGTTCCTTGTCGCGGGAAAAACTCGGCGCTGGCGATACGGCGTTTGGAATCGAAGCGGTATCACGCGGCGCATGGTCGTTGGCGCCAGGCATCTGCAAGGGGCGCTCGCGCGTTGATAACCAGGCCAGGGCAGCGGCTATTTCGCGGGCGGCGATATCCTGTTCACCCTCAATACGGCGTACCACGTCGAAAAAGAAATCCAGCTTCTCATTTTTGATGATATCCACTATCTGCTGGGTAAACTGGGCGACACGTCGATTGGCGACTTCGCCCGGGGTCGGCATGGTTAGCGCGGTGATCTTTTGCTTGGTTGCACGCTCGATCAGTTTGAGCATGTACATCTCGCGCGGCGCCAGAAAAAGGATCGCACGACCGGTTCGGCCGGCACGGCCGGTACGGCCGATGCGATGCACGTAGGCCTCGGTATCGTAGGGCACGTCATAATTGATGACATGGCTGACACGCGCCACGTCGAGGCCGCGCGCCGCGACGTCCGTGGCGACCACGATGTCGATGGTGCCGGCCTTGAGGCGCTCGATGACCTGCTCGCGCAGCCCTTGAGTCAGGTCACCGTTGAGCGCTGCAACGGAATAACCGCGCGCCTCCAATTTGTCAGCGAGTTCGACGGTGGCGGTTTTGGTTCGCACGAATATTATGGCGGCATCGAAATCGTCTTCCACTTCGAGAATGCGCGTCAGCGCCTCAAGCTTCTGTCCGGTATGCGTCTGGCAGTAAGACTGGCTGGTAGTCACCACTGTCGAGGTGGCGGAGCGAATTTTTACCTCGCGAGGCTCGCGCAAATGCTTGTGCGCCACACGGCGAATTACGTCCGGCATGGTGGCCGAGAACAGCGCCGTCTGACGTTCGGCCGGAGTGTGCTCGAGAATCCATTTGACGTCGTCAATAAAGCCCATGCGCAGCATCTCGTCGGCCTCGTCGAGCACCAGCATGGATAGATTGTTGAGCACCAGGCTCTTGCGCTCAAGGTGGTCCATGACGCGGCCCGGAGTGCCGACAATGACATGGGTGCCGCGCGAGAGCGCACGCAATTGCACCACCATGCTCTGCCCGCCGTAGATCGGCAACACATGGAAGCCGGGCATGTGGTGAGCGTATTTTTGCAACGCTTCCGCGACCTGAATGGCAAGTTCGCGTGTCGGCGTAAGGATCAATGCCTGTGGCACGGCGCGCTTGAGGTCGATCTTCTGCAGCATCGGCAAGGCGAAGGCGGCCGTCTTGCCGGTGCCGGTTTGGGCTTCGCCGAGCAGGTCGTGACCGGCCAGCAGAACCGGAATACAAGCGGCCTGAATGGGCGAGGGGATTTCATAGCCGACATCGGCGAGGGCTTTAAGCAATGGCTCTGCGAGCCCGAGGGTATCGAACCCGGCGGCAATACTGTCTGGGGAGGTGGTCATGGCGTGCCTGCACTGGGCAGGAAATTTCATAAAAAAGGCGGGCCGGACACGCGTGATGCGGCCGGCGAACCGCGCATTATCCCCTAATCCGGCCAAGTTTGCCCGATTTTATTCAACGGCGGCCTGGTTTTTGAGTCCTCGGGGATGCTTATTACACCGGAGTCTCAGTGTCAGACCCTCAGCAGGGCTATTTTGAGAGGAGCTTGGCCATCGGAACTCGGAAAGTCGGATTCCGGCATGATCCATTCCATTTCACTTATAGGCCGACCTGCCTTCGCTGCGCTGCGCTGCAGTAGATCAAGCCAGACTTCGCGTTGCACATCGGCAACGTTATTGGTGCAAATCAGCGTGCCACCGGGTTCGGTACATAGCAGTGCGGGCTTGAACACGGATGCGTAGTCGTTGATCAGATCAACCACGCCGAAAGGACTTTTTGCATAACGCGGTGGATCGAGAAACACCATATCGAAAGTGTGTGGTTCAAGCTTGGGAAACGGCGGCATGCGCTTGCCACGTACACGCTCCGGCTGGCCGGTGCCCGAATACTGGCGCATGGCGGCGAATGCATCGCTTTTGATGAAGCGCGGGCGTGCGGACAGATCATTCAGCCGTGCGTTTTCCTTGCCGATCAGAATGCTGGATTCGGCGAAATCCACATTAACGACAAAGCGCGCACCGGCTTTGGCTGCTGCAATACCGACACCGCAGGTATAGGCGAATACGTTGAGCAGAGATTTGCCGCTTGCTTCCTGCATGACTCGACGCCGGGCCGCTCGTAGATCGAGAAACAGCCACGGGTCCTGGCCAGCATGGCGTCCCTGGATGCGGTAGCTGACCCCTATCTCATGTACCTCGCGCGTCGCCATCGCGGCATTTAGCTGATCGCCTGACAACGGGTTGCCGATGCGGGAATTGGCCTGGCTGCGGTCGTTGTAGACCAGCGCCAGGTTTGGCATCCGTTCAGAATAAAAGCCCTCCACGTCGTTCAGGCTCTCCGTGCTCAAGGGGCTGTGAAAGCACTGAACCAGAAGCAGATCGCCATAGCGATCGATGGTGAGGCCGGGATGCCCTTCGACGCTGCCGTGAAACATGCGGTAGCAGTCGGTTTGCTCGGCATGCAGGCGCGGCAGGAGTTCGGCGCGCGCATCAAATGCGGTAGCGAGCAGTGGAACAATTGAGTCGGGCATGGTCGAGTCTCAGGAAAGGGCAGGATGATCGCCGTAATGCATCGATCACCGAAAAGGGCGACATCTTACGCGCTTGAGCAATTGATGCCTGCTTTCGAAGAGGGTGCTCCGGCCCGCAAAGTCTCCTGCGCGGCTATTTATCTCTCTGGCCCGTATTGCTCGGCTAGTGCCGGATTCTGAGATCCAGTCGGTACAGCATCAAGCCGAGAACGATACCGAAAAATGCTGCAGCGGCAGTCACGACCCAGGCATCGCTCCATAATCCGCTGCTTGCGACCACCACCGCAATCAGGGGAGGGCTGACAAAGGCGCCAAGATTGCCGATTTGCATAAACAGGCCTTGCAGCGTGCCAACCTGTCTGGGGTTTCGCGCGAGGCTGGCGGAGGCCGTGAGTACGGCGGCTGCGATCAGTCCGCCAACGAAGGAAAGCGTCACGCACAGGCCATAGCGCAGAATGTCGGGCAGCAGATCGAGAAATATACCAATTCCGCTGAGTCCGGTAAGCAGGCTGGACGCGGCGATCAGCTTGCCACGGTGAACCCCTCTTTGGAGCAGTCGTCCACCGAGTAGATTGCCCGGCACATTGATCAGCACCACCAGGCTGGACAGAACGGCTACGCTGAGTGATCCATAGCCACGTTGCTCCTTGAGAAAGGTCGGCAGCCAGACAACCAGTGCGTAATACTGAATGGTCCAACTGCCCATGGCAAAAGCGAGCAGCCAGGCAGCGGGTTGGGCCAAGGCCTCTCTGGCCACGGCCAAAGGGTGAGAATCGAGCTTCGCCGGCGGCGCCAAGCGATAAGCAGGCCGAAAGCGGTAAATCGCGATCGATGACAGGAACAGTGCCGCCAGGGTCAGCCACCAGATACCGCGCCAGCCGAAGGACGGCATCACCGCAGGTGCGACGATCATTGCCAGGCCGGTACCCGCTGGCATGTAGGCGCTCCAGATGCTGAGCGTAAAGCGTCGGTCAATAGGTGCGCTGGCTGAACTCAGCAGAGCCGGAGCCGATACAGCGACCGCCATCGCGCCAGCACCTTCGGCAAACCGTGAAATCAGTAGTGCAAACTCACTGTCCGCAGCAAGCCCAAGCGCACCGCCGAGAACGCTCACGAGCATTCCGGCCAGGCAGGTTCGCAATGCACCGAAGCGGTCTCCCAGCAGACCAAAGAACACGCCCGTTACCATCGCAAGTGTGTTGATCATGGAAGAAAGCCAGCCTGCCGAGACAAGCGACAAGCCGAACTCGGTGCGCAGCTGTGGCAGGGATATCGGGACTTTGCCGACATTCATGGCGACCGCGACACCGCACAGTACGGCGGCCATCACGGCGGGCCAATCGGTTTCTTTGCGAATGGACACGCTTGCGTTCTGGGTGGCAGGAGAAGGGTGGGGGAGCGATTCTAGCTGCAAGCCGCCTGCGTGGCCAGGAAGGCAGTTCGGCAGGTATCGGACCAAGAGCAGCTACGCGGTTGCCCAGACTGCTTTCAGTGGGGATTTTTCAGCGTCACCTGGTAGTCGTCCGGCTTGTTTTGAGCAACGCAAGTCCGGGTTGTTATCAAAGCACTTCCAGGCATTGTTACAAGACCGAGATTTCTCAATCCACCACTAAACGGAACTGATCGCCGCCGTGTCCACCAAAGAAAATCGTATCGCCAGGACTCAGTACGACTTCTTGCACCAGCGAGCTCATATGGGCATTCAGAAAAGTACCGTTGGTCGATCCCAGGTCACGTAAAACCACCTTTGAATCAATGATTCCAACCCAGGCGTGGTGGGAGGAAACGCGTGGGTCGGTGATGGCGACTACATTCTCCGGGTCGCGTCCAACCGTGATGCCGGCAGCAGTGACGGGAAAACTTTTACCTTTCAGGTGGCCACCGACACAAACCAGCTTGACCATGCTATCGGCGGGCAAGTCCGCCTGATCGCGTTCCAACTCCGCCAAGGAGGCGTCAGATGATGACGCTCCAAAATGAATCCGAGTCGCGTTAGGGTCGAAAACTGCTGGTTCAGCGCTCTCGACTTTTTCGGTATTCGCGGCTTGTTCTGTCTTTGGGGCTTTCTCAGAGGGAGCGGTGCTCGCTGCAGAATGGGCAACAGGGTTGGCTGGGCTGGAAGCGGCGCGTTCTTTTATTGACGCGTGAGGTTTAGTGTTGGGTTCGGCTTTAACTTTGGTTGCTGCGAGTTTTGCACTGCGTTCCCTGGCATATGCACGCTCAATTGCTCGACGGGCGCGATTGCGCATCAAGGTCACTACTACACCCGTTAATACCAGGGCGAACAACCCCCAAAAAACAAAAAGCTTAAGCACTTACAAACCTCCTGACGTTTGCCAAAAAACCGCTTGAATCACACTGAATACCATGACGTCATCTATGGTTCAGGTGAAAACAGCACTTATTGCTGCACGCTTGGTCTCTAGACACTCGCTGTTGAAGCCGAAGGTACCGCTCGAAAGCGAGAATAGCAGGAAATAATAGTTAATGAGCATAATCGGCTCATTGGCACCGTAAAAATATTCGACAAAAAAGCGTATCCCTTTTTGCTTGCGGTTTGTCGCGGAATACTCAGGCAAGAAAAAAATATCAGATCAACTTCGAATCGATATTTCCCATACAAATATCATGGTTTTCCATGAATCGAGTCCCAGCCGAAAGCCCTAATTACATGGGTGAAATTGTCCTCCAAAGGGGCCGTAATGGATAGTGCGCAACCGGTCTGTGGGTGCTGGAGTTCCAGACGAATACTGGTCAGCAATAAACGATGGCAATCGAATCGCTGTTGAAAGAATCGGTTATGGACACCTTTGCCCCAGTTGGCGTCGCCAATGATGGGGTGTGAAATGTGCTTCAGGTGACGGCGCAACTGGTGTTGGCGGCCGGTTTTTGGTATCAGTTCGATCAAGGCGTAGCGTGACGTAGGGTAGCGATCGACTGCCTCTTTCAGTTCAATGCAGGCCAAACGCCGGTATTCAGTAACGGCAGGTAGTTGTTCGGCCGGATTGTCGGCGTTGAAGCGTCGGCCATAATCATCAAACTGACGCGATAGCGGATGATCAATTACCGCCGATTCGGGCGGCCAGCCGCGTACCACGGCCAGATAGTGCTTTTGTACCAGGTTGCGTTCAAACTGCAAGCCGACCGTTTTTGCACTTACGGGATCGAGCGCGAACAGCAGTACACCCGAAGTGGGTTTGTCGAGTCGGTGCAAGGGAAGCACTCGGCAGCCAATCTGATCGCGTAGCAGTTGCACGGCAAAACGTGTCTCGTGGCGATCGATGTTGCTGCGGTGAACCAGCAGCCCGGCCGGCTTGTTGATGGCAATCAGTTGGTCGTCGCGGTAGAGGATGTCGAGCATGTCGAATGGTACTGGCAATCGCTACAACGTCCGCCAGCATGACTACCTGGTTGCGAGTTTCAATACTGCACACCCTGTGCTTCGCACAGAAATCTCATGAACGGAGCCGCAGTGGCAAATCGCGTGGCGGCCAGTTTGACCAGGCCGGGGCCGGTGACTTCCGTATTGGACAAGGCGGCAAGGCCTATGAAGTCCTTGCGTTTCAGGTCCTCTATTGAGACATGATTGGCAGCGTAGCCGCGGGGTGGACGAGTCAGTCTGTCTCCCGCAAGCGCCCAAAGTGCAGCGAATTTGCGATCACTGAGTAAGGCTTGCCAGCGCTCCGGCTTTGCTGCAATCAGATCGCGTATCCGGCCGAGCGCATCACTCTCGGGCTGCCAGCATCCGGCACCCAAAAAGCAACCATCATTCGCTACATGCACATAAAAACCCGGCGCATGAACATCCTTGCCCAGTTCGTGTCGAAACTGGATGCCGATATTGGTCTTGTACGGTGTCTTGTCGCGTGAAAAGCGCGTATCGCGAAACACGCGCATCAGCGAGCCGCCCATCTTGCGCGGCTCGGCGCGAAAATGCGGCGCAAACTTTTCCAGCGCCGGTGCCATTGCCGCAATGAACTCGAGCGCCGGTTCGCGCACCAACGCTTCGTAGCGCGGCTTGTTGGCCTCGAACCAGGGGCGGTCATTGTTGGCGGCCAGTTCTTCGAGGAACTTGAAGGTGGATTTGCCGAACATGGGGATATCCTCACATGACGGTTGGCAGGCAGTGGTCATCGCGGAGAGCAGTGCAGCGCAGCCGGCGAGTTCGCATTGGTATCATTCTGCTTGCCAAACGCCTTGCAATCAAGCTCCGGCACCGGGAGTGCCGGAAAAATATGCGAAGGAAATACCATGCTGAGCAACCACCTCGCCAAAACCGCTTTGTACCTCATGCTTGGGGTTTTCTGGCTTACGTCAACTTCAGCGAGTGCCGATGATGCGCTGTGGCAGGCAATTGCCAGTCAGCCCAATATTGTGATCGTCATGCGGCATACCGAAGTGGGTCGCGGAACGGGCGCTACCTACGACCCCTCGGGGCAGTGCGCCGGAGAGAACATGCTGACGCCTCGTGGAAGGAGGGAAGCCGAACTGATCGGCAAGCAGTTCCGCGAACATGGCGTTGTGCCAAGGGTTGTAAGTTCAGCGATGTGCCGCACGCGTGATACCGCAATGCTGGCGTTTGGTGAAGCAGAACTCGACCCCAAACTGCGTGAGTCAGCCACCGGCGATGCCGCCCGGTTTCAGGAGTTTCTGGCGGCGGCAGCGGACTGGATCAGGAAGTACCGTGGCGCGCGCCCCATGGTACTGGTGATGCATTTGCCGAACATTGACAGCCTGACAGGAGAGCAGCCCACCTATGGTGAGGCGGTGATCACTACAGCCGATGACAAAGGTGAACTGGACGTTCTCGGTCGTCTGGTCCTGTATCGGCCGCAATAGAAACAGCGCTGCTTCGCCGGCTCAATATTTGCGGCTTCTGGTCAAGTACGACCGATCACTATTGATCCGGCCAGCTGAAGTTTGAAGTTTCACGCGGCATACTTGACACGCGGGTCTTGGAAGAAGCTTTTGATGCGCTCGGGTGATTGCTCGAGTTTGACCATATGTTCGGTAGCAGCGATTTTCAGTTTGGCTTT